>PKZN01000040.1 GCA_003133075.1 Acidimicrobiaceae bacterium | reverse complement strand
TTGGTCGTCGGCACCGCCTGCCAGCGCTCGTCGCCGCCGAAGGCGCTCGAGTAGCGGGTCTTGAACATCTCGGGGGTGATCGAAGCGCGTACGGCCTCGGCGACCTCCGCGTCACTCGGCCAGAGGTCGGCCAACATCACCGGTGCTCCGTCGGTGTCGGTGCCGAGTGGCTCGCTTGAGAGATCGATGTCGATCGTGCCGGCGAGGGCGTAGGCGACCACCAGCGGCGGGCTGGCGAGGAAGTTCTGCTTCACGTCGGGGTGGATGCGACCTTCGAAGTTGCGGTTTCCCGAGAGCACCGACACGCCCGAAAGGTCGTGCTCGTTGATCGCCTCGGAGACGCCCTCGAGCAGCGGGCCGGTATTTCCGATACACGTGGTGCAGCCGTATCCGGCGAGGTAGAAGCCCAACTCGTCCAGTGGCTCGATGAGCTCCGCGCGCTCTAAGTAGTCGGTCACCACGCGACTACCTGGGGCGAGGGACGTCTTGACCCAGGGCTTGACCGTGAGACCTCGCGCGACGGCCTTTTTCGCGACGAGTCCCGCGGCGACCATCACCGCCGGGTTCGAGGTGTTGGTGCAGGACGTGATGGCGGCAACGACGACCGCGCCGTCGCGCAGGTGCTCGGCCGCTTCGACGCCGTGGACCTCAATGGGCTCATGCCCGAGCGCCTCGCGGAACGCGCCGCGAGCGCCCGAGAGCGAGACGCGGTCCTGGGGACGGCGCGGCCCCGCCAGGCTCGGCTCGACGCTCGCCAGATCGAGTTCGACGTACTCGGAGTAGATCGCCTCGGGGGCGTGTTCGTGGTGCCAGACCCCTTGAGCCTTGGCGTACGTCTCGACGAGCGCGAGCAGGTCGTCGCTTCGCCCCGTGAAGGACAGGTAGTCGAGCGTGACCTGGTCGATGGGAAAGATCGTGCAGGTGGCCCCGTACTCTGGTGACATGTTGCCGATGGTGGCGCGGGTTTCCAAGGAAAGCGCCTTGACCCCGGGACCGTAGGCCTCGACGAACTTGCCGACCACGCCGTGTTGACGGAGCAACTGCGAGATGGTGAGGACGACGTCAGTGGCGGTGACGCCTTCGCGGGTCGCCCCGACGATGCGCAGACCCACTACGGGCGGGATCAACATCGACGCCGGTTGGCCGAGCATGCCGGCCTCGGCCTCGATGCCCCCGACACCCCACCCGAGTACGCCCAGTCCGTTGATCATCGTGGTGTGCGAATCGGTACCGACCAGCGTGTCGAAGTAGGCGACGCCCTCGAGTTCGAAGACAACCTTGCCGAGATGCTCCAGGTTGACCTGGTGGCAGATGCCCATGCCCGGGGGTACGACGCGGAACTGCTCGAAGGAGCTCTGGGCCCATTTCAAGAAGGTGTAGCGCTCGATGTTGCGTTCGTATTCGATCACGACGTTCTCGTCGAAGCTCGTCGCGGTGCCGGTGCGCTCCAAGATGACCGAGTGGTCGATGACGAGTTCGACCGGCACCAGCGGGTTGATCCGCTTCGCCTCGCCGCCGAGCGCCACGATGGCGTCACGCATCGCCGCCAGGTCCACGACCGCCGGGACGCCCGTCAAGTCCTGCATCAGCACCCGTGCGGGGGTGAAGGCGATCTCTCGCGCCTCGTCGCCGGCCGCTTCGCCGTGTTCGGAGGGTCGCTCCGCCCAGCGAGCGAGTGCTTCGATGTCCTCGCGGGTGACCTTGACGCCGTCTTCGTGGCGCAAGAGGTTCTCTAAGAGCACCTTGATGGAGTAGGGGAGACGTTCGACGCCGAAGCCAGCGAGCGCCTCGTTATCGAGTGAGAAGTAGGTCAGCGACCGGTTCCCGACCTCGAGGGTCCGCTTGGTGTGAAAGGAATCCATTGAAGAGCTCATGGCTCCATTCTGCCGTGTTTTGGTCGTGACGTTTCCGCCTCGTCGCCAGCCCATTCGGGCCAAGTGCGAGACTGAGGACCATGACGTCGACTTACGAAACGTTGCGTGAGCGCCTCCAAGTCGCCTTCGACGCACTGGAGATGGGGGCCGATCCGGTGCTGCGGACCTCGGAGCGCGGTGACTACCAGGCGAACGGCGTGATGGCGCTCGCGAAGCGTCTCTCGCGCCCACCTCGTGAGGTCGCCGCGACGATCATCGAGTCGCTGGATCTCGCCGACGTGGCGACCGTCGAGGTCGCCGGACCGGGCTTTCTCAACCTCACGGTGACGACCGAGTTCCTGGATCGTCAACTCGGCGAGCTGGCCGCCGACGAACGACTGGGCGTCGCCACGGCGCCGAACCCCAAGCGCGTGGTGATTGACTACTCGGCGCCCAACGTGGCGAAGGAGATGCACGTCGGACATCTGCGCTCGACGGTCATCGGTGACGCGCTGGCTCGCATCTACCGCTTCGCGGGACACCACGTCATCGCGCGCAATCACGTGGGCGACTGGGGCACGCCCTTTGGGATGTTGATCGAGCACCTCGTTGACCTCGGGGAACAGGCCGCGGCCTCCACGCTCTCTATCGGCGACCTGGACGGCTTCTATCGCGAGGCGAGATCGAAGTTCGATTCGAGTGACGCCTTCAAGGGACGCAGCCGAGCGCGCGTCGTGGCCCTCCAAGGTGGCGACCCCGAGACGTTGCGACTCTGGCACGTGCTGGTCAATCAGTCGATCACCTACTTCAGCGAGGTCTACGACAAGCTCGACGTCACCTTGAGCGCCGAGGACGTCGTGGGCGAGTCGTACTACAACCATCTGCTCGAAAGTGTCGTCGAGGACTTGCGGGCAGCGGGCTTACTCGTCGAGAGCGAAGGTGCGCTGTGCGTCTTCCCTGAGGGGTTCCAGAATCGCGACGGCGAGCCGTTGCCGCTCATCGTGAGGAAGAGTGACGGGGGATACGGCTACGCCGCGAGTGACCTAGCGGCGATACGTGACCGAGTGGGCACGCTGCACGCCCAAGAGATGCTCTACGTCGTCGGGGTTCCCCAGGCCCAGCACCTCGAGATGGTCTTCGCGGTCGCCCGCCAGGCCGACTGGCTACCGGACAGCGTGCGCTGCGAGCACGTGACCTTCGGCAACGTGCTGGGGCCCGATCACAAGATGTTCAAGACCCGCAGTGGTGAGACCGTGAAGCTCGTCGCGCTGATCGACGAGGCGATCGAGCGAGCCTTCGTGATCCTCGACGATCGCGGGACGGACCTCGACGGCGACGCGAAGTACCTCCTCGCCGAGCAGATCGCGCGCGCGGCCATCAAGTACGCCGACCTCTCCACGGAACGCCAGCACGACTACGTCTTTGACTTAGAGCGCATGATCGCCTTCGAGGGCGACACCGGACCATATCTGCAGTACGCGCACGCGCGCGTCCGCTCGATCTTTCGACGGGCCGCAACGCCATTCGTGCCCGGCGACGCGCACTTCGCCCTCGCGGCACCGGCCGAGCGATCACTGGCGCTCGGCCTCTTGGCGATGCCCGAGGCGTTCACCTCGGCGCTCGCGAGTCTTCAGCCGCACCGCCTGTGCACGTACCTCTTCGACCTCGCACAGCGATTCACCTCCTTCTACGACACCTGTCCGGTGCTGGCCAGCGAGGGCGCTCTGCGCGAGGAGCGCCTGGCGCTCTGTGACCTCACGGCACGTGCCTTGGAACTCGGACTTTCGGTCCTCGGTATCGACGCCCCACCCCAGATGTAGGGAACGGGGTGCTCGCGCCTCGGTAGAGTACGAACGACGGCGTCGCGCCGAGAGTCGTAGGGGGATCGCATGGAAGTCAAGGCGTCAATCGTCAGTGAACCGAAGGGTCCCTGGCACAGTGAAGTCATCGAGATCGACGAGCCGCACGCATACGAAGTGAAGGTGAAGATGGCCTTCGCGGGAATGTGCCACTCCGACGAGCATTTGCGCTCGGGTGAGATGTTCCCCGACGCCGCAACCACCGAGATGCTGATCGGCCGCCCTTCGCCGTACCCGATCATTGGTGGCCACGAGGGTTCGGGTGTCGTCGAATCGGTCGGTGAGGGCGTGACCTCGCTGGTGCCCGGCGACCACGTCGCGGTCTCGTTCATTCCTTCCTGCGGGCGCTGTGAGTACTGCGTGGCGGGCCAGAGCTACATCTGCAACATGGGCGCCACGACGCTGATGGGCCCGATGATCTCCGACGGCACCTGGCGACACCACCTGGGCGACGTGGCGCTCAATCGCATGTGTCAGCTCGGCACGTTCTCCGAGCGCATCGTCGTCCACGAGGCGTCGTTGATCCGGATCGAACCGTGGCTCGACCTCCGGGCGGCCGCATTGATCTCTTGTGGCGTCTCGACGGGATTCGGATCGGCCGTCAACCGCGGCGGCGTCAAGCCCGGGGACACGGTCGCCGTCATCGGCTGTGGCGGCGTGGGCTCGGGGGCCATCCAAGGTGCGGTGCACGCGGGAGCGCGTGCGGTCATCGCGATTGACACCAATGAGTCCAAAGTGGACCGAGCGCTCAAGATCGGTGCGACGCACGGTTGCGCGACGACCCTGGACGCGGCCTTTACCATCCTTCCCGAGCTCACCATGGGCCGCAACTGCGACGTGGTGATCATCACCGTTGGATCCATGACGGGCGAACTCGTCGAGCAGGCCCGCTCGATCACCGCCAAGGGTGGGGTCATCGTCGTGACGGCGCTCGCGCCCTTCACCGACACGAAGGTCGAACTGAGTCTGTTCATGCTCTCAATGCTGAACCAAGAGCTGCGCGGGACGGTCTTTGGCTCGGAGAACCCGCGGGTGCAGGTGCCGAGACTGCTTCGTCTGCACCACGAGGGAAAGCTTCACATCGACGAGCTCATCACCCAGGAGTACGCGCTCGATGACGTCCAACAGGGCTACGACGACCTCGAGTCGGGCAAGAACGTTCGCGGGGTCGTTCGCTTCTAGATGCGTTACGTCAACTCGTTTTCGGGGACACTCTCGAGGGGGTGACGACCGTCCAAGCGGGGAGCACTGGAGCGGTAGCTGAAGTAGATAACGAGGAACCCGACGCCCGCGCCGAGTTGACCAATGGCGGTGAGCCACCAGCCCGTTCCCGGCCAGGAGAGCTGGATTCCCGAGGTGACGATGATGAAGTAGATAGCGGACAGCGAGATCGCTTGGACGAAAAGACCGGCGAACGCTTTTCGCACGAGGGCGATCTGGGGCCCTTCGCTTACCACGAGTGCACTGAGGAACCACCACGCGCAGAGCCCCGCGATGACGCCGGCGGGTTCGGCGATGTCGCTCAGGATCGATCGGACGTTGTTGGCCCCGATGTAGCCCTGGGAGAGGTTGTACACGACGTTAATGACGGTGCCAAGCGCGACGAGCGAGTACCCAAAAACGAGGCACGCCCGCCCCAGCTGGTGTTTCGTGTTCACTGGCTCACCGTACTCCCGAATGCACTTCCGACCACGGTGCCCGCGGATCGCCCGCCGCGACGTTTCAACGACCTACGTAGTCATGAGAAGATGGGCAGCGGAGTGACGAAAGAAAGGCCGCGAC
Organism: Acidimicrobiaceae bacterium; assembly: GCA_003133075.1. Classification (GTDB taxonomy): domain Bacteria; phylum Actinomycetota; class Acidimicrobiia; order Acidimicrobiales; family RAAP-2; genus RAAP-2. The sequence continues at coordinate 35,415 of PKZN01000040.1, read as the reverse complement.
AGTGCACCAACATCGACGCGGGCCGCTCTCGTCGCTGCCCGGTCGGGCGGCCGCCCGGGTGGACGGCGTCGTTCGATTGAACACGGACCCGAGGACCAAGCGGTGAACGCGGCACTGCACATCCCTACGCTGACGGGTCACCTGGTACGGCTGGATCCGATGACGCTCGATGCCGTCGACGACCTCGTCAGTGCCGCCTCAGAGGATCGTTCGACCTACGGCTATACGAGAGTCCCCGCAACGAAATCGGCGATGTCGGCGCACGTCGAGGAGATGCTCGAGTTCTGGGCGAGTGGCGAGTGCGTGCCCTTCGTGCAGGTAGAGGCGAAGACCGGACGGGTTGTGGGCGCGACCCGGTTCCTGACGATACGACGCTCCCTGCCAGAACAGTTGCCCTTCGCCGTCGAGATCGGCGGTACCTGGCTCGCGGCCTCGGCCCAGCGCAGCGGCATCAACGTCGAGGCGAAGCTGCTGCTCTTGGACTACGCGTTCTCGGCCTGGTCGGTCGGCCGTGTCGATATCAAAACCGACGCTCGCAACGAGCGCACCCGTGAGGCAATCGAGCGGCTCGGAGCCACCTTTGAGGGGGTTCTTCGGCACTGGCAGCCGTCGTTGGCGGTGGGCGAAGAAGGTCGTCTGCGCGACAGTGCGATCTTCTCCGTGACGGATGATGACTGGCCGCAGGTGGAGGTCCAACTCATTGCGCGCCTCGCCCACCACGAAGGCCTTCGCACCTAATTCATCAGGGACGACGCTTCGCGCGACCTGCGCCAAAGGATGCAAAAAGTGCAGGAACGTCGTTCTCGAAAGTTAAATTTTCCGTCTAGTATCCGCTGTGAATACGGGTAACTCATCTAGCGTTGTTCGCCATGGGGCGCTTCAACCATGGCGATTGTGACGGTGAACGCCGTCGCTCACGCGTGATTCGACTGTTCTCGACAATCTGTCGAGTCGGCACCGTTACGAGCTTGCTCGTCGTTGGACTCGTCATCGTCGCTGGTGGCGGCACGTTGGCGGGCGCGGTGACGACGGTCACCTCTGGCACCACGGTGACTGACACGTACAACTACACCGGCTCGACTGAAACACTCACCGTCCCGGCCAACGTCACCCAGATCACGATGACCGTCACCGGTGCGGAGGGTGGCCAGGGCGGACGAGACGCATCGGGTACCGCGCCTCCCGGTGGGTACCAAGGGGTGGTCACGGGCACCATTACGGTGACGCCCGGTGAAGTTCTCACGATCGGCGTTGGCCAGGGCGGCGCCGACTCGCCGGATTGGAACGTGTGCACGGGCGGCTCGAACTACGCCACCGGCGACCCCAACGACGCCGTCGGCGGAATCAATCCACTCGGTGGGTACGGCGGCGGCGCGGGCGGCTCACCCGGCGCCTCGGGATGTTCGGGCTACGGCGGCTCCGGCGGCGCGGCGTCGGTCGTTGAGATCGGTACCAACGGCGCTCCCTCGAGCGTCGCGACCATCGTGGCGGGCGGATCGGGCGGATCGGGTGGGAGTGGCCAGTACGCCCCGACACTCGGACAGATCTCGGTGCCGAACTACATCGCACGTCCAGACCAGACCTCAACGACCGGGCAGTACGGCGAGTCCGTGTACAGCGCGTGTCACCAGGTCAGTGGCGAACAGTGCGACGGCGGCGGCGGCGCGGGTGGAGGTGGTGGCGCCCAGGGCGGCTCCGCCGGACTCGTCGAGTTCGGCTCGGGGACCTCGGACGAGTGGTTCGGTCTGGGCGGGTACCCGGGCGAAAGCTCGACCGGCGGACTGAGTGGTCTGAGCAGTCAGTACGACTACTACAGCAACGACAACGCGAACGGCTCGGTGGTGTTGTCCTACTCCACGGGCGCCCCGGGCGCGCCGACGAGCGTGAATGGCACGCCGGGCAACACCAACGTCGCGTTGTATTGGACCGCACCGACCTCAACGGGCTCAGCGAGCATCTCGGGCTATTCCGTGCAGTACGCGGTGAGTCCCTACTCCTCGTGGACGAGCGCACCCGAGTGCAGCGGAACGACCACGACCTGCACCGTCACTGGTCTCACCAACGGGACCGCGTACGAGTTCGAAGTCGCGGCGACGAACGCAGTCGGCACCGGTGGATTCTCGTCCCCGTCGGGACCGATCACGCCGTCTGGTCCGCCGAGCGCGCCGAACATCACGATGGTCACCCCGTCGGACGGATCGTTGACGCTGGCGTTTTCGCCCGCCGGTTCGAACCTGCCCATCACGGACTACCAGTATTCGCTCGACGGCGGCACGACGTGGGTCTCGGGCGGAGTCACCGCTTCGCCGCTCACGATCAGCGGCCTGACGAACGGCACGCTGTATTCCGTTGCGTTGCGCGGGGTCAGCGCCACCGGCGGTGGCGCGAGCTCCTCACCGGCTACCGGCACGCCCAGCGCGCTGCCCGGTGCCCCGACGATCAGCTCCATCACCCCCGGGGGCGACGGCGTCTCGCTGAAGGTCGCCTTCGTCCCGGGTTACACCGGCGGATCGGCTATCCAGAGTTACCAGTACGCCACGAGTGTGGGCGCGGGGACGACGGCCTTTGGCGCGTGGACGACCGCCACCGGCACGACGTCACCGATCACCATCTCGGGACTGATCAACGGCACCAGCTACAGCGTTGAACTGCGCGCGGTGAACGCCAACGGCGCTGGTCCCGGATCGGTGTACCAGGTCGGCGTCACGCTCACCGTGGCGAGCGCCCCGACGATCACCACGGTGACTCCTAGCGACTCCGCACTGGCGGTGACCTACGCGCCCTTCACGTCGGCCAGCGACGGCGGTTCGGCGATTTCGGGCATTGACTACTCGCTCGACGGCGGCACCACGTGGACGAGTGCGGGGACGTTGGCCGACCCCTTTACGATTCCGTCGCTGACCAACGGCACGACCTACAGCGTGATCATCCGCGCGGACAACGGCGTGGGTTCCGGCCCAAGCTCCGCGCCCGCGTCGGGCACGCCCTACGCGCTGCCCGGCGCACCGGTGAACGTACACGCCACGGGCGCCGCCGCGTCGTCGCAGGTCGCCTGGAGTGCCCCGGTGAATAACGGCGGCTCGGCGATCACGATCTACACCGCGTCCGCCTTCACCACGCTGACCGGCGGTAGTGCCGTGGCGACGTGTTCCTCGTCGTCNNTCGAATCCTCGAGTCTCCTCACTGCCCGTCGCGTTACCCGGCCCCCCCACGCTCACCGCGCTGACCGCCGGCGACGCGTTCCTCTCGGTTCCTTTCACCGCGGGAACCCAAGACTCCAATAACCCCATTACGGGCTACCAGTACTCAACCGACGGCGGCGTGACGTGGTTGGCCGCGACCGGGTCGACGTCGCCCATCACCGTCTCCAACCTCACCAACGGCACCGCCTACAGCGTCGAACTTCGAGCGACGAGCGCCGACGGTCCCGGCGCCGCGTCCAACGCCGAACCCGGCACGCCCTACGCCGCTCCGGATCCAACCGCGAATGCGACGACCAGCTACGTAGCTGGGAGCGGTCAAGTCACCGTCACGTGGGTCGCCCCGAACAGCAACGGCGCGGCGATCTCGAGTTACACGGTCACCGCCTTCAGCGCGGCCATCGGAGGGACGCAGATCACGACGTGTACGACGTCGACCTTGAGCTGCACGTTGAGCGGGCTGTCGAACGGCACGACCTATTACATCTCGATTCAGTCGGTCAACGTCCACACCGAATACAGCCTCCGCTCCTCGCCGCGCATCCTGGTGGTNNTCGGTGACGTTGACCGCGACCGTGACGTCGGGGGCGACCGGCACCGTCAACTTCGAGGTCGGTGGCACGAGCATTGCCGGGTGCAGTGCGGTCACCATATCCTCGAGCACCGCGCAGTGCATCACCACCGCGCTCCCGACGGGCACGGATTCGCTGCAGGCCCTGTACGCGGGCAACTCCACCTACGCCTCCTCACAGAGTTCCGCGGCGAACTACGTCGTTGCCGTGGCGGCCCAGAGCGCACTAACCATCACGTCGACCTCGACGACGTTCACGCTGAGTCCTTCGAACACCGCGACCCTGGGCATCACGGGCGGGACGACTGGCGGCGTGGTGACCTACGTTGTCAGCGGGTCCGAGAACTCCGCGGGTTGTTCCGTCTCGGGCGCGGTGCTCACCTACACGTCGGGCGGGACGTGCACGGTGACCGCGACGATGGCGGGGAATACCAACTACGCCGCCGTTTCGTCGACCGCGACCACCTTCACGGTAAACCTGGCGAACTCGACGACGTCCCTCGGTGCGGCACCGACGTCCTCCACCTACGACGCATCGGTGACGTTGACCGCGACCGTGACCTCGGGGGCGACGGGCACCGTCAACTTCGAGGTCGGCGGCGCCAGCATCGCGGGATGTGGCGCGGTGGCCCTCGTCACCGGGGTCGCGCACTGCGTCACGACGGCACTCCCTGAGGGTTCGGACTCCCTCGAGGCCCTTTACTCGGGCGACGGAAGTTTCAACTCCTCTCACTCCGCGACGGCACCGTACTCGGTCGGTCACGCGACGCAGGCGACGCTCGTGGTGACGACGATGGCGGGCACCATCGGCATTGACCTCACGCTCGGGACCTCCGGCGGTTCGGGGAGCGGGGGCGTGACCTACGTCGTGGCGAACGGGAGCGCCACCTGCAGCCAGCCGAGTCCCGGTGTTCTGCACGCGAGCGGTGCGGGTACGTGTCTGGTGACCGCGACCAAGGCCGGCGACAGCGACTACGCGAGCACCAGTTCGACCGCGACGACGGTGACCTTCAGTGAGAACCAGACACTGGTCTTTACGACTACTCCTCCCTCCTCCGCCTTCGTGAACTCGAGCTACACACCCAGCGCGACCTCGAGTGCCAATCTCTCCGTCGTGATCACGATCGATGGTTCGAGCGCGTCGATCTGTACGATCACCGCGGGCGTCGTGAGTTTTACCGCGGCAGGATCGTGCGTGATCGACGCCAATCAAAGCGGCGAGGGCAACATCCTTCCCGCGACACAAATAGACCAGACGATCACGGTCATCCCGGCCGTCCACCACAACGCGCCGAGTGCGCCGATCGACGTGGCGGGCGCGAGCGCGACGGGGGGAGTTGAGGTGACGTGGTCACCCCCGTCGTCCTCGGGCACGTCGGCGATCACGGCCTATGACGTCACGGCCGCGCCCGGGGGTGCGAGCTGCACCAGCGCAACGACGAGCTGCGTCGTGACTGGCTTGGTTGCGGGCACGAGCTACACACTCTCGGTCGTCGCGATAAACGCGACGGGCGATTCGCCCGCCGGGACGGCGACGTTTTCATTCGCCCCAGCGCCGCAACTCACACTGGGCGACGTGGCCGTCGCGGCGGACGGCGCGTCGGTGATCGTGAGTTGGAGCGCACCCACGGGAACGGCACACCGCGAAGTCGCCGGGTACGTGGTCACGCTCGAGCCCGGTGGGCAACAGTGCACCACGACGACACTCACGACGTGTTCCTTTGACAACGTGCCGATGGCCAGTGAATACATCGCCAAGGTGACGGTGCTCGCGGCGTCGGGAACCCGGCTCGGTACGGCGACTGGTCGCGCCGCGCTGCGGGTGGTGGCGATCGCGCACTTCACGTTCGACTCCTTCGCCCTCACCGCGAGGGACCGCCGCGCCCTCGGGCGACTCGCCACGATGGTTGTACGCACGAAGGTGCACTCCCTCTCACTGTTCGGCTACACCGATGTCGTCGGTGGAGCGCCCTACAACGCGGCACTGAGTCGAGAGCGAGCCGTCGCGGTGGGTCGTTATTTGACGATGCTGGTCGAACGTCGGGGCTACCACGGCCTCGCTATCCGCGAAATCGGCAAAGGTGTCCTGCGAAACGGCGAATCTCGAGCCCAGAACCGGAAAGTCACGGTGTTCATTTAGCGCTGAAGGAATCGGACCGAGAGGCACCGCATCGATATCTCGGGCCGTCGGAAGCGGTTTTGCGAATCGCTATTAGACAGGGAGTTGATGAAACTTTCTTCCAAGTGAACCTCCGAACGGTTCACCTACGGAACGTTGTCACCCTGGTGGTGGTGCTCTGTCTCATCGCCCTCGCGGCGGTTGCCGCTGAGCGGTCGGCGAACGCTGCGACACCAAATGTTCCGACGGACGTGCCGGCTCCCTACTCCAGCGGTTATCTCACCGGCGTCAGTTGCGCGAGCGCGTCGAGTTGCACGATCGTGGGCGTTGACAGCCCGAGCAATGTACCGATGTACGTGACGGAGCCCTCCGGTACCGCGGTGGACGTGACGCTCAGCGGCACCGTGGGGACCCTGGGTGAGTTCTTTGGCGTGAGCTGCGCTGACGCGACGGACTGCACTGCGGTGGGAGTGAACTTGGGTAATAACGAACCCTTCTACGTGAGTGAAACCGCTGGCGTCTGGGGAACAGCACAGAACGTCTCGGTCCAGGGGCAGGGACAGTTCAACGCCGTGAGTTGTTCGAGCGCTGGGAACTGTGTGGCCGTCGGCCAAGACGGTAATCCGGGCGAACCCATGTACGACGTGGAGGTTGCGGGCGCGTGGGGCTCGCCCACTGACGTACCGTCGCCGCATACGACCGGAGATTTTTCGGGAGTCAGTTGTGCTGACGCTACTCACTGCACCGCCGTCGGCGCCGATGGTGGCAACGGCGAGCCCTTCTATGCCTCGGAGTCCTCGGGCACTTGGGGCACTCCGGTCGACCTCGCGAGCCCTTCGACCTCGGGTCATTTCAATGCCGTCAGCTGTGTCACCGCTACCACTTGTGTCGCCGTTGGCGTGACTGCGGCGACGGTACCGATGTACGTCGCCGAGACGGCGGGCACGTGGGGCGCGTCCCACGACGTGGCATCGAACGTGACCTCGGGAATCCTCACCGGCGTGAGTTGCCTCGACGCGACCCACTGCACGGCCGTCGGCGATGACCGAACGCTGTCGGACGAGCCGTTCTACGTCAACGACGTCTCCGGTACGTGGGGAACACCGACCGACACATCCGTCCCAGGCGGATCCGGTCTCTTCAACGCGGTCAGTTGCACGAGTGCCACGGGTTGCGTCGCGGTCGGCCAGGGTCAGGGTGATAGTGGTGCGTTCTACCAAGCTGAGACCTCGGGCACGTGGGCGAGCGCGGTCGAGGTGCTCGGAGCGAACTCCGGGGGCGAGTTCGACGGCGTCAGTTGCACGAGTGAAACCAACTGCGTGGCCGTCGGTGAAGACCTCGTGGCCCAGTTGCCGCTCTCCGCGAGTGAGGCTTCGGGTACGTGGGGCGGTGCCACGGATACGACCTCGCCCTACCAGGGTTACTTGGCAGCAATCAGTTGCGTTGATGCGACGAACTGCGTCGGGGCCGGACCAGATACGGATAATCAGTCAGGTTTCGTGACGTCCTATTCTTCGGGTTCTTGGGGGTCCACTCAGGACCTTTTCTCGCCCAGTTACGACGGAGATCTCAACGCAATTAGTTGCTCGAGCGCCACGAACTGCACGGCGGTGGGTGAAGATGCTTCGACGTTGCAACCCTTTTACATCACCGAAACCTCGGGTACCTGGGGCACAGCGCAGTACGTCGCCACGGCGAGCGGGACGGGAGCATTCACTGCCATCAGTTGTTCCAGCGCCGTGAACTGCACCGCCGCCGGTCAGGACGGGAGCGACCTCGCGATGATCGACGTCGAGACGGCGGGAGTCTGGGCGGCTCCCCTTGACATAGGAGCGTCGGGATCGGGGGCAGGGTTCGATGGAATCAGTTGTAGCGACGCCGCCGACTGCACGGCGGTGGGCAATGACGCCGCCAATCGTCCGTTTTACGCTACCGAAACTGCCGGCTCGTGGGGCCCTGCACTCGAGATCGCGATCACGGGCGCAACGGGCTCGGCCTGGGCTGTGAGCTGCGCCAGCGCCGACCAGTGCGTCGCGGTGGGCGGCGATTACCAGAGCAACAAAGCCTTTTACGCAATGGAGTCTGGAGGAACGTGGGCGGCGCCCGTGGAGGTGACCACAACGGGTACCACGGGACTGTTCTACGGCGTCAGTTGTCCTGACGCCAACTACTGCTCCGCCGTTGGATGGGACGAGGGGACGAACGAACCCTTNNCAACCACAACCACAACCACAACTCCACCCACGACGACCACGACGTTGACGCCCAATCCGCCGCCGACGAAACGATCACTGACTGTGACGGTGGACTTTCCGACGGGTGGCGCCATAGTGAGTCCGGCCGACCAACTCGTCATAGAGCGATTTGTGAGAACCGCCATCGCGGAGCATCGTCGCATTATCCACGTGTCGGGCTTCGCGTCGCCGGAGGGTTCCCGGGCGGAGAACTCATCGCTCGTCAGGGAACGCGCGGCCGCGGTGGCGAACTTCGTTCGTCAGTATCTCGCGCTCCGCCACATTCTTCGTATCGTCGTCACGGTCAACGGTGGTGGCATCAAACACCTACCCTCGCAGCTCAGCGATCAGGTGGCGACGCTCTCCTACTAGGGGGCAGGCGGGTGCGGGGTCCGGCGACGACTCGTTGAAGTCGTGCGGTATCGACGCGGTCGCGGGTTCGGTCGCGGGTTCGGTTGCGGGCTCGGATCGCTCGGTTCGCGTAAGGCGACACCCTTCGCCGATGCGAGTGAGTGATCGACGTCCATCGTCTACTCAACGCGATGCTTCTTTGTCGGCTGTGATCGCACAACGGCTCGCACGAGGCGGAGTCCGTCGCCGTTTTGGCCGCGGTATCGTGGCTCCCGAGCGTTGTAACGCCCCCGCGCTGGCGCGGGACTGCAGTAAGCGCGTCCGTGACTGTTCGCGGCCTTTACCCGCCCTGAAAGTTGGCACGTGTTCCTGATTCTCATCGGTTTCATTGCGGGCTTGGTCGCCGGCATCTCGCCCTGCGTGCTGCCAGTCCTACCCGTGGTATTCGTCGCGGGCGCGACCACCGAGTCGCCCTCGACGTGGCGCCGGGCGCTCTCGATCGTCCTCGGTCTCATCGTGAGTTTTACGGTCCTGGTGCTCGCCGGGACCGAGATCGTCTCGCTCTTCCACCTTCCTCAGGACTGCCTGCGCGACCTCGGCATTGGACTCTTGATCGTGGTGGGCATTGGTCTGGTCGTCCCGAAGTTGGGCGAACTCCTCGAGCGGCCCTTCGCGCGCCTGGTGGCTCGACAGCCGGCGCTCTCACGAGGCGGCTTCGTCATCGGCTTGGCGCTCGGGCTGGTCTTCGTACCCTGCGCCGGCCCAGTGCTCTCGACGATCATCGTCTTGGGAGCGAAGGAGCACGTCAGTTTCTTGACGTTGCTGGTGACCCTGGCGTTCTCCATTGGCGCCGCGGTGCCACTGCTCTTCATCGCCCTGGCCGGCGGCGCGCTCGTCGAGCGGGCCCGCTCGTTGCGCCAAAAGGGACCAATGCTGCGGCGCGTCGGGGGCGTGGTGCTGATCGTCATGGCGATCGCCATCAGCACGAGCCTGTTCAACTCGCTCGAGACCGACGTCCCGGGCTACACCAGCGCACTGCAACAACACATCGAAGGCTCGGCCTCGGTGCGTCATCAACTGAACGCCCTCAAAGGCACCAAGGGCAGCACCGACGGTTCCTTGAAGCGGTGTGCGCCGGGCGACCCGGACTTAGAAGACTGTGGCGTCGCGCCCAACTTCACCGACGTCACCGCCTGGCTCAATACCCCCGACGACAAGCCCCTGTCGATAACGGGCCTGCGCGGCAAGGTCGTGTTGGTGGACTTTTGGACGTACTCCTGTATCAACTGCGAGCGCACGTTGCCCCACGTGGAGGCCTGGTACAACCGCTACAAAGCTGACGGGCTCGTGGTGGTGGGTGTGCACACCCCCGAGTTCGGCTTCGAGCGCGTCGTGAGTAACGTGCGCGCCGAGTCGAAGTCCCTCGGGGTCGACTACCCGATCGCCGTCGACGACGGCTACGGGACCTGGAACGCCTATGGCAATGACGCCTGGCCCGCCGACTACCTCATCGATGCGAACGGCGTGGTACGCCACGTCGAGTTCGGTGAAGGCGACTACGCGTTGAGCGAGAACTTGATCCGCCAACTCCTCGTCGCGGCGCACCCGGGCCTCGCGCTGCCGCCGCGCACGAGCGAGCCCAACTTGACCCCCACCCAGCCGACGAACCCCGAGTCCTACCTCGGCTACGAGCGCATCCAGTACCTCCAGGCCACGAGCGCTCCTGCCCCCAACGTCGCGGTCAACTACCAGTTCCCGACGTCACTGGGTGCTGGTGAGTTCGCGTTTCGTGGCGTGTGGACCGACCACGCCCAAGAGGCCACCGCCGGCCAGGGCGCGGCACTGGAGTTGAGTTACGAAGCCCAAGACATCTACCTCGTCATGGGTGGCACCGGAACAGCCACGGTGTCGACTGGTAACGGGACGGCGCCCACGACGTTCACCGTGTCGGGGGTGCCGCGTCTCTACACGCTCTTCCACTCGAACTCGACGTCGGTGGGCACGTTGGTGCTGAAGGTCTCACCGGGAGTCGAGGCCTACGACTTCACCTTCGGCTAACGAGGCGCTGGCGCTGTCGCTTCGCACCCCGAGCCGGCGGGCGATCTCATCGAGCTCGAGTGAACCACTCGCGATCTCGATGACGAGTTGAAACGCCGCGTCGTGCGAAATCTGGGGATAGGCGTTGTTGAGCCCGAGGAACGATGCGACGCAGAACCAGCCGAGTCGCTTGTTGCCATCGACGAGGGGATGGTTCTTTAACAACGAGTGCAGCAGTGCGGCAGCTTTGAGTTCAAGGGTCGCGTAGGCGTCACTGCCGAAGGCGCTCGATCGAGGGCGCGCGAGGGCCGAGTCCAACAGTCCGATATCACGCACCGGACCCACGCCCAACACCCGCAGCGCGTAGATTGAGTCCTCGAGCGTGAGGTACTCGGGATCGATCACGCCGACGCGAGCCGTTCGATAACGTCGTTCCACCGCTCCAACATTTCGTCCATCGTACGAACCACGCGTTCGCGGTGGACCGTCGTTTCGTACCGATCGAGCACGGCCCGCTGGACGACTTCTTGGCGCGACACACCTTCGAGTCGAGCCAACTCGCTCAAGGCCTGCTCTAACTCGTCGTTAGTTCGAACGGTGAACGCCACGGACGAATGATACCACTTTGGTATTACTCCTTCGGGGCTGCGACCGGTGTCCGTCGGGGAGGAAGGCCGAGGACTTCCCTCACGCCCAGGGCGGATCTCGTGACCTCTGGCGTCAACGCCCGCAGGGTCTTTTCGTGCCACGCACCCGTAAAGACTCCCGTGCCGTAGGCCAGGTCGTCAATGACGCCTAGGGGCAGGTCGCGTGCGTGCACCCGATGATGACGCCACCGCCAGAGCGTGCCGATCGCGAAGAGCGCCAGTGTCCGCCGGCGCAGCCGCGGGTGCANNTTTCGGGGCTCTCTTCACCGCGAAGGACGCCGTCGCGGGCGTGGTTACGCGCCCCGCGCACGATTCGCGCTCCTATCGCTGGTTTGCCAAGGAGCACCGAGGTCCACGCAACGAGGGTCCACGCATCCGCGCGCACCGGCGCGAGTCGCGAACCGTGGCGCTTCGCGAGCGGCGCCGTCGAGGCGCCGTAGCTGGAGCGCTGTCGCCACCACGCACGCCAGTTCCCCCTCGTGGGGTGCCTGACGACGACGTCGGCGTCGTAGCGCACCAACCAACCCTGATCGGCGAGGCGCCAGACGAAGTCGACGTCCTCGCCCACGCGCAAGGTCTCGTCGAACCCGTCGCCGAAGGCCGCTCGTCGCACGAAGAGACACGCGCTGGGGACATAGGGGACTGGGCCACGCGCGATCACGAGACCGCTGCGATCTCCCATGTCCAAAGGACCGAAACTCTCCTCGAAGTGGTCCCGCCAGCCCGGTCCGCCCGCCCCGCACACGCGCGGTGCACTGGAGGCGACGAGCGGATCGGCGAGGTCGCTGTGGAGGCGTTGCGCAACGGCGCGTGCGTCGCCGAGGGTGACGTCACTATCGACGAACCAGAGGAACGGTCGCGTCGTTGAGCGCGCACCGAGGTTGCGTGCCGCGGCGGGACCGGCGTTACGTGCGAGTCGCAGTAACGCCGCACCGTGACGCTGCGCGCACTGCGCGACGGCGTCGGTGTCGCGTGATCCGTCGTCGACGACCGTGACGTGAAAGCCCCGCAACTCCTCGAGCAGCGCGTCGAGTTTCGTCACGTCGTCGTAGACCGGAACGACGACGTCGACGTGGCCGGTCTCGAGTTCGCGTTCGAAACGAGCCAGCACGAATCCTTGCTGGACGAGCGTGCGGGCGAAACGCTCCTCCCCGTCGCGCACGACGTCCCCACTGCGCCAGCGCTCGACGATGGCCCGAGACGGGCCCGTCAAACGAAGCAGTCGCCAGGGACTACCGCCGCTGAGGAGGTCTCGGTCGACGAAGGTGACGTGCTCGTCGACGATCACTCGCGTACCGACGGGGATGGACGCATCCAAAGGCGCCGGAGCAAGGGGGACGAGCGCACTCACGGCCGAAGTCTTTCACGCCCGCTCCAGGCGACGACGTCGGATGGGGCAGAATGGTGTCGTTCGAGGAGGAACCGTGACCCCAGAGACCCAATTCGTGGACGTTGTCGTGATTGACGCCGAAGTCGAGGAGCTGCTCATCGAAGAGGTCTCCATCGACGGTCTCTGCGGCGTCTACTAAGTCGTGTCCGTCACGGCGATCGACGCCTTCGACGCCACTCGACCTTGGGCGCTGAGCGAGCAGGTCTCCTTGCGCGATGAGTCCTTCGGGGCCCTCGCCTACCACCACGTCACTCGGCGACTGGTGTTCTTAAAGTCTCGAGAGCTCGTAGCCCTCGTGCGTCGACTCGCAGAGTTCGACAGCGCCGAGGCCGCGGTCACCGAACTCATCGAGACCGACCAACGAGAGCGCTACGTCGCCGCCCTCGCGTCGCTCGCGCACTCGGCGTTGCTCGATGTGCGCTGACGTACGGCTGCGCGACCGCTTCGAGCGGGGACTGGCGGCGCCGATCTGTCTCACCTGGGAACTCACCTACGCNNGACGAGATCGCCGCCATGCAGATCTTCTACGTGAACATCGGTGGCGGCGAGCCGATGATCCGCCGTGACTTCTTCGAGCTGGTTGAACACGCGGTCGCGCAGCGCGTGGGCGTCAAGTTCTCCACGAATGGCACCCGCATCGACGCCGCCGCCGCGCGCCGCTTGGCGGGGATCGACTATCTCGACATCCAGATCTCCATCGACGGCGCCGATGCGACGACGAGTGACAAGATCCGCGGTCGTGGTTCCTACGACGCCGCGCGCCGCGCCATGGACAACTTGCGGGCCGCTGACTTCGGACAGTTCAAGATCTCGGTCGTGATGACCCGCGAGAGCGTCGAGCAACTCGACGCCTTCGAGTCCCTCGCCGCGACGTACGGGGCCGAACTTCGACTCACGCGACTTCGACCATCGGGTCGCGGCGTCGAGGTCTGGAACGAACTGCACCCCACGCTGGAGCAAAATCGGCGGCTCTATAGGTGGCTGCTCGATCGGCCGAACGTCTTGACCGGCGATTCGTTCTTCCACCTCTCGGCGCTCGGGAGCCCCTTGGAGGGACTGAACCTCTGTGGCGCCGGACGGGTCGTCTGCCTGATCGATCCGATCGGCGACGTCTACGCGTGTCCCTTCGTGATCCACGACGAGTTCCTGGCGGGCAACGTCCGCGACGCGGGATTCAACGCCGTCTGGAGCGAGAGTGAGCTGTTCCGCTCGCTGCGCGAGCCCGGTAATGCCGGAGCGTGTTCGTCCTGTGGTTCCTACGACGCGTGTCGCGGGGGCTGCATGGCCGCGAAGTTCTTCACGGGACTCGAGATGTCCGATCCCGACCCCGAGTGCGTGTTCGGTCACGGCGAAGCGGCGCTCGCCGCCAAGGCCGTCGCCATTCGTCCAGCGTCTTCGTCGGACCACTCCAAGCGAGTGCCGGTCGCGCTCTCCACTCGCTGAACCCACGGCACGGCCGGGTTCGCGACCGCTAGAACAAGGTTGAGGGTGAGCGAACGGGGGAGAGTTTGAAAGCAGCCGTCTACTACGAAACCGGGTCGCCGGACGTGTTCCGTTACGAGGACGTGCCCGACCCGGTCGTCTCGCCCCAGGACGTGTTGGTGCGGGTCGAAGCGATCAGCATCGAAGGGGGCGACACCTTGAACCGCCTGCGCGGTGAGATGAGTCGCGTGCCGCACATCGTCGGCTACCAGTGTGCCGGTGTCGTTGAGGCAGTTGGTGGCGAGGTCACGGGATTTGCCGTCGGCGACCGCGTGGTCACCACCGGCGTGGATGGATCACACGCCGAACTGCGCGCCTCGCCGCCCGCGTTCACCTGGGCGATCCCCGAGGGCGTGAGTACCGAAGATGCGGCGTGCGTGCCGATTCCCTTCGGCACCGCGTCGGACTGTCTCTTCGAGTTTGGCCATCTCGCGAAGGGTGAGACGGTGCTCATTCACGCGGGCGCGGGCGGCGTGGGCGTCGCCGCGATTCAGTTGGCCAAGCGCGCGGGCGCGCGTGTGCTCTCCACCGCGTCGAGTGACGAAAAGCTGGAGCGACTCAAGACGCTTGGCCTCGATGAGGGCATCAACTACCTGACGCACGACTTCGTGACGGAGGTGCGACGCCTCACCGACGGACGTGGCGTCGACGTCGTCGTTGACTCGGTGGGCGGTATCACACTGCAGGGGAGTCTTGACGTGCTGGCCTACCGGGGGCGCTGCGTCAGCGTGGGTGACGCGGGTCGTTCGAGCGCCGAGCGTGTCGATATCTCGAGGATGCGGGGGAACAATCAGACCCTGTCGGGCTACTTCATGGGGGCCGAGTTGTTCTTCTATCCTCGCGCGCACGAACTGGTCGCGACGCTGTTGGACGACGTCGCGAAGGGTGAACTGCGCGTCGTGATCGACCGAGCGTTCCCGCTCTCGGACGCCGAAGGGGCGCACGCCTACATCGAGAGTCGCCAGTCCTTCGGACGAGTGGTACTCATCCCCTAACGGGGTCGTCGGGCGCGACGATCGCCCAGTTCCCAACCGCCGTCGCTCGCCCGTCGCGGGGAGCGAGGGACGGTAGTGTCACCTTGGGTCGCGAGGAGGGTGATGTCAGAGAAGTGGTTCGAAACCGTGGCGATCGCTCAGCGTCGCGCCGAAAAGCGCCTGCCGCGCTCGGTCTACGGCGCCCTGGTCGCGGGCTCGGAGAAGGGACTCTCTTCCAAAGACAATCTGGCCTCCTTCGACGAACTCGGCTTCGCCCCCCACGTCGCGGGGCTCTCGAACGACCGCACCCTCGCCACCACCGTGATGGGTCAGTCCCTGTCGATTCCCGTGATCATCTCGCCAACTGGCGTGCAGGCCGTCCACCCCGACGGCGAGGTCGCCCTCGCACGGGCGGCCGCCGCGCGCGGGGTCGCGATGGGATTGAGTTCTTTCGCCAGTCGCTCCATCGAGGACGTCTGTGCGGCGAGTGACCAGGTCTTCTTCCAGCTCTACTGGTCGGGAGACCGCGACCGGCTCCTGCAGCGATTAGAGCGCGCGAAGGAGGCCGGGGCCAAGGGCATCATCTTGACCTTGGACTGGTCGTTCTCTAACGGGCGCGACTGGGGGAGTCCCTGGATCCCCGAGAAGATCGACGCCAAGGCCGTCATGAAGTTGGCGCCCGAAGTACTCGCGCGGCCCGCGTGGTTCTGGTCCTTCGCCAAAACGGGGCACCTCCCGAACCTGACGACCCCCAACATGGCTCTGCCCGGTGAGCCCGCACCGACGTTTTTCGGCGCGTACTACGAGTGGATGCAGAGCACGCTGCCGAGTTGGAGTGACGTCGAATGGTTGCGCAGCCAATGGAGCGGGCCCTTCATGGTGAAGGGCGTCGCTCGCGTGGACGACGCGAAGCGCGTTGTCGACCTCGGCGCGACCGCGCTGTCGGTCTCTAATCACGGGGGCAACAACTTAGATGGCACGCCGGCGCCGCTGCGTTCGTTGCCCGCGGTCGTCGATGCCGTGGGTGATCAGATCGAGGTGGTGCTCGATGGCGGTGTTCGCCGCGGCAGCGACGTCGTCAAGGCCCTGGCGCTCGGGGCGAACGCGGTCATGATCGGCAGGGCGTCACTGTGGGGGCTCGCCGCGGCGGGTCAGGCGGGGGTTGAGAACGTGTTGGACATACTGCGCGGCGGTATCGACTCGGCGTTGATGGGACTCGGTAAATCTGACGTCAAAGAACTTGACCGCACCGACGTCGTCGCGCCCGCGGACTTCTTTCGCAGGCTCGGCTGATGAGTCGCGTCGCGATCGTCACCGGTGCGGCTCGCGGTATCGGCGCCGCGACCGTCGACGCGCTGGTCAATGAGGGCTACCGCGTGGTCGCCGTCGATCGCTGTCGCGACATCGATGAGGTGCCCTACGCGCTCGCCACACCCGCGGACCTCGACGCCGTCGTGGCCCGACACGGCGACGCGGTGCTCGGACTGGTGGGCGACGTGCGCAGCGCGACCGACATGCACCTCGCGGTCGAGACGGCGACGCGACACTTCGGGCGGCTCGACGCCGCGGTGGCCTGCGCGGGCGTCCTCGGGGTCGGTGCACCGCTCTGGGAGATCGGCGACGCCGCCTTTGACGCCGTGTGGTCGGTGAACGTGCTGGGGACGCGTCGACTCATCGAAGCCGCCGCCCCGGTGCTGATTGCGAACGGGAAAGAGGCGAATGGTCGCATCGTCGCGGTCGCGTCGGCCGCGGGGCACACCGGGCTGTTGCGCTTGGCCGCCTATTCGGCCGCGAAGCACGCGGTCGTTGGGATGATTCGCGGCGTCGCGATGGACTTGGCCCCCTTCGGCGTGACGGCGAACGCGGTGAGCCCCGGCTCGACGCGCACCGCGATCCTCGACGCGTCGGCCAAGGTGTACGACTTAGAGAGCGTCGAAGCCTTCGCGGCACAACAACCTATTGGTCGCCTGCTCGAACCCGCCGAGATCGCCGCGGCCATTGTTTGGCTGTGTTCGTCGGCGGCCTCAGCGATCACCGGGGCCGACATCGCGGTCGACGGCGGGATGACGGTCTCTTAGCATCGGCGCCGTCGTCGCGGCGCAGTGTTGAAAGTGGCAATTTTTCAGCGGTTAGGCTCGTCTCTGGCCCATCGCCATCGTCGTCAAAGGTCTCGAGAGGTCGTCCGTGAACGAAGTCCACATGCCCCGACGTGTCCTCATCTTGGGATGCGGCTCGGTGGTGCAGTGTCTGTTACCACTACTGCTGGACCATTTCACGTTCGAGCCGAGTTCCATAACGATTCTCGAAAGCCGCGATAATCGCGAACGAATCGTGGGGTCAATTGAGCGAGGTGTGCACTATCGCCAGTTCGAGATCAACCGCGAGAACTTAGAAGCGACGCTCGGCGCGTACCTCAGTGATGGTGATCTGCTGATCGACCTCGCGTGGAACATCGGTCTCGAGGAGTTGCTCGAGTGGTGTCGCGATCACAACGTCCGATATCTCAACACCTCGGTGGAGGAGTGGAATCCCTACGGCGATCCCGCGAGCACGTCACCCCAAGAGCGCACGCTCTACTGGCGTCACATGGACCTTCGCCGACAGATCGCCAAGTGGGGATCGAACGACGGACCCTCGGCCGTCGTGGAGCACGGGGCTAACCCGGGTCTGGTGAGCCATTTCGTCAAGCAAGCGCTCGTTGAGATCGCCGAAGCGGTCCTGCGCGACGGGCTGCTCGCCGAGCGCCACGAGGAGATTACTGCCGCAGTGGCCGAGGGTCGCTTCAACGTCCTCGCACAACTGCTCGAGGTCCGCACTATTCACATCGCCGAACGCGACACGCAGATCACCAATCAGCCAAAGGAAGTCGGCGAGTTCGTGAACACCTGGAGTGTGGACGGGTTCTACGAGGAGGGCGTCGCACCCGCGGAACTCGGATGGGGCACGCACGAAAAGACCCTGCCCCCGCTCGCCCTCACCCACGAGGGCGCCGAAGGTCCAAAAAACCAGATCTGTCTCGCCCAGATGGCCCACAAGACCCTGGTACGAACGATGGTCCCCTCCGGGCCGATTATCGGCATGGTGATCCGCCACGGCGAGGCGTTCACGATCTCTGACCACCTGACGGTGTGGGAGGGCGACGCGCCGCTCTACCGGCCGACGGTGCACTACGCCTACTGTCCGGCCGACGTCGCCTGGGCGAGTTTCGTGGAGTTAGAAGGCAACGACTACGTCTACCCCGATCGCATGCGCGTCATGAACGATGAGATCATCTCCGGTCGCGACGAACTCGGCGTCCTGCTCATGGGCCACCCGTATCGTTCGTGGTGGACCGGGATGCGCACCACCATCGAAGAGGCGCGCGAGGTTGCACCTCACCAGAACGCGACGACGATTCAGGTGGCCGCGTCAATACTGGGTGCGCTGCAGTGGATGTTGGAGTCTCCGCGCGAGGGCGTGCGCGTGCCCGACGAACTGCCCTGGCGTGGCGTGCTCGACGTCGCCNNTCGACGACGAGGGGCATCGACGTAGGGTGGTGGGCACACCCTGGCCGAGAGGAGAACCATGGCGTCTGCGTACCAAAACGGAGCAACGGTGCTCGACGCCATTGGATCGACGCCGATGCTGCGCGTGGACGGCATCTTCGTCAAGCTCGAGTACCTCAACCCTTCGGGCTCGATCAAGGCCCGCATGGCGCGCTACATCATCGAGCGCGCGCAGCGCGAAGGACTCCTGCACCCGGGCGACACGATCGTCGAGGCCTCGAGTGGCAACACCGGTAACGCGATGAGCATGGTGGCGGCCGTACTGGGCTACAAGATGCTGGTCGTCATGCCCGAAGGGCTCAGTCCCGAACGCGCCGCGATCTCGCTCGCCTTCGGGGCTGAGATGCTGCGCGTGGGCACCTTTCACGTCAANNGAGAACCGCACGTGGCTCGGACCGGAGATCCTGGCGCAACTCCCGCCCGGCACGACGCCGGACGCCTTCGTGATGGGCGTGGGCACCGGCGGCACGCTCATTGGTGTCGGACAGGCGTTTCGTGAGGTGAACCCCGAGGTGCGAATCGTCGCGCTGGAGCCGAGTGAGTCCTGCACCATCCAATGCGGCGACACCGGGCTGCACCGGATCGAGGGCATCGCCGACGGATTCATCCCGACGATCTATGAGCGACACCAGTCCCTGGTGGATCAAGTGGTGGCGGTGCACAGTGACGACGCGATCGCCGAGATGCGCCGGCTCGCGAGCGAGCACGGGCTCTTCGTCGGTCCGAGCTCTGGTGCGAACATGATTGCGGCGCGGCGCATCCGCGACGAGCTCCCCGAGTCGGCCACGATCGTGACGATCCTCTGTGACGAGGGAGAGAAGTACTTGAGCGAGTACTTCATTCCTGCGTCACTGCTCTAATCGTGCTTCGAGCGACGAAGGTTGGGTTTCGCTTCACCGTCGCGCGCACGCCTCGCCGAGCCGGCGGGGAGATGCGTCGTGGATGACCCTTACAACCTGCAGCGCTTCGTCGACGCGCAAGCCGCTGGCGGCAGCTATGCGCGTGCGCTGGAGGAGATCCGTCGCGGCCAGAAGGTCTCTCACTGGTTCTGGTACGTCTTCCCGCAACTGCGCGGCCTCGGGAGTAGTGCGACGTCGCGCGAGTACGCGATCTCCTCACTCGCCGAGGCCCAGTCCTACCTCCACCACTCCGTGCTGGGTCCCCGCCTCATTGACATCACGACCGCCGCCACGTCGCACGCCGACAAAACCGCGGCAGATATCTTCGGGCCCGATGACGTGAAGTTTCGTTCGTCGATGACCCTCTTTGGGAGAGCTGCTCCGAGCGAAGGGCTGTTCCACGTCGCCCTTGACCAGTTTTTTGGAGCGACGACCGACGAGAGGACCGATCTCCTCCTCGACGCAGCGAGCGAAGAAGGCCAGTGACGACGAGTCGAGAGTGCACCCAGCCACGTCGCACGTTGAGATGGTCCTCACGCAACACTTCGCGCATGTCCTAGGGTCGCTGGCGTTCCAAGCGCGCGATCGCCGCGACGCGACCACGAGGATGCGCCGGGTGCTCGGCCGTCAACAATTGGACGTGGCCCTGCCCACCCGTAAGGTCCTTGAAGAGTCAGCTAACTCTTCGCTCTGCGAAAGTAGTGGACGATCGCGGTGGTCCTACTGCCAGAGATTCCCGGCCACCACGCGGTCAGTGAAATGATCGGCACGGTCATGAAGAGTTCCCAACCGTCCGCGGGTAAGTCGACGAGAGCACTACCGAGGTCTCGCCAACCTTTCTTTCCGACGGGGATGTAACGCTCGGTGTATTCGTAGGTCATGACGCACCGTATCTCGTCCCTGGGTGTGCCCGTATTAACAGATCCGCCCGACTAGTGGAGTCACGTAAAGAGGAGACTTGCGCCGTTTCCGTCCCTAGCCAGACGCACACTATCCGTAGATCGGCGGCAGGCCCAGATGTGATCGAACGCGGTCGGTGACGTCGTCGGCCTGCAGAAGTTCCTTCACCACGTTCGCCAGGTTGCCCAGACGTTCGCCAGCGGGCTCCTGGAGCCAGTGCTCCATGTAGGACTCGAGGTGCTGTTGGTTGGCGATATATCGCTTCATGGGCCTTGCGACGTGCGTTGGCCAACTCTGGGACTGGAGGAGCGGTAACTCGAACGCCAGACCCGCGATGTAGGTGTTGGTCGTGATGTTGCCCGGCTCGATTCCCTGGGTCGCGCTCTCAAAAAATTCGGCGCCGAGTTCATCTTCGATGTAGACGTCATCGAGGAACGCCAGGGCGCTGCCTCTCGCGGCGACGAGAGAAAACTCATCGTGTCGCACGTGCGTGGGGACGAAGAAGGTGTCGTTCTGCGTAGAGAGCGTCTGCGCCTCTTGATACTTGAACCTAGGTGTTCTGTGGTTGAGCGTCATCGCCTCGAAGGCCACCGTCGAGAGCGTGGGGTAGTTGGTGTGGACGAACTGGCTGTACACCGGGTTCTCCTGGAGCCACTCGCACGTGTTGAAATCGTCCTTCGACCCGTAGCGCGTGTGGATCGTGCGCGACGTGTTCGAGGTGAGGTCATCCAGGGTGACGGCCCAGCCCGAAGGTTGTAGATCCATTCGCGCCTCGACTTTGTCGCCCGGTGCGACTTTGATCTCAAATTGGGGGCGGAACCCTTTGGGTACGTCACTCCAGAACCCGTAGTACCTATCGCCTCCGAGGCGATTCTCCACCGTGCCCACCTGCGCGAAGGCCCCANNGCGCCAATCGGTACGCGTGGATGCGAGGAGTGTTTCGACGAGCCGTTGTGTCCCTCGGAATCAATCGACCAGACGGTCGACGCGACGACGAGCAGGCCCAAGAGTAGGACCAAGAAAGTGGGAATTCTCCGTCGACGCATCGTGACGATAGTAACGAGGAACGCTCAACGGTCAGTCCTCGAGCGTGTGGAGATACCGTTCACGGTCGAGGGATCGTCCGGCAGGACAACGTCGTCCTCGTGGACCCGAAGCCTTCCCGTCGTCGCTCACTCGCCGTAGGGCTCGTCCCTCGCTCAGCCGCTGAGCATCCAACCGGTGATTGGGTCGGTCACACCTGCGCCGTAGGTGATGAAGCCGGTTCCCGATCGATCGACGTGGAGCGTCGCGAGTTCTTTCCCCGACGTCGTGGTCACTGATCCATTGAGCTGTCGGCTCGCGTTGTTCAGCACCGAAATGGAGAAGATCAGTTGGGTCGCTTGATCAGTGATCGTCCATCCGGTCGGCGTTGGAGGAAACAGGGCAAACCGGCCGGCAGTCCCGGTGGTGGCGTCAGTAGTAAAGGTGGCACCGTCGCCGGTGACGCGGAGTTGCGAGTTCGCGGTCGTTCCGATCGACAGCGCGCCGGGGGCGGCGCGCACCATCGTTGAGCGCGTGGAGGCGAAGTGGACGACGTACTGGTCACTCCCCACCGCCTTCAACGTGAGCGTGATCGGCGTGACGGAGCCCAGCGACACGCCGAGTTGCGGGAACGTCTGGGCGATGCCGCCTTCGCAGGGAAAGGGTGGCGGAACATTGCCAGCCGGAATTGCACAGGTGAGACCGAGATGGACGACGGGTGCACCGTCGTGTGGGGTGAACGTTCCGGTGCCGTGGACAACGACGCGCGACGCCGTGCTCACGGCGGCTTCAACAACTCGGAGTTGGCCGAGCGGGCCACCCGTCGTAGCGAGGTACTCGGCGTCCTCGTTGATGACGTAGGAAGAGTTCGAACTCACGACATGAGCGTTGGCCTCAATGTACGGGTGCCGACAGGCCGTGTCGTAGTAGATCGAGATCAGCGCACCGGTGACGGCACCTGACACGACCCTCCGCAGAATTTTCGAGGACCCCGTACCCGTGCTCAATGGGACACACCCTGAGCCCCCGCCCGTGGCGTCGAACAGGACCGTCACCTGACTTTGGAGCACGTTAGAGGCGAGCGCAATGGCTAGCCCCTGCTGCGTGATGACGCGGACGTCGATGTCGGTGGTCGCATCCTTGCTTGATTTCGAACGCGACACGTTGGCGGCGTACGCCCCGCCACTCGTGATCAAGAGCGCGACGCACATCACGATCGAAGCGACGCCACTCCCGCTTACGTTTCGCCTTCGCACGTGAACCCCGCTTTCTCAACCACTACTGTACGAACTTCGTTCGCGGGGCCATCTGTCCGACTCATCTGGTGCAACGCGGTCGACTTCTGCAGTTGGTGAGCGCAGCGAGGGATTCGACTCCGTCGGCCCGTCGTCAATCCTGGGGACACTGACGATGGAAGGACACCGCGTCGAGGACGCGGATGCTCAACTCGCCGTCGATCTCGTGCCGGTGACCTTCGAGGCGGGGAAGATGCCCGCCTTCGACGTGCCCGTCATGGTGTCGCCCTCGATCGTGACGTCGAACTTCAAGGTGAGTTTCATCGGGGTAGTGACGGCTTGCGTCCAGGTCAGTTGGTCCCCAGTGGCCACCGCGTCAACAAACTCGGACGTCTCCGCGTCGGTGCGAGCGATGCCGTGAATCGTGCCGTCTACCTCCGTGATGTCGAAGACCGCCTCAATTTTGCCAACGAGCGTGTCAATTGTCACGTTCCATACTCCAGTGAACACTGTCATTCGACCTCGTATTTTCGAAATGGGTAGACGCCCCGAGGAGATACATCGGTGTCGGATCTATCGCTCGACCAATCAGAGTAGTCAAGGTCATCGGTGGAGCGGTCACCAGGGGTTGGCCCGACACATGCGAGCGGCGGTTTGGTGCCTACGTTGGGTGAACCACGACCGCGATTACCGTCGCGTCGAGCGACGCTGCGGTGTGGAATTTGCCAACCGCCCTTGCGCCACCGCGACTCAGCTCAGATCGAGACCGTTCGGGCAGTTCCAACTCCCGGTCATCGTGGTGGTCCCGCTGTAGGTGGAGCTGCCGATGGGGTGGTACGCAAGGGTGAGGTCTACGGACCCCGTGGACCCTTGGAAAGTAACGGTGCCCGATGTCTCATAGAAAGAGATGATCGGTTCCGCGTTGCTCTGTATCGAAGTATCGGTGAGCGAGTGCACGTTCGCGCTAGCTACGTGGGTCGATCCCTTCTTCGGAACGTAGGCCGTCAGGGTCCATTCACCCGACCCCGCGCCGGAGATGGTGCCCTTCATGTGCGAGAGGGTCACCAAGTACCCCTTCCCGCTGTAGGTCTTACCCCATTGACAGTTCAGGGACGACGACGTCAGCTTGAGCGTCCCGCTGTGCGCGCCCGTAAGGGTGAAGATGTTTGACGTGGTCTTCGCTTCGGCCACCGAGGGTGCGAGCAGGAACGCCCCGCTAAGCAGGGACGTCCCAACAAGTGCGGCAGTGACGACCTTGGACAAGCGTGGCGCCCGGGCTCCCTTTTTTTGTGCGAACATTCTTGTCGTCCTCCCGTCAGAGTGTCGTCCAGCTTGAACCCGTCGAGTTCTTGGATTGTGATCGAGGGTGAAACGCGACGAGAGCCTCAAACTACTCGCGAACCCCGGCAGCGGACAATTCGACAGCTCCCCATCGTTCGCCTGGACATAGCTCCTTGAGGGAGCGGCGTCGGCACTCAACCGGTGAAACTTGCTGCCGCCACGCAGAACTCATTGCCTTCTGGGTCGTGCATCACCGTCCATCGATGGTTCCCCAACTGATGTTCATCGATGATTGATGCTCCAAGACTCACGAGTCGACTCAGACATGACTCATCAAAAGCGGAGATCTTGGCGTAGCGCCGTCTCACTCCGGGCGACCTCAAGTGTGGTCCTCGAATCACCCCGGAGTGACTCACAGAATTGAAGCAAGCTGGCCGAACGACACGGGCCTCCAAAGCTGCTTATACGAGGGTCCGTGAGGTAAACCGGACGACGCTCGAGCTTCTCAACGATTGATCCGACGCGCGTCCTATCGCGTACGTGACGCCGAAGTTAGAGCGGCGTCACGTACGCGCCGTGGATGCCGCCATCGACGAGGAAGGTCGAGGCCGTCACGTACGTCGAGTCGTCGCTCGCGAGGAACAGCACCGCACCGGCGATCTCCTCGGGTTCGGCAAACCGTCCGGCCGGGATGTGCACCAGTCGTCTCGCCGCGCGTTCGGGGTCCTTGGCGAAGAGCTCTTGGAGTAGCGGCGTGTTGACGGGACCTGGGCAAAGCGCGTTCACCCGCACGCCCTGGCGGGCGAACTGGACACCGAGCTCGCGCGACATCGCCAGCACGCCGCCCTTGGACGCGGTGTAGGAGATCTGCGACGTCGCAGATCCCATGACCGCGACGAAGGACGCGGTGTTGATGATCGATCCGCCACCGCGTTCGATCAGGAGTGGGATGCCGTACTTACAACAGAGGTACACCGAGGTGAGGTTGACGTCCTGGACGCGTTTCCAGGCGTCTAAGTCGGTGTCGAGGATCGAGTCATCATCGGGCGGGGAGATCCCGGCGTTGTTAAAGAGGATGTCCACGCCACCGTAGACCTCTACGACTCGCTCGTACATCGCGATAACGCTCGCCTCGTTGGCGACGTTGACCGCGACGAAGGTGCCCTTGATCGATTCGGCCAGTTCGGCGCCCTCGGTTTCGTTGAGGTCGGCCACGACGACCCGCGCGCCCTCGTCAGCGAACCGCAGCGCCGTCGCGCGTCCGATGCCGCTCGCGGCGCCGGTGATGATGGCGACCTTATTGTCGAGACGTCCCATTAGTTGTCCTCCGTTGCAATGAACACGTTCTTCTCCTCGCTGAAGCCGAGCAGGGCGTCGGGCCCGAGCTCGCGGCCGAGTCCGGACTGCTTGAAGCCACCAAAGGGCGTTGAGTAGCGCACCGACGAGTTCGAATTCACCGAGAGCGCGCCGGTCTCCACGCCACGCGCCACGCGCAGGGCGCGACCGATGTCGCGACTCCAGATGGAACCCGAGAGGCCAAAGATGCTCTCATTGGCCAGTCGGACCGCGTCGGCTTCGTCGCGAAATCGCACCACCGAAACGACGGGACCGAAGATCTCCTCGCGAAAGGCGCGACTCGTGGTGTCGGTCGTCGCTAAGACCGTGGGCGCCATCCAGTAGCCGGGCCCTTCGGGCGCACTGCCGCGAAAGGCGACCTCGGCTTCGTCGACAAAGCCCATCACCGATTCGCGCTGCGCCGCCGTGATGAGGGGACCCATCTCGCTCGCGTCCTCGCGTGGGTCGAGGACCTTGACGGCCTTCACTGCGGGCTCGAAGAGTTCCATGAATCGGTCGTACGCCGAGTCTTCAACGAGAATGCGAGAGCGCGCACAGCAGTCCTGGCCGGCGTTGTCAAACACCGCGTAGGGTGCGCTCGCGGCGGCCTTTTCCAGGTCGGCGTCGGCGAAGATGATGTTCGCGCTCTTGCCACCGAGTTCCAAGGTCACTCGCTTCACCTGCTGAGCGCAACCTTCCATGATCAATCGACCAACGGCGTTCGACCCGGTGAAGCAGACCTTTCGCACCGCGGGATGGGTCACGAAGCGATTCCCGACGAGGGCCCCCTCGCCGGTGACGACTTCGAAGACTCCTTCGGGGAGTCCGGCTTCGAGTCCGAGTTCGGCCAGGCGCACCGCGGTCAGTGGCGTGAACGTGGCGGGCTTCATGACGACGGTGTTGCCCGCGGCGAGTGCCGGTCCGAGTCCCCAGGCCGCAATGGGCATCGGGAAGTTCCACGGCACGATGATGCCCACGACGCCGAGTGGTTCGTAGAAGGTGAGGTCGACGCCACCCGCGACGGGGATCTGACGCCCCGCGTGGCGTTCGGGCGCACCGGCGTAGTACGCCAAGACGTCCCGGACGTTGCCCGCCTCCCACCTCGCGTTCGAGATGGTGTGACCGGCGTTGGCGACCTCTAACTGGGCGAGTTCTTCGACGTGGGCGTCGACGACGTCCGCGAATCGACGCAGCAGTCGAGAACGGTCGACCGGCGTGACCTTTCGCCACGCGGGAAATGCCCGCGCGGCGCGATCAATCGCCTGGTCGGTTGCTTCGAGGTCGTNNTCGAACCCCCGGTACCGCTCCCAGTCCGTCACCGCCGCGTCAAAGCTCGCGACCTCGACGTTGGCGGCGTGCGCGTAGTGGTCGACGACCTCGTCGCCCAACGCGTCGCGCGCGACGGCACTCGATTCGAAGAGGGCCGCCGCCTCGTGCAGGGTCGTGGGAACCCGAGCGGCGTCAGCGAGGTAGGCGTTGCCCTCGAAGGCGGGCGGGAGGCTCAAGGACTCCTCGACCCCACGAAGACCCGCGGCCACGAGGGCGGCGACGGCCAAATAGGGATTCACGTCACCCCCGGGGATACGGCACTCGACTCGGATCGATGGCCCGTGCCCCACGACGCGGAAGGCGCAGGTGCGGTTATCGAGACCCCAGAGCAAGGCGGTGGGCGCGAAGGAACCCTCGACGAATCGCTTGTAGCTGTTGATATTCGGTGCGAGGAAGAGTGACAGCTCCCTCGCGTAGGCGAGTTGACCAGCGAGGAAGTGCTCGAAGACCTCGGAAAAACCGTGCGGGCGACTCCCGGCGAAGACCGGCTGGTTCTCCTGGTCGCGTAGTGAGAGGTGAATGTGGCACGAGTTGCCCTCGCGCTCGTTGTACTTGGCCATGAAGGTGAGGCTGCATCCCTCCTGGGCGGCGATCTCCTTCGCGCCCAGTTTGAAGAGACTGTGCTCGTCGCACTTGTCGACGAGTTCGGCGTACTTAAAGGCAATCTCGTGCTGCCCGTAGTTGCACTCACCCTTTACGGATTCGACGACCATGCCGGCGTCGCGCATCGAGCGGCGAATGCGGCCGAGCAGCGGCTCGACCCGTGATGTTCCCTGGAGGGAGTAGTCGACGTTGTAGAGATTGGCGGGGGTGAGCCCGCGATAGCCGGCGTTCCAGGCTTCCTCGTAGGTGTCGTTGAAGAGGATGAACTCGAGTTCGGTGCCCGTTAGTCCCGTCCAGCCGTGTTGCGCGAGCCGGTCGACCTGTCGCTGGAGCACTTGACGAGGCGAGACCGCGACTGCCTCACCCTCCACGGTCTCAACGTCGGCGAAGACGATCACGGTCTTCTCGTGCCACGGCACTGGTCGAATCGTTGAGAAATCCGCGTTGAAGGCCAAATCGCCGTAGCCGCGCTCCCACGACGTCAAGGCGAACCCGTCGACCGTGTTCATGTCGACGTCGGACGCGAGGAGGTAACTACATCCTTCGACGGCCCCGGTGGCGAGCTCTTCGGCGAAGAATTTCGCGTCGAGCCGTTTTCCCTGAAGCCGACCCTGCATATCGGTGATGGCGAGAATGACGGTGTCGACGACGTCACTGGCGATGATGGCTGTTAACTCATCACGGGACAAACGTCCCGGTGGCACAGAACTCATCGACGCTCCCTCGATTTCGCGATGGTCGCCATCGTACTCGTCACCGCCGGGGCGACTTTTTGGCGCGAGTGGCACTCGCCGGGGCTCGGAATCGAGACCTCCAGCGAAAAGTACGACGAGTCCACGACGTACGGCTAGGCCGAACAGGAGACCCGGGTCGCAGCGACGCGCGAATGGTTCGAACCGGACTACAGTTCCGGGGTCGTGTCCGTTCAAGACGGGTAACGAAAACGATCAGCTGAGTACAGCTTCAAGACGCCCCCGGCCCGAGCGGACGATGGTTGATTGAGGTTCGAGGGCGGCGCCACGAAAGTGGCGTCGCCTTTTCGTTTGCCTCCTCCGAAACCATCCGACGAGGGACGACGCACGAGCACGGGTCCGCGCGAGAGAGTTGCACTAAGGTCAGTGTGCCTCGCGGCAGCGAAGTTGGTGTAATTCCAACGCTGTCCCGCAACTGTAAGTGATTGATTCAGATCACGAAGCCAGGTCGCCTACCGCGAGGAGATGTGACACACAGCTCTCGAGGTAAGGAGCGGTTGTTCGGATCTCTATCCGTCGCCACACCACTTCGACGGAAAAGGAGATACCCATGATGACGTCCCTGCGACTCAGTGTCGCGCTCACCCTCGGCCTCGTGGCGGCCCCGCTACTCGGTGCCGCCAGCGCACAAGCGGCCGCGCCGCCCTCGTGCATCGTCTCGCTGTCGCCGACCGCGACCGAGACGCTCTACGCCATCGGCGCGGGCCAACAGGTCCAAGCCGTCGACACCGACTCGGACTATCCGACGACGGGCCTGCCGAAAAAGCGCATCAACGCACTCGAACCCAACGTCGAAGCGATCGTCGGAATCTGCAAGGCGTCGTCGTCGCATCCCTCAACGAAACCCGATCTCGTGATCATCTCTTACGACGCGAACGACATCCAACAGAAGTTGGTCGGCCTCGGCATCAAGGTCATCGACCAGGACGCACCCACGAATCTGGCGGGCGCGTACCAGCAGATCAACCAGCTCGGCGCCCTCACGGGACACGGAGCGAAGGCCGCCACCATCGTGGCCGGCCTGAAGTCGACGATCGCGAAGGACGTGGCGTCGGTCCCCGCGCACCCCAAGAAGGTCCTCACCGTGTATTACGAGCTCGATCCGACGTACTACTCACTCACGAGCGACACCTTTGTCGGATCGCTTCTCAAGTCGCTGGGCGTTGACAACATCGCTGACGCCAAGAACACGTCAGCCGACGCGGGCTATCCGCAACTCAGCGCCGAGTACATCGTCGGCGCCAACCCCAAGTTGATCTTCCTGGCCGACACGGTCTGCTGTCACGCCAACCAGGCGACGGTCGCCAAGCGCACGGGATTTTCCTCGGTGAGTGCCGTTATCCATCACCACGTGGTGGGGCTGAACGACGACATCGCCTCGCGGTGGGGTCCACGTCTGGGAATCTTGATGAATCAACTGACGGCCGGGGTCAAGGCGGCGCTGGCGGACACGGCGCTCTGGAAGAAATAACGTGATCGCCACGCCACCGTCCGGGCGCCGCGTCGTGCTCGTTGTCGGAGCGACGCTCGCGGCGCTCGTGGTGGCGATGGTCTGTGGCCTCGTGATCGGACCGACGTCCATCGCCACGATGCGCGTGATCGGGGACGTTTTCTCGCACCTCGGCCTTGGACACAGCACGCTGACGCCCACGCAGTCCGAGATCATCTGGCAGCTTCGCGCCCCGCGCATGGTGCTTGGATTGCTCGCGGGCGCGATGCTGGCAGTCGCGGGTGGCACCTATCAGGGCGTCTTTCGTAATCCCTTGGCTGACCCGTACTTGTTGGGCGTCGCGGCGGGTGCGGGCCTCGGCGCGACGATCGCGATCGTCGACGTCGGCGGCGCCGTGGTGACGCCGAGTTGGACGCCGATCCTGGCCTTCGTCGGAGCGTTGCTCGCGGTCGCGGTGACGTGGGCGATCGGTGGAAGGGGGCTGCGTTCGAGCACCGCGACGTTGATTCTGGCCGGCGTCGCGGTGGCGTCACTCTTCACGAGTGCTCAGACGTTCCTCCAACAGCAGTCCTCGACGACGTCGTTGGCTCGGGTCTACATCTGGCTGCTCGGCTCGCTGGCTAGTGCGAGTTGGTCGTCGGTCACCCTGGTGCTGCCCTACGTCGTGGTGTGCGTGGTGATCTGCGTCGCCGCCGGTCGGGCGCTCGACGTGATGAGCGTCGGCGAGGATGAGTCGCGATCACTCGGCCTGCCGGTGCGACGGGTGCGACTGATCGTGATCGTGGCGTCGTCGCTGGGCACCGCGGCCATCGTGTCGGCCGTTGGGTTAATCGGTTTCGTCGGCATCATCGTGCCCCACATCGTCCGGCTCCTCGTCGGCACGTCGTACCGGCGGATCCTGCCCATCTCGGTGGCCTTCGGCGCCGCCTTCTTGGTCTTCGCCGACACCATTGCCCGAACGGTCCTGGCGCCGTCGGAACTTCCCCTCGGTGTCGTCACCGCGATCGTCGGCGCGCCGGTGTTCGTCATCATCTTGAGCCTTCGACGACCGATGGCCCCGTGAGCTCCATCGAGGTGCTCGGCTTGAGCGTCCGCGCGGGATCGGCCACGTTGATCTCCGACGTGAGCCTTTCGGTTGACGCGGGAACCTGGTGCACGGTCATCGGTCCGAACGGCGCGGGCAAGACGACGTTGGTCGAAACGGTGGCGGGCCTTCGACGCTCCAGCCACGGCACCGTGACGCTCTCGGGCGAGTCGGTGAGCGCGATGAACGAACGCCAACGAGCGCTTCGCGTTGCGGTAGTGCCGCAACACCCCACAATTCCCTTCGGTATGAGCGTGCACGACTACGTGTCGCTCGGGCGCACCGCGTACCACGGGTTATTGCGCGCACCCAGCGCCGCGGACCGACGCTGCGTCGGCGACGTGCTCGAGCGTCTCTCGCTCACTGAGTTCGCCGCCCGCGACGTCGCGACGCTGTCGGGTGGTGAACGCCAGCGCATGGTCCTAGCGCGCGCCCTCGCGCAGGCGACGACCGTGATGGTGCTGGACGAGCCCATCACCGGCCTCGACCTTCGACACCAGATCGCCATCCTCGAGCTCTTGCAGAACGAGGTCCGCGAATGCGGGCTCACCGTGCTCGCCACGCTGCACGACCTGACACTGGCGGGACAGTTCGCCGATCGACTGGTGTTGCTCGATCAAGGACGGTTGGTGCTCGACGGTCCTTCGGGTGAGGTCGTTCGTAGCCGCGAGTTGGCCGAGTGCTACGGAATGGAACTGCGCGTGATCGACGTCGATGGCGCGGACGTCGTCATACCGGTACGTCACTAGTTCGTCACGTCGACGCGGTTACTTCTCAGTAGCGACGTCGCGTCGTGCGCAAAGAATTCACAGACGAGTCGCGTTCTCCATCTCGTAGACTTGAGCAAAGAAACGAAGGGAATTTACGTGCGACGCACGAAGATCGTAGCCACCGTTGGTCCGGCCTCTGACTCCGACGAGGTTCTCAAGCAACTCGTCCAAGCCGGCGTCGACGTCTTTCGGCTCTCCTTCGCCCACGGGGATATCCCCTCCTGCCTGGAGCGACTGCGTCGAATCCGAGCCATCGCGCCCGACCTCGCCATCATGGTCGACATTCCTGGCCCCAAGATTCGCGCGGGCTCCTTCGGGACCCTGCCGGTGACGCTCGCCCAGGGACAAGCGACCGAACTGGTGGAGGCCTTCGGCGAGAGTTCCAGCGCCGAGCGCATCAGCGTCGAGCGCAACGACGTCCTGGTCCAACTCAAAGTCGGCGACAAGGTTCACATCGGTGACGGGGGCGTCTCGCTCGAAATCACCCGCCTCGGCGCAACGGTGAGTGCCCGCGTCACCTCGGGCGGCAACGTCATGGGCAAGCCCGGACTGTCGTTGCCGTCGTCGATCATGAACGATCGACTGCCCACCGAGGAGGACCGCGAACGTTTGTTGGCGCTGCGCAACGAGGAGTTCGAGATCCTCGCAGTGTCCTTCGTGCGCTCGGGCTTTGACGTGGAGTCCGTGCGAGCGGTCCTCGCTCGCAACGACGTGATGATCATGTCCAAGATCGAGACCGGCGAGGGCGTGGAGAACCTCAGCGAGATCATCGAACACTCCGACTCGATCATGGTCGCGCGCGGAGACCTCGGGGTTCGCCTGCCCATCGAAGAGGTGCCGCACCTACAAAAAGAGATCGTGCGACTCGGCATCCGCTACGCCCGACCCGTCGTCGTCGCGACCCAGATGCTTGAGTCGATGACCCACGCCCAGGTGCCCACCCGCGCCGAGGTCACCGACGTCGCGAATGCCGTCTTGGACGGGGCGAGTGCGGTGATGCTCAGCGGCGAGACGGCCATTGGCGATGACCCCGTGGGTGTCGTGGTCACGATGGACCGTATCGTGCGTCGCGCCGAGCAACACTTCCCCTACGCCGAGTGGGGCGCCGGACTCGGCGTGCAACTGCTCGCCGCGTCCAGCACGCAGGCGACCCGGGTTACTGCCGCGATCACCGGCGCCGCCTGGCGTGCGGCGATGGACGAGAACGCCGTGGCGATCGTCGCCTGCACTCGATCGGGTATGACCGCGCGGGCCATCTCCCGGTTTCGTCCCCCCATGCCCATCGTGGCGATCACGCCGAGTGGTTCGACCGCTCGTCAGTTGCGCGGATCCTGGGGCGTACAGGAGATTTTCGTCTCACCGGCCAACGACATCGACACGCTCTGTGATGTGGCGATCGCCGAACTCAAAGCCTGCGGGATGGCCAAGACCGGTGACGCGCTGGTGTTGATGGCGGGCTCGTCCTCGGGTGGTGCGGCGATCACCGACACCGTGCGGATGATCATCGTCCCTTGATCGAGGTCCTTCAGGGTCGCTGAAGGTGCGACCTCGCGTCTTCGAGCGTGGTCGCGACGGGGCTGGGGAAGTGAATGAAGCCACTGGGCCAGTTTTCCCATTCGTTCGCGGCGCTGCTGCGCATAATGCGGACCCAGTCGTAGCCGTCCGCATCAATCATGTGCTGCTGGGAGACCACGACGTAACTGTCGCGAGGACCGACGGCTTCGACCACGGCCACGTGCCCTGACGAGGACATCCCGGGGGAGTAGCCCGTCCATACCGCGACGGCCCCGACACTCGGTACGTCGTTGACGACGACGCCATGGGCGGACGCCGCCGATGCCCACTGCCCGCCGTTACCGAGGTCGTAGTTCGGCGCCGTGACCCGGTACGTGGTCGATTCGACGTAGGCGACGTAGTTCGTGCAGTTGTCACCGGCGTACATCGTCCAGTACGACCTGTCGCTGACGTTTTGATATCCGTGGGTGGTGAAGTTCCCGATCGTGCACCCTTGGTACCCGCTGCAGAGTGTCGAGGGAGCGCTCGCCGCCGACGCGGTCGAGAGGGGAGCGAGTGCGAGCACCACGGGCGCGGCGAGGGCGAGTGCAAGGTTCGACCACCTGAACCTCCGGACCGTCGAAGTAACGACGGCGACCCCTGCGCTACTCATTGGCCGATCAGCTCGTAGGGCCTGATCTCANNCCGTGATTGCCCCTGGGATACCCTTACACAGATTCGTCATCCAAACGTCATATTGCAGGTTTACCCACTTGATGAGGGGAAACGGCGCGTTACTCGTCAGTAAACCCCCTCCGACGCCGAGCCAGATTGATCACTTCGTACTCGGGGAGTTCCCGATGTCGAGGCCGAGCGGGCTACGCAGATCAGGCAATGAGGCCCGCGAACGTGGCGATCGCGCCGACGCCGATGAGCACGCCGTAGGTCTGCAACCACGTGGCGAGTCCGCCCTTCCGCTCTCGAGCGATCACGCCCGCGAGGATGAGTCCAATCACGCACGACGCCCCCGTCGCGGTGGCGCCACTGGTGAACGTCCACGGAACCCCCGGCAAGATGATCGTGATCGACGTCGCGGCGCCCATGATGCTCGCGAGGCGGAGGTCGCGATTCGGATCGGAAAGGAACTGACTGGCCGCCATGCCGAGCCCCTCGGCGATGAGGAGGCCGATGACCGCGAGCAGGACCACCTTGTGGCCGTGGCGCATCGTCGCGAGGATGAGGGCCATCGTCGCCACGAGTCCATCCGAGGCACCGAAGATGGCCGTGGTCAGTGTGCTGGTGGTTCCCTGGTCGTCCACGAGCCTCCCGAACTACGCGCCAAAACTGTCATCGTGACGCGAGTCAACTTACCCCCACGCGGTTTCGCGAGTCACGAGGCAAGGACCGCGACGCCCACGCGGCCCCCGTCGACGTCGATGATCGTGCCGTGGACGAAGGCCGCTTCATCGCTCGCGAGATAGAGTGCCGCGTAGGCGACGTCGCTCGGGCCACCGCTTCGACCGGCGGGCGTACCCCGCATCATTCGCTCGGCGGGGTGCTCCGTCGTGGCGGATCCCTCCGGGATCAGGTCGCGGATGACTCCGGGTGAAATCGCGTTGACCCGAACTCCCAATGGACCGAACTCCGCCGCCCAGGCCTTGGTCATCGTCTCCATGGCACCCTTGGTCGAGCTATAGAGGGCGGACGCGATGCCGAGTCGAGCGATCCACGAACCCAGGTTGATAATCACGCCACCTCCCGTTTGGACCATCGCCGGCGCAATCGCGGCGGTGAGGAAGTAGGGCGCTTTGACGTTGACGCTGTAGACCATGTCGAAGGTCGCCTCGTCGGTCGTGGCCGTCGTTGTACGCGGGAAGATGCCGGCGTTGTTGACGAGGATGTCAATGCGGCCCCCGAGGAGTCGCGTCGCCTCCGTGGCCAAGTCGTTCGAGCTCATCGCGGAGCCGTTGAGGTTGGCGGCGACGAAGTCGGCGCGCCCGTGCTCGGCGCGGATTCGTTCGACGACCTCGGTCCCGCGACTGACGTCTCGCCCACTGACGACGACGTGCGCGCCCTCGGCGGCGAAGGCAAAGGCGATTGCCCGCCCAATGTTGCTGGTGGAGCCGGTGATGAGTGCCGTCTTGCCGTCGAGTCGTATGCCCACGTTGCGCCCTTCGATAGAGCCGGTCCCCGAATGAACTCGACCGCCCCCGACCTTAAAGAGGAATGGGGCCGTGGACTGCGGTGCGTCGTGACGTGGAGCCCTGGCAGGACTCGATGTCGCGCGGGTGACCTCGTCATCGAACCCCCTACGAGAGTTCAGCGTTTGCGCTTCTTCTCCGTCTTGGGCAACTTCGAGTCGTTTTCGTCCCAGTGTTTGTAATCTCGACGCCACGTTGCCTGTGTCTGGCCCTTGGTCTCGATCGGACCCATCACCCGGGTCCGACTCATGACCCAACCAATGCCGTAGGCGAGGCACAGAAAGACCGCGACGAATATCAAGACACCCATTGGCCAACCATTCCCCCGCGCGGGCGCGCTTACGGTGACTCTAGTTTCCTGATGCCGCCAATGGTGCCCCCGACAGGAGTCGAACCTGCGCACATGGCTTCGGAGGCCAATGCTCTATCCGCTGAGCTACGGGGGCGACGACGGCGTTCACCCAACCGCGCGAAGTTTATCGGACGGGGTGAAACGTCGAGAAACCTTG
>PKZN01000024.1 GCA_003133075.1 Acidimicrobiaceae bacterium | reverse complement strand
GGCTCATCGGAAGTTAGCGGGGTGAGCACGGTTGTCCTCGGTCTCGCTCTTCTTTGGACGATTGAATGTGAGACCTACGATCGCTATGACAGCAATTTGATCGGAGGCGAAGGAGTTGTGACCGAGGTGAACAACGAGGACGGACAAGACGTCAGACCAGAGACTGAACGCACGGTGACGATTTCGGGAATACCCCTTCTCGTCGCTGGCGTTGCCGCGTTCTTGATTTTCAGGTGGATTCGACGCCGGATGGGTCGTCGCGGGAGTTCGGCACAATAGCTACCACCGAAGTGAGCGTTGCTGGTTGAATTTTGAAGCGCTGACATTCAAGGCTTGACGCACTTTCGTCTTCGACGTAGGTGACCGTCCAAGGCGAAACCGCGTCAGAATCCGATGAGCCACCAAACCAACAAAATACAATCTGATCAAGTTTCATGTAGTCAAATGTCGCGCGCTCATGGCGTCGATGCGACAGAACAACATCAAGACGTGCATTACAGGCTTCCGCGAGTTGCTTGACGATTTCACAAGAATGACAGTTCAACTTTGGCGACAGTACGGCACGATCGGACAGCCCGAGGCGCCATTCGTAGTTCACGTCGGCATCTATCTCCTACTTTGCGCTGCCGGTAAACGGCTCACGGATCGTCCACGATACGGTCCGCCCTTCTCCGTGATTCGTTGCGGCTGGGAATGCAGCTTCCTGGGCCATAGTGATTCACACCTACCCCACAGTAAAATTTGATTGTGCCCGAACTGCCCGAAATGCAGGCGCTCTCCGAGCGCCTCGCCGCATCTCTCGTTGGTCGCAGGTTGCAAGATGCTCGACTCCTGGGCTTCTCATCGCTTAAGACAGTTTCTCCCGAACCCGCCGAGCTTCTTGGTCACGTGCTGACGTCCGTGACGCGCCGGGCCAAGTACCTCGTGTTCACCTTCGACCACGGCCAACGGATCGTTCTTCATCTCTCGCAGGCCGGCAGGGTAGATGTCGAAGAGCCACCCAAGCTGACGAGACCCCGAGGGGCCGTCGCCCGCTTCGCCTTCGATGGTGATCAGAGAAGTCGCGCAATCTTGATCAGAGAGTTCGGCACTCAGCGCAAAGCGGCGTGGTGGATTCTTGGTGCCGATGACGAGGGACCGCTCGAGGGCTTGGGGCCCGAGCCTCACACCGCCGAGTTCTCACATCTCATTCGCACGAGCACGAGCAAGCGGCGTCTGCACTCCGACTTGCGCGATCAGCACGTGATGTCGGGTATCGGGCGCGGTTGGGGCGACGACATCTTGCACCGCGCTCGACTCTCACCCTTCGCCAGCCTGGGTTCGCTGAGCGCCTCCGAGCGAGAGCGGCTGATCGAGGCGGTGGAACACGTCCTAGACCATGCTCTCGCCCTGGAACGTACGCGCACAGGCGGGCTCTCCGAGTCGAGCCTCAGCGGTCGATTCGCAGTCCACGGCCGCTTCGGTCAACCTTGTCCGCTGCCCTGCGGCGACACGCTGGCGCGCGTCTCCTTCGAGTCCTACGAAATGACGTACTGCCCAAGCTGCCAAACGAAAGGGAAAATCCTCGCCGATCGCCGGATGTCTCGGCTCCTCAAGTAGATGTCGGCCCGAGGAGAGCAACAAGTTCAGATCAACCCGTCTCTCGTAACCGCTCCCGGACCGCGGCGCCGGGACGTAAATCCTCCTTACAAGAGGAATCACGGCGCGAAAATTTCCAGAGTGCCATTGATTCGTGCGAGACCATCAGCATTTTGGTGTTGGCAGCCTCTCCAGAGAGGGGCGATCGGTGCTCGCAGGAACTTCGAATGCACTATCAACCTAGAACTAAAGCGGCCTAATTCGCGTCGGGTGGTTTGACCGGCGGAGCAAGTACGGGCGGAGCGCTTGCGGGCGGATTGACTGGCGCAGCGGCTGCGGGCGGAGCTACTGCGGGCTGGTTCACAGTCGGGGTTCCCGCGGGTGGAGCCTTCGGTACGAATGGCGGAGTCTGTGTCGAAGAAGACCTATTTGATGAGCTGCCGAGGACGTACCCGAACAGACTGCCAAGCAGNNACGGTTGACTTGTCGATGACATTGTCTAACCCGAGGATGACGATAGCGATCACGGCCAGCGCTGCAATCCCGTAGTGAACGAGAAACCAGGTGATATAAGGAATCTCGAAAAAACTTTGGGCCCCGTTTTTGACTTCCGCTTCAGTTTTTCCTTGCTTTCGAAACGTCGCGGAAAGAATCAACGGCTGAATCACGATGATGAAGGCAACGACGACCAAGATAATGATCACTACGTTCACATCGTGTTGCGATAACACCAGCACGGGTGATGGGGGCTTGACCGCAGCGTCCATATGTCGGCAATTTTCCATGACGCGTCGATCCATGTCAAGGGTTGCTCAATGTCGAGCGAAAATTCTGAATCAGACTCAGTGACTCATTGCGACAAGACATCGAGCGGCGAGATTCCCAATTGTCTAAAGAGAACCGATCCACGCGACCAGATCGCTGCCGCACAGCACTTCGAACGCTGCCTTCAAGCCTGGGGCGCCAGGATCGAGGTCCCGACCNNTTGACTTGTACGTATTTGAGTGTATAATTTGAGCATCTAATTAAAATAAGGAGGCGTGCGAGATGGCCAAGGCAGGTTCTCCTAGCAAGGTCGCCACAGCTGGTACTGCTCGATCGGCGAACACTCGTCGAGCCCTCGTCGACGCCGCCATCGAAACGCTGAAGGAGCACGGTTTCTCCGGGGCCAGTGCGCGAGCGATCGCGGAACGAGCCGAACTCAACCAAGGACTGGTCTTCTACCATTTCGGCTCCGTCGCCAATCTTCTCCTCGCCGCCCTCGATGCCGTCAGTGAGAGTCGAATGGTCAGATTCAGCGCGG
The DNA here is from genome assembly GCA_003133075.1 of Acidimicrobiaceae bacterium. Classification (GTDB taxonomy): domain Bacteria; phylum Actinomycetota; class Acidimicrobiia; order Acidimicrobiales; family RAAP-2; genus RAAP-2. The sequence continues at coordinate 8,111 of PKZN01000024.1, read as the reverse complement.
CCGTTACGAGCGTGTCATCGCCCGCAGAGTTGATGGACGTTGCCGCACAGATCTTCCGAGAGGACCTCGACACCGGACACGTGACGGTGCTGGTGGAGATGATCGCCGGCGCTTCGTCAACCCCGGGACTGGGCGCCGAGGTCGCGTCACGTATTGCCCCGTGGTTTACCTTCACGCAAAACGCCATCGACTCGACGTTCGGTGCGTCGCCGTTCGCCTCGTTGCTTCCCTCCGACGACCTGGCCTACACCATCGTGGCGCTTTTTCTCGGACTCGAAATGCTCACCCACCTCGACGGGGACCGCGAGCGCGCGCTCAGCATCTTCGGCCACGCCCAGCAACTCGTGGCATTGCTCGGAGCTTTCAGCACCTTCGCACCACCCAAGGAGACATCATGACCATCAATCCCGTCACGGGCCATCAACCCACTCGCGTCACCGACACCGGGCTCGACGCGGTGACCGGAGCCTTCAGTTACTCCGGGAAAGCCATCGCCAACGCACTCACCTCGTCGGGTCGAGAGGTCCGTACCCTGACCGGACACCCCAACCGGGCGAGCGACGGTTCTCCCGTCGAGATTCGACCACTCGACTTCGATGATCAGATTGGCTTGGTCGCGTCGCTCGAAGGCGTCACCACGCTTTACAACACCTACTGGGTGCGCTTCGCTCACCAGCGCATCGACCACGACCTGGCGGTAGCGAACTCTCGCACGCTCTTCCAGGCAGCGCGACGCGCCGGCGTCGAGCGCATCGTCCACGTCAGCATCACGCACCCGAGCATCGACTCCCCGATGCCCTATTTTCGGGGCAAAGCGCTCGTCGAACGGGCCCTCGCCGAGTCCGGTGTCTCCTACGCGGTGCTACGACCGGCCATCCTCTTCGGCGGCGACGGCGTGCTGCTGAACAACATCGCCTGGCTGCTTCGTCATCTACCCGTCTTTACCATCGGCGGAAAGGGCGACTACCGCGTCCGAGGGATTCACGTCGACGATCTCGCCCAACTCTGTCTCGCGAAGAGCGCCGAGCGTTTCGACAGTGTCACCGACGCGGTGGGACCCGAGCGGCCGACGTTCGTGGAGCTGGTCAATTCGATCAAGGACGTCGTGAAGAGTCGTTCGCTGCTCGTCCACGTGCCCGGATTCGCCCTGCCCGTCCTCTCGCGCGTCGTTGGAACATTCCTCGGCGACGTCCTCTTGACTCGTGACGAGTACCGCGCGATGGCCGAGGGACTCGCCGACACCGACGGTCCGGCGACCGGTGCGACTGCGCTCTCGCAGTGGCTGGTGGAGCAGGGGCCGACGCTCGGGCGCACGTACGCGAACGAACTCAAGCGTCACTTCGATACCTCGAGTGGTGGGCGATGACGAGGTGAACGCGGTGGACGCTCGTCGGGCGCAGTAACGCGGCGGATTCCTCGCGAGCGTGCTCGGCAACTCTCCGCCCCACATTCAGAGACACGTTCTTGATCACGCGTTGTAGACGTACTAATGGCTGCGGGTGATTAGCTCGATCTCCGACAAATCAGCTCTCGCGTGGATCAATTGTAAGTAGGAGGTCGCCTCCTTCAACGTTCGCGACCGACTCCACGGCCACACGGTTGACGACCCCCGACACGCCCGCGGTGATCGCCGCCTCCATCTTCATTGCCTCAATCGTCGCTACGGTCTGGCCCAGGGTTACGGTGTCGCCGGTTCTGACTCGCGTCATGACGACACCGGCGAAGGGCGCCATGACCTGTGTTGGTTCATTGGGAAGTGCCTTTTCACGGCGCGGTGAACGATCCTCTGCGGAGCGGTCGCGAATGTTGAGGGCGCGGTACTGGCCGTTCAGACGGCAGTAGGCGATACGGTACCCGGCGTCATCGAGCTCACCCACCGCATCGATCGTGAGGAACAGTGAGACGCCGGGACCGATTGACACCTCGGTCTCTTCCCCGTGCACGAGGCCGTAGAAGAAGGGCCCAGTGGGCACCGTGGACAGATCTCCGAAGGTGCGCAGGGCCGAAGTGAGCGTGGTCGTGGGCCCCGGAAAGAGCAGTCGATTCAGTGTCGCACGTACCTCACTCGGTCGAGACAGCGCCTCCTTGTCCTCCAAGGTCAGCTCGTTGACGTGCGGTGTCGGGCGCCGCCCCGCCAGCGCCTTCGTGCGGAAAGGTTCAGGCCAACCGCCCGGGGGCGTACCGAGTTCTCCTTCAAGAAATCCGATGACGCTCTCGGGGATGTCGAAGGCCCCCGGATCTCGTTCGAACTCGGCGGGGTCCGCGTTGACGCCGCAGAGGTACAGCGCGAGGTCGCCGACGACCTTGGAGGACGGGGTGACCTTGACGAGTCGCCCGAGGATGCGATCGGCGGCGGCGTAGAGATCTTCGACGACGTCAAAGCGATCCCCGAGCCCGAGGGCCACGGCTTGCGTGCGCAGGTTCGAGAGTTGTCCGCCGGGAATCTCGTGTCGATAGACCCGACCGGTGGGCGCAGGAATGCCGCTCTCGAAGGGCGCGTAGATCGAGCGCACCGCCTCCCAGTAGGGCTCGAGGTCGTTCAGCACGTCGAGGGAGAGCCCCGTCGCCCGATCAGTATGGTCGGTCGCGGCGACAATGGCCGCCAGGGACGGTTGGCTGGTCGTGCCCGACAGCGCGCTGGCGGCACCGTCGATCGCGTCCACTCCCGCTTCGATCGCGGCCAGGTACGTGGCCATCTGTCCTCCCGCGGTGTCGTGGGTGTGCAGATGGACGGGCAAATCGAAGTTCGAGCGCAGCGCGGTCACCAGCTGCGTCGCGGCGGGCGCGCGTAGTAGACCCGCCATGTCCTTCACGCACAGCACGTGACATCCACTCGCGACCAACTTCTCCGCAAGCCCCAGGTAGTAGTCGAGGGTGTAAAGGGTTTCGCGGGGGTTGGCGAGGTCGCCCGAGTAACACAGTGTCCCTTCGGCGACTTTTCCCGTCTCGAGCACGGCGTCGATGGCCGGACGCATCTGCTCGACGTCGTTGAACGCGTCAAAGATGCGGAAGATGTCGACGCCCGTCGCGGCGGCTTCGAGCACGAACGCGCGCGTGACTTTCTCCGGGTAGGGCGTGTAGCCCACCGTGTTGCGGCCCCGCAGCAGCATCTGGAGGCACACGTTCGGAATGGCGTCGCGCAGTACGGCGAGTCGTTCCCACGGGTCTTCCATGAGGTAACGCAAGGCGACGTCGTAGGTCGCCCCGCCCCACGCCTCGAATGATAAAAGACCCGCCTGGCTGCGCGCGAGCCACGGAGCGACCGCGACCATGTCGTAGGTTCGAAGTCGAGTGGCCAACAACGATTGGTGCGCGTCGCGCAGCGTCGTGTCGGTCACCGCTAGTGCGCGTTGTTCTCGCAACNNCGGTGCTCCCGAAGGAAGTGGCGGCAGTTTGGAGGCGGGTGTCGGGCCACTGGGAGCGGGGCCGTTGGGTCGATTGACCGTCACGTCCGCCAGATAGTTGAGCATGCGCGTCCCGCGGTCGAGACCGCTCGAAGCGCGCGCGAGGTCGGGATTTTCATCCAGAAAGGCCGTGGTGACGGGACCGGAGGCCAGGTCGGGATCGGCCAGGATCGCCTGCAGGAACGCAATGTTGGTAGTGACGCCACGAACGCGGAACTCCGCGAGGGCGCGACGACTGCGCGAGAGGACTTCGTCGAGCGTTCGTCCCCGACAGATCTGTTTCACCAAGAGCGAGTCGAAGAAGGGCAGCACTTCGGCGCCGGCGTAGGTACCGCCGTCCAAGCGCACGCCCGCGCCACCCGGCGCGCGGTACGTCGTGATTCGACCGACGTCTGGTCGAAAGTCATTCGAGGGGTCCTCGGTCGTGATTCGACACTGCAACGCGGCGCCGCTTACGGTGATGTTCGACTGTTCGAGTCCAAGGTCGCGCAACGTCTCGCCGCTCGCCAGTCGCAACTGAGCCTGAACGATGTCGATTGAGGTCACCTCTTCGGTCACCGTGTGCTCGACCTGTATTCGGGGGTTCATCTCGATGAAGACGTGACGACCCTCACCGTCGACGAGAAACTCCACGGTGCCGGCGTTTCGATAGTCGACGGAACGTGCGAACGCGACGGCGTCGGCGCANNGGCGCGGGCGCCATCTCGATGACCTTTTGGTGCCGTCGTTGGATGGAACAGTCGCGCTCGAAGAGGTGCACGACGTTGCCGCCAGCGTCCGCCAGCACCTGCACCTCGATGTGTCGCGGACGCACGACCGCTTGTTCCAGAAACACCGTGCCGTCCCCGAAGGCCGACGCCGCCTCATTCGACGCCGCTCGGAGCGCCTCTTCAAGATTGTCGGGAGTATGGACCAATCGAAGACCACGACCCCCTCCCCCCGCCGCCGCTTTCACGAACAGAGGAAATCCGATCTCGTGAGCCACAGCGACCAACTCTGCTGTTTCATGCTCGCCCGGTGGGAGCGACGCGGTACGAAGCGTTGGCAGTCCCGCCGCCTTCGCCGTGGCGAGGGCGTTCACCTTATTTCCGGCGAGTTCCAGTACGCGGGCCGAAGGACCGACAAAGGTCAGACCGTTTTCATCACAGGCCGCAGCGAGGTCGGGCGACTCGGAAAGAAATCCGTAGCCGGGGTAGATGGCATCGCACTCCGCGTCACTCGCCACGCGCATCAGTTCGTCGATGGAGAGATAGGCGCGCACGGGCTTGCCCGTCTCCCCTATTTGATAGCTCTCATCAGCCTTTTGGCGGTGGAGCGAGTAACGGTCCTCGTACGCGAACACGGCGACCGAGGTGATCCCCAACTCGTTCGCGCTTCGAAACGCACGTATCGCGATCTCACCTCGGTTCGCCACCAGCAACTTACGAATCACGCAAAACTCCGTCCCATTACTTCGATTCGAGTACAACATGGCCTTCGACGAGGTGCGACCGCGTCAGGCATTCTGATTACGGCTACCGATAGGACATGAAGGTTTCCAAGATTCGTCTGTTTCAACGAAGCGCGCCTATCAAATCTGAGTCCGGCACTGAGACTCGCAGTGCGGATGGCATGGAGCGAAAGTAGCATGGCGAGTGCGAATCCAGAATTTTTTTCGCCAACTTGCGCCAGATGTGGTTGGCGTCGTAGAGGAAAGCAGCGTTGAGAAAGCTTCTCGCGACGCGACCATCGACGGTGGCACCGTCTCTCGCCGACTGCGAAAACACCTCGATCGAAGGAATTGCGAAGTTCTGACTGGCTGCCAAACTCACTCCTCCTTGACGCACCTGCACCAGCCGAATCACCGTGTGACGAAATCGAGTGATCCGCCGTCCCGACCGCTTCTTTCACAGGGTTCGCTGTAGGAACAATGATGACGCCGCAGGGAGGAGAATTATGTCCCAACTGAAGGTCACTTCGCTCGGCCGTGTCGATCACTCTCGAGATATGTGGCCACTCATTCTCAGTAGAATCGTGGGATTCAACTCTCGAATTTTAAGGGGAACCAATGACTCAGCCTGGGCGTAGCGCAATTGTGACGGGATCCGCGCGAGGCATCGGCGCGGCAATCGCCAGACGCCTTAGCCACGACGGGCTCGCAGTAGCGATCTTGGACCTTGAGGAAAGCGCGTGCATTGCGGTGCGAGACGAGATCATCAACTCCGGGTGCCGCGCGATCGCGGTTGGAGTAGATGTGTCCGATGAAGAGGCGGTCGAGCGAGCAGTGTCGCGGGTGGCCACCGAAATTGGCGGTCCATCCGTACTCGTCAACAACGCGGGTATCACACGCGACAACCTCCTTTTTAGGATGACGACGAGCGACTGGGATTCAGTGATGAACGTTCACCTTCGTGGATCCTTCCTCATGAGCCGTGCCTCACAGAAATACATGACCGAATCCGGATGGGGCCGCATCGTTAACCTTTCGAGTACCTCGGCCCTAGGTAATCGCGGCCAAGCGAACTACTCGGCCGCAAAAGCCGGTCTTCAAGGCTTCACCAAGACATTGGCCATTGAGCTCGGAAAGTACGGCGTGACTGTCAACGCCATCGCACCGGGGTTCATCGAAACCGACATGACCGCCGACACCGCGAAACGGATGGGTATTGATTTTGAGGACTTCAAAAAGGGTGCTGCCAAACAGATCCCCGTGGGCCGAGTAGGTCAACCCGAAGATATTGCCGCCGTGGTTTCATTCTTTGCCGGCGATGATTCGTCCTTCGTCTCCGGCCAGGTGATCTATGTCGCGGGTGGCCCGTATTCGTAAACCCGCTGGACAGCGCTGTTCGCGTCCCGTACTGGAACGGGGATGACAACCGATGTCGTGCGTCAAACGTTTCGTGGATTTGAGGGACTCAATCTCGTAGCTGATGTTCGTGGCGACGAACAAGACTGGCCGGTCTTGTTTCTTCACGGCGGGGGTCAAACCCGGCACGCCTGGGGTCGAAGCGCGGAGCTCGTGGCATCCGAGGGCTGGCGAACCGTGTCACTCGATCTTCGCGGCCACGGCGAAAGTGAGTGGGCCGCGAATGGGGACTACTCCTTCACCGCCTTTTGCGCTGACGTCATCGCGGTCACTGATCAGTTAGGAAAGCCACCGGTGCTCGTCGGCGCATCGCTTGGCGGGATGTCGGCAATGCTCGCGGAGGGCACGAGTGATCGGACAGTCTCGAGTGGACTGGTCCTGGTCGATATCGCACCGATGACCAACAGCGAAGGCGTCCAGAAAATTGGCGCATTCATGCGATCGGGGGTCGATGGCTTTGCATCACTCGAGGACGCCGCGGCGGCGATTGCGGCATACACCCCTCAGCGAAAGCGGAGTTTCAACCCTGACGGGCTTCGAAAGGTTCTGCGCGAACGTGACGGCAAGTGGTATTGGCACTGGGATCCGAAATTCATCGCTCGAGAACGAACCGAGGTAGTCGCCAATCGATTTGCGGGTCTCCTTGACGTAGCGATGAATAACATCGCTGTTCCCACCATGCTCGTGCGGGGCTTAGAGAGCGACGTGCTCACCCAGGAGGGCGTCAATAACATTGTCGGACGCATGCCCGGCATCACCGTGGTCGGGGTCCCGGGTGCGGGCCACATGATCGCCGGCGACCGGAACGATGCGTTCAGCGATGCCGTGACGGAGTTCCTTGCCACGAGCGTTCGGCCACTCCTGGAGACGTAAGTCCGCGTCGCTCCTCGAGCGGCGGCCCGCTGAGGACACCGACTGTGACCGGACGTGGATCTAGTTCCCTCGCGCGTGGGCGTGCCCTGGAACTGCGTGGAACGACGTTATAGCCCAGTAATTCAAGCAAATTGGCACTCTCGGTGGTCGAGTGCCAGAAGTCTTGCGGTGGTCCATATAATTGACGTCCCGAACTTACCTTCGGCCTCCGGGATCTGCCCTAACCATGGGGCAGGCGGGACGGGAATGAATTTGAGGGCCGCCTCGTCGACCATTCAGGAGCATTCGATGATCTGAGAAGGAACGACGATGACCAACGAAACTGTGACGCTTCCCCTACTCCCCTTGAAGTCCGGCGTCGTGCTGCCGGGCATGGTCTTCACCATGGCACTCGAATCTGAAGAAGCCCGAGTCGCCGTCGAAGCCGCTCGCTCCGCGGGCGGCCACCTGCTGCTCGTTCCCCACATCGAAGGTCGCTACGCGAGCGTCGGGGTCATCGCCGAGGTACTGGAGGAGGGTTCGCTGCCCGGTGGACTCGAGGCGATCGCCATTCGTGGCGACCAGCGTGCCGTCATCGGCACTGGCGTGCCCGGCACCGGTGACGCGTTGTGGGTCGAGGCGGAACCGCTTGACGAAGGCGAAGCAACGCCGGCCGTGACCGAGTTGGCTCGTGAATACCGCGCAGTGCTGGAGAACATCCTGCACAGCCGGGGGGCACGACAGATCGCCGCGCAACTGCGCGAGATCACCGAACCCGGACGCCTAGCTGACGTGGCGGGTTACTCCCCCGACCTCTCCCTGACGCAGAAGGTGCAGGTCCTCGAGACCCTCGACGTCGAGGCACGACTCCGACTCGTCCTCGGTTGGGCCCGTGACACACTCGCCGACATCACCGTACGTGAACGAATCAAGAACGACGTGGAAGAGGGAATGGAGAAGACCCAGCGAGAGTTCCTCCTGCGTCGTCAGCTCGAATCCATAAAGAAGGA
>PKZN01000003.1 GCA_003133075.1 Acidimicrobiaceae bacterium | reverse complement strand
CGGCGATGACGACGAGTTCACCCAGATCAGTTTCAGCGATGGCGCTCGTCGAGGACGGCATCCATCTTTGGCGCCCGCGCGCTCGGTTCCCATGTTGAGGAGATCATCAACATCTTTGGCCCGACCGATTATTCATCAGTAGATGAGGCAGAAACTTGGGTTGGCATTGTTACGAGAGCGTACACCTCGTCACTCTTTCAACACCTTCGTCTACTTCGGTCGGAAGTGGCGAGCAAGAACGACCTCAGCCATTAGNNAAACGGGGCAGTGCGAGTCTTGATGGGAGGACGCTGGGGACCTGCCGGATGCGGGACGCCTCACTCACGACGTGGACTGCGTAATCAACCGGCAACTGGATTCGCTGGTTCAACCACCGTTGAACGTCGCAGCGTCTTGGTCATCCCCGTGGCCACAGCGACGATGCCGGCGAGCGCTGGAATCAAGAAGAGGGCGATGTGCAGCGTCGTGACAGAAGCGACCTCGCCGATGACGACGGGACCCACGACAAAGCCGGCCCAACCGAAACCCGACACTGCGGCCACCGATCGTCCCGTGTCGACGTTTTCCACCGTTCCGGCGATACTAAAGATCATCGGGACCACGCATCCGAGCCCGGCGCCGAGCAGGGCGAAGCCGAGCAGCACACTGAACGGCTGATTGATTAGAAGTCCGCCGGCGAACCCGACCGAGGCGACGCCCGCCACCAGTGGCAACACCTGATGGGCCGTGTACCTGGTGAAGATCAGATTGCCGAACAGCCGGACGCTGAGCATCGCGAAGGAGTAGGCCGCGTAGCCCATTCCCGCAACTAAGGGCACCACGTGCAGGGAGTTGCGCAAATAGACCGCCCCCCAGTCCGCAACNNCCGCGTTTCCCTGGTCGACCCTCTGTAGGTGCAGCATCACTCTCGGACGGCTGATCGGCAATCAGCGACGTGGTGAGCCAGCCGACGATGAGGAGACAGGGAATTGCTAAGACCAGCAGCTGCGAGCTCAAGGAAATTCCAAGGCCGACCGCCACTGCTCCCGTGAGGGCGCCAGCCAATGACCCGGTGCTCCATGACCCGTGGAAACCCGGCATGAGTACGCGGCCTGAGATGCGTTCGACCGCGATGGCCTGAGTGTTCATCGACACATCCAGCATTCCTAAGAAAAAGCCCCACAGCAGAAACACGACGAAGAATGTGCCAATCAAATCAGTCAGACCGAGGAACGGTCCGACAACGCAGTAGCCCACCAGTGCGATGCGCACCATCCTTTGGCTTCCCAACTTCGCCAAGAGTCGGCCCGCCACCGCGATGGCCAAGACTGAGCCGACCGGGGCTCCGAGCAGGGCGAGTCCGAGTCGAGCGTCGCTCAGATTCAGGTGGTGTTGCAGATGTGGAATGTGCGCCGTCCATGAGGCGAAGAAGAAGCCTTGCACGAAGAACACCGCGGTGACTGCCCGGCGGGGCCAGCGATCAAGGCGAGTTGGTGTTTCGGAGGGCCCCTCGGCCCGTGGAGGCCTTAGACGCACCGGACGTCGATTCCCAGTCCTCGCAGCTCACCCACAATCTCCTCGCCGGCGCCACTGTCGGTCACCACAATGTCAATGTCATCGAGATCGCACACGTGGCCGAACGCCACTCGACCAAGCTTCGATGAATCTGCGACCGCAATGACACGTTGTGACGCCTTGGCGGCGGCGCGCTTCACGGCCGCTTCCGCGAGGAGGTGAGTCGTGATGCCAGCCTTGGTGTCGATACCGCACGGACCCAATATGAACGTGTCGAATCGAAGCTGTGAGAAAGACAGCTCGGCGAGGTTTCCAGTCAGCGAGAGCTCTCCCGGACGTACTTCACCGCCGGGGAGGAGAAGATTGATGCCTGAGCATTCGTGAAGTTCGAAAATCGGTCGAAGCGCGAGCGGCATGACGGTCATGCGATACTCGCCGAGCGCTCGCGCCACTTCCATTGCGGTGGTGCCGCCGTCGAGGATGATCGTTTCTCCTTCGGCCAGGAGACCGGCGGCCGCGGTGCCTATCGCCACCTTGGCTTCGTAGGACTCGAGGGCTCGAAGACTGTAGGGGGTTTCCTCGGCACTCAGGAAGACGCTCGTGGCACCGCCATGTATACGTCGCAGCCCACCACTTCGCTCGAGCGACTCCAGGTCACGGCGCACGGTCATCTCGGAGCAGTCCAGTTTCACCGCCAACTCCGCGACCAGGACCGGACTGTGCTCCTTGAGGGCTTCCATGATCTTTTGATGACGTAGTTGTACATCCACGATGATTAATCTAACATTTGCAGTGTGAGTTCAGACAATGTTCTTGTTCACCTGCCGGTAGAAGCGATGGTCTTTGATCTTGGGGGCGTATTGCTCGACTGGAATCCTCGGCACCTCTATCGGAAGTTATTCACGGACGAGACCGAAATGGAGGTGTTTCTGACCGATATCTGTTCGTCCGCATGGCACGCGTCGCAAGACCAGGGGGTCTCCACTTCTGCGTCGTGCGCCGAACTTTCATCGAGACACCCTGAGTATTAGGATCTGATCTGGGCGTGGTCGCCCCGAGGCGAGGAGATGATCGCTGGGGTCGACGAGGGAAGCGTGGAGGTGCTCCGAGCGGTGAAGGCAACAGGAATGCCCTGTTTCGCCCTCACCAATATGGAGGAGGAAACCTATCCGCTACGCCTTCGTCGGTTTGAATTTCTGGGGTGGTTTGACGGAACCATCGTCTCGGGTCAGGAGGGCATTGCGAAACCGGACCTGGCCATATTTAGTCTTCTACTCGAACGCTTCGAACTGAACCCGAGAACGACCTTGATGACCGACGACCTCGAAGTGAATCTCGAGGTGGCGAGAACACTTGGGATCCAGACAATCCTGTTTCAATCGTCGCGCCAGTTGCGATCGGAGTTGGAAACCGCCGGTGTCCTCCCACCTGGGGATCTCGGGTGTTCGAGAGATGAAGGGCCGATGACAAAGTTGCTCAACATGTAGAGACGTCGCCACCCGTTTCTACGTTGACGATCAGCGGCACGCGATCTGAGAACTTGGGCGCCACCGTTTCGTTGAAACTGATGATGATGTGCGTGAATACAGATGATCCGGGGTTCAACGACCTCGGCTAGGACGGCTGGGTCCGAAGTGGTTACTTGTAGGCAGTGGTAGCCCCATAGGTAGCTTGCGCAACAGTGAACTGTCCGCCATAAGGACTGTCCAATTGTGCAATGAGCCCGCTCAGTGAAAACGCCGGTGTGCTCAGGTACTCTTTCGCGGAGAGTAACGCTTCCTTGTTCCAGTTGGCACCGGTGTGGTCCGTGCCGTACGTCGCCTGCGCAACAGTGAACTGACCCCTATCGGGGCTATCCAACTGTGCGATGAGCCCCTTCAGCGAAAAGGCCTGGCTTTGCAGGTACTGCTTTGCAGAGAGTATCGCCTCCTTGTACCA
>PKZN01000066.1:2150-7407 GCA_003133075.1 Acidimicrobiaceae bacterium | reverse complement strand
GAGTTCAACCGCGCCGTGGCGTCGGTACTTACGCGCGCTCGGACCGGGCCTCGTGACCGGGGCGTCGGACGACGACCCTTCAGGTATCGCCACCTACTCCCAAGCCGGCGCGAGTCACGGCTTCTCCCTGCTCTGGACGGCGCTGCTCACCTTTCCCCTCATGGCCGCGGTGCAGGAGATCTGTGACCGCACCGCGCTCGCCACCGGCTCGGGTCTCGGTGAACTAGCGGTGAAACGTTTTAACCGAACGGGTCGCTCGATCGTCGTCGTGCTCGTCGTTGTGCTCGTCATCGCGAACACCCTCAACGTCGCGGCGGACCTGGTGGCCGTGGGTTCGGGGATGAACCTCTTGCACGCGGGGCCCGCGTGGCTGTGGGCGCTCGTCGCTGGGACGGCCATCACGGCGTTGCTCGTGGTGGGCAGCTTTCAGCGCATCGCCGCCGTCTTCAAGACCCTGTCGTTCACGCTCTTGGTGTACATCGTCGTCTTCATCATTGCGACACACCAGTGGGGCGAAGTCCTTCGTCACACCTTCGTTCCAACGCTTACCTTCAATCGAACGTCGCTCGCGCTCTTCGTGGCAATCCTCGGTACCACCATCTCGCCCTACCTGTTCTTCTGGCAGAGCGCGCAACGATTAGAAGAGATGCGAGCCGCGCCCGAAGGTGGCAGACAAGCCGTGCCGCTCAAGTCCAAGGGCACTCGTGCCGCGGTCTTAAAGGAGCGCACCAGTCGCTTCGACGTCTTTGGCGGCATGGCGCTCTCCAACGTGGTCATGTTCGCCATCATCGCCACCACCGCCGACACCCTGCACGCGCACCACGAGGACAACATTCAAAGCGCCGCCCAGGCGGCGAAGTCGTTGAGCCCGATCGCGGGCCACTTCGCCAGCACCATCTTCGCGCTCGGCTTCATCGGGAGCGGCTGTCTCGCGATTCCGGTGCTCGCCGCCTCGGGGTCGGTCGGTCTGTCCGGCCTGCTCGGCAAGGAGTGGGGGCTCTCCCAGTCGCCCCGCAAAGCGCCATTTTTCTACGTCCTCGTCGCNNATCATGGGTTCCTACGTCAACGGACACCTCGCGAGCACGTTGGGGTGGGCGACGGCGATACTGATGGCGGTCGCGGCGATCGCGCTGTTTTCGACCGGAGGCGTGTCATTCTAAGGTCACGCGCCGTCAACATCACCTCACCGCGGCGTGCTTACATAGAGAACGTCGAAGGGGGCGCATGAAACGCTGGTTGGTGGTCACCACCCCGCTCGCGCTGGCGAGCATCGTATTGGCGAGTTGTGGGGCCGGCGGCGCGAGCACGACCGCAAAGACGCGAGACCTCGTCGTCACCCCCGCGGTGCGCATTGGGCTCTTTGACGCCTTGGCGAAGTTCCACCAGCTGCCGACGAAGGACTACGTGAGCCTTGCCCCAAAGATGACCTACTACGCCTTCGATCCGGCCGACGACACCTACTACGCCGGGGCCGGACTCGTGGCGAGTCCGCACTCACTACAGGCCCAAATCGGCACCCAGGACGATGGTGGCTACCAACTCCTCACGCACAAACGTGGCGTCGCGACCTGGAAGATCTATAACGACGGACTCGGCGGCGCCGATGGCTCCATCTGCCCTATCAAGATTCCGCCCAGCGTGCTCGCGGTGTGGAACTGGCGGCCGGGGAGTTGCGCGCCACCGCTCTAGATTCGCGAGCGAAACTCAACCTCGCGATGGGGCCATCCACTGGGGGCGAGCGGGGTGCCCCGGAAGCTTGATCAACTCCTCAACACGACGGGCGGCGTCGAGCATCGACCACTCGCTGTGCGCGCGCCCGACGAGGGCGAGGCCGACCGGGAGTCCGTCGATGAGTCCGAAGGGTAGTCCGATGATGGGCCATCCGGCAATCGCCGGCGCCATCGTGACCGGTGTTGACGCCCCGGTGAGTCCGCCGAGGACGAGGTCGCTCTTCCAACTGGGCCCGTACGCCGGCGCGAGGAGGAAGTCGACGCCCTCGAGCGCCGGCGTCAGGCACGTCTCGACGGCCCAGGTGAGGTTGCGCGTGCGNNTGCGCGTCCTCGTAAGCAATGACGTCCGCGAGTGAGCGCACGCCGTCACCGGGACGATCCGCCAGGTAGGCCGTGAGGTCATCGAAGAGTTCGGCGAGGAGCACCGTCCCCTCGTCCTGGAAGACCTGATTGTCGGGTTGCGCGACCTCGCGCGCGGTGACCTCGAGCCCTCCCTGGCGAAGTCGTTGAACAATCGCATCAAAGAGCGCGTCGGTCTTTGGGTGCCCCGTTCGCCAATTCGACGCGACCGCGAAGGTCGGCACGGCGAGAGACTCTGGTGGTGCGCTGCTCGAGAGAACCCCGAACAACAGGGCTACATCCTCGACGGTTCGACCCATCGGTCCAGGGCTGTCCTGGCTCGCACTGATGGGCACCACGTGGGTCGTGGGAACGACACCGACCGTGGGCTTCAAACCCACGACGCCGTTCACCGAAGCGGGACAGACAATCGAACCGTCGGTCTCGGTGCCGACGGCGAGTGGGGCGAGACCGGCCGCGAGCGCCGCACCCGAACCAGAGGACGAGCCCCCCGCGGAGCGCTCCAGCGACCACGGATTACCGACGAGACCGCCGCTCGAGGAGTAACCACTCGTCGAGCGGGGAGAGCGGATATTGGCCCACTGGCTGAGATTGGTGCTGGCGAACACGATGGCCCCCGCCTCGCGCAACCTCGTCACCAGCGTCGAGTCTCGACTGGGTCGCCCTACGAGTGCGGTCGAACCCGCGAGGCCCGGCAGACCGACGGCCTCGATGTTGTCCTTGATCAGGACGGGCACCCCATGGAGTGGACCACGGCGCACACCCTTCGCCCGTTCGTCGTCGAGCACTCGCGCCAGGTTGCGCGCATCCGCGGCGATCGCGGCGATCGAATTCAGCGCCACCTCGGTGCCCGGCGCGTCAACCTCGGCGATACGTTCGAGCAACATCGCCACCACGTCGATCGACGTCAGGTCCCCGATCTCGAAGCGGCGAAGCATTTCGGTGGCCGAGAGGAAACCGAGTTCAACACTGCGCGGGTGAGGATCGTTCATTGACCAACACTAGGAGTCGCGCCCACCACACGGTCCGTCGGCGCGCTTCGTTGCTGCGAGACTGAGCGTGATGGAGCAACCGTCGAACGCACCGTTGGCGAAAAAGCTCGGCGTGAAACCCGGCGACACGCTCTGGCTNNTCGTCGCTCTGGGTGGCGTGGCCGAAGCGGGCGTCGCGCGTCGCGACCGACCTGTCCGATAACGCGGTACGAGACCTCGCACTACCCTTCGGCCTCGTCGACAATAAAGTCTGTGCGATCGACGAGACGTGGAGTGGACTGCGGTTGGTGTGGCGCGTGAGCCAACGGTCGTCCGCACCGAGTTCGGCCCTCCTCGATACCCCGTAAGGGCTGGTCGTTGACGTAATCCTCGGTGGTATCGTTCGAGAGTGAGTGCAACGGCCCGCGTGGCGTTGGCGAAGCACACGTGCGAGGGCCAGAGAACGGAGTCGCAGTGAAGAAACTTTGGATTGTCGGTGTCGTGGCCGCTTCGCTCGGTCTCTCCGCGTGCGGCGCGACGGCGTCGCTCAACGACGCGGTGTCATCCCTCGGCGCGTCGCCGTATCTGCAAGTGCACCTCAGCGGCAACGCAGCCGGCCCCGATAGCACGGCGGCGCAACAAGTGCTCGGCGCACTCTCCGTCGACCTCTCCTACGCCAACCCGACGGGTGCGTCACTCGCCGATTCCCAGGGTACGGCGAACGCCGAGATCATCGTCAACGCCGGGGGCGCGGCGCTGGTAGACATTCGAGTAGTCGACTCGAACGTCTACGCCATGTTCAATGTGTCGGCGCTGTCCAACATTCCCGACGAGACGCTGCCCGCAACGGAGACGGCGGAGTTGCAACTCCTCTTCGGCGGACGATGGTTCGAGGCGCCGGCGAGTCTGCTCAACTCTTACGTGCCCAATAGTGCGGCCGCCACCGCGACGGCGACGAAGGAACGAGCCCTCGGCACCAAACTCATCGACGACCTCACCAGTTTGATCAGTGATACGAGTTACACCACGCTCGCCAGCGGCGGCTACTCCCAATCGGGCACGCTGGACTCGGTCGTGAAGGCTGTCTGGCCGACCATTGCCGCAGCCGATAACAGCCTCACGATGCCGAGCACCGTGCCAGGGACCTACGCGATTACCGTCACAACTTCGGGCAACACCGCGACGGGCGGCTCTATCGCCATCACGGCACCTGACGGGACCGCGGGAAATCAAACCGTGTCACTCACCGCGACGGTCGCTCACGCGAGCGACGCCATCGTCGCACCCACCGGTGCGACAATCATCACTCCCGCGCTCCTCAAGGGCCTCCTCGCGCAAGCGACCTAACCGGCGCGAAGCTCAGCCACCGGCCGACTCGGCGAACGCGTCGCGAGTCGAAGAAGTGTTCGGGTGCCGCCCGAGCTCACCTGGGTGTTCGTCGGCGTACGTCTCTTCACGTGCCACACACTCCCGGGACGTGGATGACTCGTGACGAGGGGTCTAGGTCTCCTCGTGAAAGCGACGAAAGAGGTCCGTCAAGGTCTCGAGCACCTCGGGGGTGAGGTCGTCCGCGACGACGACGCCACTCGCGACGATGGTGACGCGCATCTGTTCTAAGTACGCGCTGCAGGCGTCACAGCCCGCCAGGTGTCGTTCGAGGCGCTNNCCTAGTTGTGTCGCCATCTCGACCTCGGATCGTATTCGGGCTCGGCTGCGGTGCAAGATGACGCGCACGTTGGCCTCGGTGAGGCCGAGCAGATCGGCCACCTCCGTAGTTGATAGTCCTTCCACGTCGCGCAGCGTTACAACGGCGCGGGGCGTCTCGGGAAGACGAGCGATCGACTCGTGGACGAGTTTGATGATCGGGGCGTTGACGAGTGCGTCCTCGACCGTCTCGGTGAAGGGCACCGGTGGCTCGAGCCACATGCCCCCCTGGTCGAAGCGAGTCGCGCTCACCGAGGGCCCCGATGCGAGCGGGTCGAGGGGCACAACGCGATGCTCCTTGACGCCGGTGGTGCGAGCGCGATTCACCAGGATTCGAAAGAGCCAGGTCTTAAAGGACGATCGACCTTCGAAACGCTCCGCGCCGCGCAGCACCGCGATCCACGTGTCTTGGGCGACGTCTTCCGCACTCGCGTCACTGTTGACGTAGTAGCGCGCGACGCGCACCAGCGACTCGTGGTAGCGATGCACGAT
>PKZN01000066.1:0-2037 GCA_003133075.1 Acidimicrobiaceae bacterium | reverse complement strand
CCGCGACCAATAACACGGTCCTCAGCTACCAACGCGCGAGCGACGGCACCGTCTCTCTTGCGGGCAGCTTCGCGACGGGTGGCGACGGCGCCACCGCCACCAACGCCACGGCCGATCCGCTGGCCAGCCAGGGCGGACTGACCCTCGTGAATGACGGCAGCGAACTCCTCGCGGTCAACGCCGGCAGCGACACCGTCAGCGTCTTCGCGGTCGACGGCACGAATCTTCGTCTGCTCCAACAGGTTGCCAGCCAAGGACTGTTCCCCGACTCGATCGCCACGAGTGGTCGCTTCGTCGCGGTCTTGAACGCTGGCGGCGCCGGTGCGGTGGCAGAGTTCATCCTCGTCAACGGTCGACTGGTCGCCCTGTCGGGCCAAGTGCGAGCCCTCGGACTCTCGAACACCACGCCACCGGAGTTTCACCACGGCGTCGGTGAGGTTGCGTACACGCCGAACGGCCAGCACCTCATCATCACGGGCAAGTTGTCGAACAACGCCTACGACGTGTTCTCGGTGGCGAACAACGGTGCGCTCGGTGCTGCACCGGTGGTGACCCCGAGCGACAACGCCCTGCCCTTCTCCTTCACGTTCGACGATGCGGGCAACGTCGTGTCGACGGAGGCTTCGAACAGCTCGGTCGACACCTACAGCGTCAACGCGAACGGGACCCTCACCAGCCTCGGCTCCGTGAGTGACGGAGCGACGGCGCTGTGTTGGATCTCGGGCGCCAACGGCTACTTCTTCGGCTCGAACGCCGGTAGCGGCACCATCAGCACGTTCGACGAGAGCGCGCAGGGAGTCCCCGCGTTGGTGAACGCGACGGCCGCGACTGCGCACGCTGGCACGACCGACTCGGTCGTCTCACCAGACGGCTCGTTCCTCTACGTCGAAAGTGGCGGCGCGGGAACCCTCGACGCGTACGCAATTGGCACCGGCGGCACACTGACGCCGCTCGAGACGATCTTCAACATCCCCGTCGCCTCCGAAGGCATCGCGGCGAGTTGAGTTATTCGATGAGGGCGCCCCGCTCTTCGCGGGGCGTCCTCATCGTCACGCGCCACGGCGCGAACAGTAGATTCACACTGTGCCAATCACCCCCGACACCAAAGACTGGACCTGGGTCCTCGAGCAGCCGTGTTTGGACTGCGGCTTCGATTCGTTGGACTACCCCCACGACGCCCTTGCGGCNNGACGTCTGGTCCCCACTCGAATACGGCTGCCACGTGCGCGACGTCTATCGAGTGATGGATGGACGGCTGGCGCTGCTCCTCAGCGAGGACGATCCGATCTTTCAGAATTGGGATCAGGACGAGACGGCGCTCGAGGAGCGCTACGACCTGCAAAGTTCCGCCATCGTGTCGGGTGAACTCCATGACGCCGCCGCCACCTACGCCGAGCGATTGGACGCGGTCGCGCCCACGCAGTGGGAGCGGCGCGGGACTCGCTCCAACGGCAGCCCCTTCACCGTGGCGACCCTCGGTACCTACAGCCTGCACGACGTCGTGCACCATCTCTGGGACGTGACCTCGTCGCAGAGCGCGCCCGCACCGTCCGCCCCTGACGCGTGAGCGGTCCGCTTTTCGCTACCGTGATCGTCGCGGCGGTCGCCTGTCTCTTCGCGTGGTCCGCGTCACTCGTGACCGGCGACACGTCCTGGGTGGATCGCAGTTGGTCGATCGTGCCGGTCATCTACGTCTGGATCTTCGCGAGCTACGCCGGACTCGCCAACGCCCGCCTCGACGTGATGGCGGNNGTGCTGCGCTCGCGCATGCGCCCCTGGCAGTTCCAGCTCTTCAACGTGTTCTTCATCGTGCTCTATCAGAACGCCATCCTGGTGCTGATCACGCTGCCCGCCTACAGCGCGTACGACGACCGCTCCCGCACGCCCTTCGGCGCCCTCGACGTCGTCCTGGCGGCGCTCTTTCTCCTCGCCACCGTCTTTGAGACCATCGCCGACGAACAACAGTGGAACTTCCAGAGCGAGAAGCAGGCGCGGCTCGCGCGGGGGGAGCACGCGAGCGAGCGCTTCTGCACGACG
>PKZN01000045.1:3125-4637 GCA_003133075.1 Acidimicrobiaceae bacterium | reverse complement strand
GCACGACCACTGCGTCGCGCGATCCAGCAGTACGTCGAGGACGCCCTGAGCGAGAAGATTCTCTTCAAGGAGTTCCACGCGGGCCAGACCATCGTGGTCGACACCATCGAGGGCGAAGACGGCATGTCGCTCACCTTCGAAGGCGTCGAGGGACTGCCCCCGTCGGTCGACTTCGAGGACGCCCCGCTGTAAGAAGTCACAGGCGATGCCTAGCGTCGCCGTTGTGAAAACCCATACTCGCTACGTCTGTCGGGCCTGCGGCTCGATAGCGCCGCGGTGGCAGGGGCGCTGTTCGAGTTGTGCGGAGTGGAACGCCCTCGAAGAGATCACCGAGGCGCGTACCGTGCACAGCGATCACGTGCGGGCGAGTCCGCTGTCGGCGGTACGCGAGGCCACGGCGGCGCCGGTTCCCTCGGGCATCGCTGAACTCGACCGCGTCCTTGGTGGTGGCTTCGTCGCCGGCTCCACGACTCTGCTCTACGGTGAGCCGGGTGTCGGCAAGTCGACGCTGGCCCTGATGGCGCTGCGCGCGATGGCCGCTCGTTCCACGGACGTCCTGCTCGTCGCCGCCGAAGAGTCCGGCCCCCAGGTCGCGGCTCGGGCCCGACGTCTCGGGCCCGTGCCCGCGACCCTCGAACTCGCAACGACGACCAGCGTCGTTGGCGCAGCGGCGTTGTTGGGTGAACGCCGCCGAGACCTCTGCGTGGTCGACTCGATCTCGGCGATGAGCGACGACGCGCTCTCGAGCGTCGTCGGTTCGGTGCCCCAAGTGCGCCACGCCGCCGAGCGTCTCTGCGCCGTGGCGAAGGACAACGGTTCGGCGCTGGTGCTCATTGGCCACGTCACGAAAGACGGCGAACTCGCCGGGCCTCGCGCGCTCGAGCACCTCGTCGACACGGTAATTCGCATCGAAGGCGATCGCCACGGCACGCTGCGCCTGCTGCGCGCGCAAAAGCACCGATTCGGTCCGACGGGTGAAGTCGGCCTCTTCGAGATGGTGAGCGAAGGTCTGCGGGAACTCTCCGACGCGTCGCGCCTCGCGCGAGTGCCGCACCTCGAGGTGCCCGGCGTCGTCCTCACCGTTACCAACGACGGCTCACGCTCGTTTCTCGTCGAGATTCAAGCGCTCGTCGCGCGGGCGGCGGGGGCGACTCGTCGCGTCGCCTACCAAGTGTCCTCGCCTCGACTCTCGCTCTTGCTCGCGGTGCTCGAGGCGCGCTGCGGCGTCGACACCAGCGGTCTCGACGTCTTCGCCGCCACCGCCGGCGGGCTCGCGGCGAACGAGCCGGGCGTGGACGTGGCGCTCGCCCTGGCGATCGCCTCGGCGGCCAACGACTTCGCGGTGACGCCGTCGTTGGTCGCGATCGGTGAGGTCGGACTCGCCGGGGAGTTGCGCGCGGTGTCGGGACTCACGAGACGGGTCCGCGAGGCGCAACGATTCGGCGCCGAGGTGCTCATCGTGCCCGCCGAGGGAGAGTTGGAACCGGTCGAGGGCGTCCAAGTGCAGCGCTG
>PKZN01000045.1:0-3013 GCA_003133075.1 Acidimicrobiaceae bacterium | reverse complement strand
TTTGACGTCAAGCAGGACTATTTGAAGCTCAAAGTCGCCTACACCGACCTGGTGTTGATGGTCCCGGTCGCCAACGCCGAGTCGGTGGGACTGCGCGACGTGATCAACGACGAAGAGGTCGAAGAGGTCTTCGCGGTGCTTCGCAAGAAGGAAGCGCGCATGCCCACCAACTGGTCGCGTCGCTTTAAGAACCACTCCGAGAAATTGCGCTCTGGTGACATCTACCAGGTCGCCGAAGTCGTGAGGAACCTCTCGATTCGTGACAAGGACAAGGGTCTCAGCGCGGGCGAGAAGCGCATGTTGACCCGCGCCCGTCAGATCCTCGTCTCGGAGTTGACGTTCGCCCTCAACGTGGACACCGAAGCGGCCGAAGAAAAACTCGCCTCGGTCCTGCCGTAGTCGTGTCCATCGCGGCCGTTGTCGTGGCCGCGGGCCAGGGGAGCCGCTTCGGCGGTCCCAAACAGTTCGCCCCCTTCGACGGTGAAACCGTCGCGGCGCGCAGCGTGCGAGTCTCGCGCAGCGTCGCCGATCACGTCATCCTCGTCGTGCCCGAGCACTACGACGGCGACGGCGAAGGGGCGGACATCGTCGTCACGGGCGGCGCGACTCGGTCCGCGTCGGTGCGCTGCGGGTTGGTGCACTGCGGTGACGCCGAGATCGTCGTCGTGCACGACGCGGCCCGGCCGCTCGCGAGCGCGGCGCTCTTTCTCGCGGTCGTCGACGCGATTCACCGCGGCGCCGACGCCGCCATTCCCGGACTTCCGGTCACCGACACGGTCAAGCGCGTGTTCGTAGAAGACGAAGTGACCCTCGTCGCCTCGACGGTCGTGCGCGAAGAGTTGGTGACGGTCCAGACTCCTCAGGCCTTTCGNNGAACTGCGCAACGTGAAGATCACCCGAGCGAGCGACTTAGAGGTCCTCGGCGCGCTCGAGCGAGTGCGTCCGTGAGGATCGGTCAAGGCATCGACGTCCACGCGTTCAGCGACGCGAGTGACCGCGCGCTCTGGCTGGGCCTCGTGCACATCCCTGACGCGACCGGACTCGCGGGTCACTCCGACGCCGACGTCGCGACCCACGCGCTCTGTGACGCGATGCTCGGGGCCGCGAATCTCGGCGACCTCGGTCGTCACTTCCCCGACTCGGATCCCGAGTACCGAGACGCGCCCTCTCGTCGTTTGCTCGAAGCGACGGTGGGCCTCGTGCAGGGTGAGGGCTTTCGCGTCCTCTCCGCCGACGTCACCATCATCGCCGAGACTCCTCGACTCGCGTCCTTCATGCCGGCCATGTCGACCGCGCTCTCCGAGGTCGTCGGCACGACGGTCTCGGTGAAAGCCACGACGACGGAGGGTCTTGGCGCTCTCGGTCGCGGAGAAGGAATCGCAGCGAGTGCCGTGATTTTGTTGGAAGAGACATGAGCCCTCGTCCCGCGCCGCGTCGCGCCACTCCTTCGAGGTCGCCGCGACCGGGCGATCGCCGCAACCAGTCGGGTGCCCCGAAGCGAAGCCCGTCGCGTGAACGCGACGGCGTNNGAATTTGAAGCACAACGTCAGCGGGTGCCAGTGCAGTTGATCTCGATGACGCGACTTGACCGTGAAGCGAAGACCGAGGGCCACCAAGGCGTCATGGCGCTCGCCCAAGCGCTCAAGACCGTCTCGCTCGATGAGCTCCTCAGCGTGAAGAAGCCCTTCCTTTTGGTCTGTGATGGCGTGACCGATCCTCGCAACTTGGGCGCGATGTTGCGAAGCGCCGAGGGCGCGGGCGTGACGGGTATTGTCGTCCCGCGACACCGATCGGCTCGGATCTCTCCGACGGTCACTAAGACCGCCGCGGGCGCGATTGAGTACCTCACCTTTTGCGACGTGGGAGGGATTCCCACCACAATCGACCAGTTGAATCGCGCCGGCGTGCTCACGGTGGGACTGGCGGGAGAGGTCAAAGAGTCCCTTTACGACCTCGAACTCGGATCTGGTCCGGTCGCACTCGTCGTGGGCGGGGAAGAAAAGGGACTTTCTGATCTCACCCGCAAGCGCTGCGCGACCGTTGTGTCGATACCGCAGTTGGGTCGCATCAGTTCGCTGAACGCTGGCGTCGCCGTCTCGGTCGCTGCGTTCGAAGTCGCCCGTCAGCGCCGGGCCGTCACCTAAGGCGACTGAGTCGTACTCAAAGAGGTCGCATTTTGAGGTAGGGAGAATCTGAGAACCGTTGTCGAGGTTTTCCTGGCGCCAATCCAGAGCGGCGCGTATCGTGAGGTCAGTTTTCTGATGAGACGCGCCCGGGCCAGTAAGACGAGCGAAGTGGAAGAGAGTGCATTTGCGGCTCAAATGCACGATGGTGATTGAGCGGATTGTTTATGGATCAACTTCATGCCAGCGGTTGTTCATGTTGCGATTAGCGCTGCGTCATAGGGTCGCGAAGAAAGTGACGAGACGAAGAGGATTGACCACGTCGAGAATTCTGGTGCTGAGCTTCCTATGCACCTGCATCATTTCAATCGCAGAGCCCGCTTTTGCCGGACCTCCGCAAACGTTCACTGTTACCTTCGTTGAAAACGACAGTGGTTCGGACCNNCGACGCAACCACAAACACTTACGTTGTTCTCCAAGCTCAATCCACAGTTCTCGAATGCGGGTCATACATTTACGGGTTGGAATACGGCCGCGAATGGAAGTGGCATTGCCTATGCCGATGGAGCGAGCTACACGTTTTCGGCGGATCTGGAGTTGTTCGCACAATGGGCGACTCCATCGTCATCCCAACCTTCGCCCCCTACGCAGCAACAAACGATTCAAGTGAGCTTCGTTGCGAACGGAGGAAGTGGGACACTCAACTCAATGAGCGGCGTCGCTGATTCCGCCGTCACACTTCCGACTTCTTCCAGCCTGGTAAGGCCGGGATATTCGTTTACTTCGTGGAACTCGGAAGCAGACGGCTCGGGAGTTTCATATTCAAGCGGCGCAAGTGCTATTTTCGCCTCGTCGGTCGTGCTGTATGCGCAGTGGAAAGCAGCACCCAC
>PKZN01000031.1 GCA_003133075.1 Acidimicrobiaceae bacterium | reverse complement strand
GCGGCCTGTTACGCCGCCTACGACGAACTCACGGCGAGCGGCGAGCGACCGGGTGGCCGCAACCACTTAACGGCGGCGGCGCGCCGCGTGGAGCCCCGCCTGGCCGTGACGATGGACTGGCTTGAGGCGACCCTCGGCAATCGGGTCCNNAGCTATTTACCAGCGGCGCGACGCTGGAAGCGGGTTCGCTTCAACATCTTCTTGTGCTTCTTCTTGCGCATGCGCTTGCGGCGCTTCTTAATTAGTGATCCCATGGCTCGTAGAACACTACTAGGTTTCGGGTGCCGCTCTTTTTGGGGGTTCTCTGGTGCCTTGGCATCTCGATCACGTGCAACTCGCCGTTCCACCCGGAGCCGAAGCACGCTGTGACGAGTTCTACGTCGACGCGCTCGGTTTCGTGACGCTCGACAAGCCCCCGGTGCTAGCCGCACGAGGGGGTCGCTGGTACCGGCGCGATGACGCCACGGTGCACCTCGGCGTTGAAGTCGACTTTCGTCCGGCGAAGAAAGCCCACCCGGCGTTGGTGGTGGACGACTACGAGACGCTCCTCGAGCGACTGCGACTGCGCGGTGTCGCCGTCGTGCCCGACGAAGACCTACCCGGCGTGCGGCGCTGTTACGTGGAGGACCCGGTCGGCAATCGCCTCGAGCTCATCGACTCGACTACGACTCTTTGACGCGTTCGAGACGCAGCGCCTGACGGGGACAGCCCCGCACCGCCAACCGCGCGGACTTGAGCACCGCCGCGTCGATCGAGGCGACGGGTTCTGAGCTAATGATTGGGTAGCCCCACTCGTCCATCTCCACGAGTTCCGGCGCTAATTCGTGACAGTGTCCGAAGCCGTCGCACGCGATGGGGTCGACCCTTAAGACGAAGGCGACGACGCGACCCTTCACTCCCACACCAACTCGTGCTCTTGTTCCAGGCGCGGCACCGAAAGGAAGTGCCGCTTGGTCTGCGCTGCGGCGCAGGGTTCTCGGCGGGCGTGCGCCGCGACGTCGTCCGCGAAGACGTCGAGCGCCGAACGCACGAGGCGAACCACGCCGTCGGGGTGGTGACAGGCACCACGACCGATGATCGCCGCCCCGCGCTCGATGAGGCGCTCGTGTGCGAGCTTGGCGTCGCGGGTCGCGGCGCTGAGTTGGGCGAGGTCCTCACCCATCGCGGGAAGCCCGAACGCACAGGGGCCACACTGACGCGCGCTCTCATTCGCCATCCACCGCACGACCCGCTCGGTCTCGACGACCCCGCAGCCATCGCGACCGAGCACGCAGAGCACGCCGGCGCCCACCGAGGCGCCGATGCTCGCTAAGGACTCGTTGTCGTAGTTGAGGTCCACGCGCTCACCGGGGATCCACGAGCCGCCGTAGCCGCCGAGCAACATCGCGCGCGGCGCGGGGTCCGCGCCCGCGAGACTTAAGACCGTTCGCAGCGGCGTGCCGAGCGCGACTTCGATCACCGTGGGCCGCTCGACCGCGCCGGTGACCGAGACCAACGTCGTCCCGGGTTGGCGCTCGGTGCCGAGCGCGCGATACCACGGGGCGCCGAAGCGCGCGACGAGTCCGACGTTGGCGCAGGTCTCGGCGTTGTCGACGAGGACCGGGTGGCCGTTCACCTGGAGGACGTCGGGTCGCTGGGGCCGGTACTGGGGCAAGGACTCGTGGTCGTTCAGCCAGTGCACGAGGGCCGACTCTTCGCCCGCGACGTAGCGCCACGGCGGCGTTTGAAGTTCGAACTCGATCCCGCGCAGCCGGCGACGAGTTCGCTCGTGGATCGCCCGGTTGACGTGGGCGACGACGCGGTTGTCGTTGCGTGCGACGCACACCACCACCCGTCGCGCCCCGATGATCGTGGCGAGGATCTCCGCACCATCGAGCACCAGATGGGGGTTCGTGCTCAGGAGCAACGCGTCTTTGTGCGAGGCGGGTTCGCCCTCCATAGCGTTGACGATGACGCTCTTGTGGTGTCCGCGTTGGCTCCGTACGAGTCGGGCCTTGCGCGCGGTGGGGAACGCCGCGCCGCCGCGACCAGTAACCCCCGCGGCGTCGAGCTCGTCGAGCAGTGAGGTGACCTGGGTAGTCGTCGCAAAGGCCGCCTGGTGCTCGCTCCAGCCCAGCGGTGTGCCCGGGGTACCCCGGAGCAGTCGCGGGACGTCCTCGGCGTGGATCATCGTCGCCACACGTCCGAACGTCGCGCCGCGGCGTCGGCGCGCTGCGTGGCCGCGCTCGCCTCGCCGCTGGCGGTGGCGGCGGCCAGGGGTGAGAGTGCGGTGCGACCCGCGGCCCGCGCGGGGCGAGCGAAGAAGCGCCATAGGGCGCTCACGAGCACGCCGAGGGTGCACGCCGCGACCAGTGCGAGGCCGACGTCGTCCTTGGCGTCC
The DNA here is from genome assembly GCA_003133075.1 of Acidimicrobiaceae bacterium. Classification (GTDB taxonomy): domain Bacteria; phylum Actinomycetota; class Acidimicrobiia; order Acidimicrobiales; family RAAP-2; genus RAAP-2. The sequence continues at coordinate 7,875 of PKZN01000031.1, read as the reverse complement.
GTGCCCGTCATGTACGCGTGGATGACGGCGCTCGCGAAGGCCAGCCAACTGAACCAGTGGATGAAGCGCCACGACTGGTTCTTCACGCGCACCTTCAACAGGCTCGAGACCCACACGGCGATCATGAGGTCGAAGGCGACCGCCCCGAGGGCCACGCCGACGCGGCGGTAGTGCGAGAGGAAGGGAAGAATCGGCGAGAGCCAACCGGTCGCCACGTAGGAGTCGAGCAGTGTCGTGAGGATGTGGATGACGAGGAACGCCATCGCGACCATGGTGATGGAGCGGTGGAGTTCGTTGAGTTCGAAGCGGCCGATTTTCTTGCCCCCGACGCGGTTGGCGACGAGCGTGCCGAGGATGATCACCAGCGTGAACAACACCAGCGTCACCATGCCCGTCACCCGGGTCGTGTACCAGAGATAGGGCGAGGTCAGCGCGAGCACGCGTACTCCTCATCAAGGGGCCAACCGCCGACGTACTCAACGGTGCCGTCGCGGCGGATGAGACGCGCCGCCATACCCGCTTGGGCGACGTGGTACCCAGCCTCCTCGCCCCAGAGCAGCGCCGCGGTGGCGAAGGCGTTGGCGACCGCTGCGCTGCTCGCCGAGACGGTGGCGGTGGCGTAGGGACCGTCCGCGCAGCGACCGGTGCGCGGGTCGATCACGTGGTTGACGACGCGACCGCTCGCGCGCCAGGTGCGCGCCGTGATCGAAGAAGTCGCGATCCCGCCGTGTTCAATACCGACGCGCGGCTCTCGGCCGGTGAGGTGCAAGGAGTCGCTGAGTCCGATGGCCCAGAGGCCCTGAGGGCCGCGTCCGCGTACGGCGACGTCGCCGCCGACTTCAACGACGACCCCGCCGCTCGAGGCGACGTCGTCGGCGACGACGTCGGCGACGAGGGCCTTCGCCGTCGCCCCGAGGTCGAGTCGGCACCCCGGGCTGAGGGTCGCGGTGTGTTCGCTGAGGTCGAGCACGACGGCGTCGACGCCACCGGCCGCAACGGGTGCGTCGGTCGATACGTCGCGGCGAGCACGGAGCTCGTCGAAGTCGACGTCGTAGCCGAGGGCGAGGAGCGCCGGGAGCACGGAGGGATCGCACAGCCCATCGGTCGCGTCACGCGCGTCGAGCGCGCAGAGCAGCGCCCGTTCGAACGTGTCACTGATCGAGACGGTTTCGCCCGGGTGATCGTTCAGCTGGGAGAGTTCTGAATCGGCACGGAATCGATTGCACGCGGCGTCGAATTCACTGAGGCGCTGCCAGAGACACTTCTCGGCGAAGCGCAGCTGTTCGGGACGTTCCGTCGCCAGTGAGCCACTGAGACCCCACACCCGAAAGGTGACGGCGTCGTTAGTCACAGCTGACTTGTCCCGACGCCGTCGAGGTGCAGATGGTCGTCGTCGTGGTCGGCACCGTCGAGGGCGTCGTCGTGGTGGTGGGTCTCGTGGTCGTTGTCGTCGTCGGCTCCGACTTCACCGTCGTTGGGGTCGTCCCGCCCGAGGATGCTTGGGTCGTGGTCGTCGCGGGCTTCGACGTGGTCGTCGTGGGCGTCGTCGTGGTTGTCGTTGTCGACGTCTCGCCGCTGGTCGTGGTCGTTGTCGGCACCGTCGTCGTGACGGGCTTGGTGGAGGCGCCCAAGTAGGCGACCCCGAGACCCGAGGTGACCGCAGAGCCGACGAGAATCGCCCCGGTCAAGCGCCGCACGCGGGTGAAACGTCGATCGCGCTGCTCGGGGGTACGGGGAGTGGGAGTCATGGGCTTCTCACTCAACAGTTTTGTCGTCGAAACTAAGGATGAGACCTCCGGTTCCTAAGAACATTGACAAATACTGCTGCGGGGCCTGTTTCGAAGGTCAGTCGAGGACTTCGGGTAGTTCAATCGTCACTCGCGCACCGCCGAGGGCGGGGTCGCGCTCGACCGAGACGGTGCCGTCGATCTCGGCGACGACTTGGGCCACGATCGAAAGTCCGAGTCCCGAACCGGGAAGCGACCGCGCGGAGGGCGAGCGCCAGAACCGGTCGAAGACGAAGGGGCGATCGTCGTCACTGATGCCCGGGCCGCTGTCGGCGACGCTCACCGTGCCGTGGGCGCTGCGCACCGCAATGGTCCCGCCGACGGGCGTGAACTTGACCGCGTTGGTGAGCAAGTTCGAGATCGCCCGGTTGAGTCGATCGTGTCGAGCCCGCACGCGCGACGTCTCGACGTCGACGTCGATGGTGATGTCGCGGATGCGCGCGTAGGTTCTGGCGGTCTCGACGCATTCGTCGATGGCGTCATCAAGTCGTAGAACTTCGAGTTCACCTTCGGATCGTTCGCCACGAGCGAGCTCGCCGAGGTCGCTCACGAGGGCGGCTAACTCGTCTACCTGGGTGACCATGTCGTCGGTGATCTGGCGCAACTCGACCGGGCTCAACTCATCGGCGCGCGAGAGGACCTGCGCGTTGGTGCGCAGCGACGTGAGCGGCGTGCGCAGTTCGTGACTCGCGTCGAGGACCAACTGGCGCTGCAGCGTCTGGCTGCTTTCGACGGTGTGCAGTAGTCGGTTGAAGACCCGCCGCAACCGCCCCAACTCGTCCTCGTCACCCTCCTTCAAGCGGTACTGCAGGTCGTTCGTCGTCGCCACCGTCTCGATCTCGTTGGTCACCTCGACGAGGGGGTGCAGGGCTTGGCGGGCGAGGAAGAAGCCCAGCGCCAACGCGAGCAGCAGTCCGCCCGCGGCGACGAGCATCAAGGTCGCAACCAGGTGGCTGAGTTCGGTGACCTCGCCGGTGATGTCGACGATGTAGAGCTGCGCCGAGGTCGTCGAGATCTGACAGACGCCCGTCGAGCACGCCACGACCGAATTGGCCGGCAGCGGGGCGATGAGTTCGCGGTAGTCCTGCCCGTCGAAAGAGACGGTGCGGATGACTCGCTTGCTCTTGCCTTTGGCGACGCTCATGATCGCGGCGTCGACGGGCACGTTGGACGAGGGGAGCGTCTGCCCGTTGGGCAGCACGATCTCGGAGTAGGAGCCGACGGGTCGGTAGTCGTAATGCGGGTTGGGGGTCTGCTCGGAAGCCTCGATGAGCGACTCGTCGACCGAGTGGAACAGTGCGCTTCGGGTGGTGAAGTAGGAGGCGAAACACGCCAAGATCACCGCAATCGCCGCCGCGGCCACCGTGGCGGCGATGACCCGCGTGCGAAAGGTCACGTCGCGCGCAGCGCGTAACCCACCCCGCGCACCGTCTGGATCAGTCGAGGGGTGTCGTCCTCTTCGAGCTTGCGACGGAGGTAGCCAATGTAGACGGCCAAGGAGTTGGTGCCCGAGTCGAAGTTGTAACCCCACACCAGATCGAGGATCTGGTCGCGGGTGAGCACCTGGCGAGGGTGGTGGAGGAAGAGCTCTAAGAGGTCGAACTCGATCTTGGTCAGTTCGATGAGGCGGCTGCCGCGGTGCACCTCTCGCGTCTGGGGATTGAGCGTCAAGTCCTCGAAGCGCAGCACCGCGCCGTCACTCTCACCGACGCTGGTGCGACGCAGTAGTGCGCGCAGTCGCGCGAGCAACTCCGCCAAGTCGAAGGGCTTGACCAAGTAGTCGTCCGCGCCGACATCGAGGCCCTCGACGCGGTCGTTGACGGCGTTGCGAGCAGTCAGCATCAGAATCGGCGTGGTGTCGCCCGAGCGGCGAATGCGCCGACAGACCTCCAACCCGTCGATGTCGGGGAGTTGCAAATCGAGCACGATCGCGTCGGGCGCGCGCAGTTGTATGGCCCGCAGCGCGGACGATCCGTCCTCGAAGAGTTCAACGTCGTAGTTCTCCATCCGCAGCGCCCGGCCGAGTGAGGTGCGAATCGCGGTGTCGTCGTCCACGATGGCGACGTAGGACGTGGGTGTGTGGGCGGTGGTCACGGCGGGGCTTTCGTTGGCGGAGTACTCAGGCTCTAGTGTGGCTGCTTGGTGTTAAGCGTCCTCAGACATACTCTAAGAATCTCTGAAGATTGCCGCAGCACCAGTAGTGGCGGGTAGTTCAATTGGCAGAACGACGGACTTTGAATCCGTAGGTTGGAGGTTCGAGCCCTCCCCCGCCAGCGAATTCGTGGTCTCGTTGTCGAAAGAGACACGTCGATAACATCGGCCCTGTTCCTCGAGAACGACGCAAGCGTGACGAAGTGATGGCTGAGGTTTGACCCGGTGCCCCACTATGGTGTCGATGTCCGTGCGCCGAGGGTGCTTCACCGCTCACGACTTCGTGTAGTCCTGGGCGAACCACTTCGTGGGACGCATACGCGCGAGCACGTCACCATTCGCCGCGCTGGCGTCGCCAAAGGCGGTCGCTTCGGACTCGGGGTATCGGTTCGCGAGCGCCAGGATCTCCTCACGACGCGGCGAGGTGTCGATGGTCGCGTCGNNTCGTCCTCGGTCGTCTTTGATGTTCCCATCGCGCTCCTCCGCGTCGTTCCTAGAAGCACACGCGTTCGAGGATGTCGGCGAGCACCACGGGTTGGTCGCCCTGCACCGAATGGCCGGCACCGTCGACGCGCACGACCTGCGCCTCGGGGAGGCGTCGCAGTAACTCCGCCTCGTCCGCGTCGTCGACGACAGAACCCGTCGCCATTCCTCGCACCAACGTGACGGGCATGGTGAGCGATCCGAGCTGCTCCCACAGATTGCCTAACTCGGGCGCCGGTCGATCGGCGGTGACGTGTTGCTGGTGGCGCCACACCCACGTGCCGTCGGGGAGTTGGACGGCGTTGTGCAAGATGCCGCGTCGGAGCGAGGAGACCGAACGGGTGGGATTGTGTTCGATGGTGCGTGCGAGCAGATCGTCGAAGTCGTCAAAGGTCTTCGGGCCGTTGACGAAGTCGGTGATGTGGCGCGCCTTGTCCGCGTTGACACCGGGGGTGATGTCGATCAACACCAGTCGCGACACGAGGTCGGGTCGCTCTGCGGCGACGATGATGGACGTCATCCCGCCGAGGGACATGCCCACCAGCGGCCGTGGTGGCACGATGAGCTCATCGAGGGCAACGGCGACGTCCGTCGCGTGACTGGCGGCCGCGGACCCCGAGTACGGCGAACCATCGGAGTGTCCGTGACCCGGTAAGTCGAGGGCGAGGAGCGGACGCTCGAGCGCCAGGGCCACGGTGTCCCAGGTGTGGGCGTTCTGGGCGCCCCCGTGGATCAACACGAGTTCTGGTTCATCCTCGCCCCAGCGCAGACCACTGATCTGGCGCAGACCATCGACAGCGACGAAGAATCGCTGCACCGGAGGAATAGGGACCGAGAGTCCCCATTCGCGCCGATTCTCGTCGAAGAGCGAAAATTCGTCGTAGGTTTCGCGGGCCACGTCATGAATCGTAGGGGAGTCCTGCTAGAGATGGATGGGTGAAGCGTGCAACGTGTGTCGTGGTACTCGCCGCCGGCGAGGGGACCCGGATGCGCTCCGCGCGTCCAAAACCACTGCACCACCTCTGCGGTCGCGCGATGGTCCTCTACGTCCTCGACGCCGCCCAGCAAGAGGACGTGCGCGCGACGGTCGTCGTGGTCGGACGCGAGGCGACCTGGGTTGAAAAGGAGATCAGCGAGCGTCGAGCGCCCAACGCACGTCTCACCTTCGTCGAACAGCGCGAGCAGCTCGGTACGGGTCACGCCGTCGGGGTGGCGCTGTCCTCTCTCGACGACGCCTTCGGTGACCTTGACGGCGACGTGCTGATCCTGCCCGGTGACGCGCCGCTGCTGCGTCGCTCCTCGGTCGAGCAACTCTTGGCGGCGCACCGCGAACGACACGCCGCCTTGACGATGCTCGGCGCGAGGTTCGAGGATCCGACCGGCTACGGGCGCATGATCCACGCCAAGGACGGCAGCCTCCAGCGGGTCGTCGAAGAGAGCGACGCCACGAGCGACGAGCGACGCATCACCGAGGTGAACACGTCAGCGATGGTGGTGCGTCAAAGTCTGCTCGGCCCGGCGCTGCGTCATCTCGACCGCCATAACGCCCAAGAGGAGTACTACCTGCCCGACCTGGTTTCGGTACTCCACGACCTCGGTCACGTCACCACCTCGGTGATGCTCGAGGACGCGACCGAGGGCTCGAACATCAACGACCGTCGTCAGCTCGCTCGCGCCGAGGCCGTCATGCGCCAACGCATCAACGACCAGTGGCTGACCAGGGGCGTCACGATGTGGAGTCCTGAGAACACCTACGTCGACGCCGACGTCGAACTCGCCGCCGAGGTCTCGCTCCTGCCGGGCACGGTGTTACGCGGACGCTGCGTCATCGCTCGGGGCGCCGAGATCGGACCCAACGCGATGTTGCGCGACGTCGAGGTGGGCGAGGACGCGGTGGTCGGTGCCGTCGAGGCCACGAAGGTTCGCATCGGGGCCGACGCGCGCGTCGGTTCCTTCGTCGTGCTCGCCCCCGGTGCCGACGTGGCGCCCGGTGAAGTCGTCACACCTTCGTCACCGCGATTTCGCTGACACTCGGTTCGCGGATACGCTGGCGCCGTGGAGTCCCTCGCCAAGCGCCGCATGGTTATCGTCACGGGTCGCTGCCACCCCGCGCTCGCCGCGGACGTCGCGGACAAGCTTGGAGTCGAGCTTACGGAGGCGAATCTTCGCGAATTCGCTGACGGTGAGATTCACTGTCGCATCGACGAATCCATTCGCGGGGCGCACGTTTTTATCATGCAGACCCACGGTTCACCAGTGAACGACGCGGTCATGGAACAACTCATCATGATCGACGCCGCCAAGCGCGCGTCGGCGAAGAGCATCACGGCGGTCATTCCCAACTACGGGTACGCCCGCCAGGACCGAAAGACTGCGGGCCGCGAGCCCATCACGGCCAAACTGTTGGCCGACATGCTCCAGGTGGCGGGCGCCACGCGGGTCCTCTCGGTGGACTTCCACTCCGGCCAGATCCAAGGATTCTTCGACGTGCCGGTCGACCACCTCGTGGCGGCACCGGTACTCGAGGACTATCTCAAAGCGAACGCCAACCCGCACGAACTCGTGGTCGTCGCACCCGACGCCGGTCGCGTCAAGGTTGCCGAGCGCTACGCGCAACATTTGGGTTGCGACCTCGCGCTCGTGCACAAAACTCGCCCTCGGGGCGTGGCGAATGTCGCCGAGGCTCGCCACATCGTTGGTGACGTCGACGGTCGACACTGTGTCTTGATTGACGACATGATCGACACCGCGGGTACCATCGTCGCGGGCTGTGACCTCTTAAAGGCCCACGGTGCGAACGACATCTGGGTAATGGCTACCCACGCCGTCTTCTCACCGCCCGCCGTCGACCGTCTCTTCAACGCCCCCATCAGTCGGGTCATCGTCACCGACACCCTGCCGCTCGGACCCGAGAAGCGCTTTGAGAAACTCGAAGTACTCTCCATCGCGCCAATCCTCGCCAACGCCATCGCGGCCATCTTTGACGACACCTCGGTGTCGGACATCTTCGGCGGCGAGAACCTCCTCTAGGGGCGCGGTTTCCGGTCCTCGTCTCGTCATCGGCGCAATCGGCGCCCCCGTACTTGCAGCACCCCGGCTCCTGACCTAGAACTGTGGTGATAGCGAAGAGGAACCGAAATGCGCTTTAGTCCATATCCACCGTCCGCTCCCTTTGGAGGACCCATGCATGGCCGAGTTGGTTTTGGCCCCGGGGGCGGTGGCTCTGGACCCTTTGGGTTCTTCGTGCTGCTCGTTCTGGTCGCCCTCGTGGTGCTCGTGGTCTTGATGCTGGCGCGACGACGCGAACGAGAGGGTGGGGGGAACGTCCACGGCTCCAGCGACGCGCTGCGAATTCTCAATGAACGCCTCGCGCGCGGGGACAATGATCCAGAGGACTACAGCGCCCGCCGTTCGCTCCTGACGAGTCCGACCTAGCACACTCCCGAATTGAGTT
>PKZN01000103.1 GCA_003133075.1 Acidimicrobiaceae bacterium | reverse complement strand
CGGTCCGCCACGTCACCCAAGGTAACAGTGCCCGGAGTGGGACTCGAACCCACACACCCTCTCGAGTAAAGGCTTTTGAGGCCTCCGCGTCTGCCAATTCCGCCATCCGGGCTGCGGCGACCACGGTATCAGCCTTCCTAAGGTACGGGGGATGAGAGTTGCGCTGTACCAAGACGACGTCACCTTGGCGCGCCGCGTCGCCGCGAGCGCGCAGTCCCACGACGGACGATCGCGACTCTTTCTCGCCCTGGAGCACGACAGCGTCACGGGCTACGGCGAGATCGCGCCCCAGCCCTTCGCGCTGAACGGCGACCCCGGGCTCGACGACGTCCTCGCGGCGCTCGACACGCTGCTGGCGCGTGTGTCGGATGTCGTGGCGCGCGAGGGCACGCTGCCGGCATGGTCTCGCGTGTCGGGGCTCGCCTCCACGACGCCGGCGGCCCTCTTCGCCGCGGCGCTCATCGAGATGGCGACGCTCGATCGTGAGTTGCGAACAGCGAACGCCTCGATCACCGATCTGTGGCCGCACGAACAGCACGCGCGTCTCCAGTCCACGGTGTCGCTCCTCGACGAGGCGACCGAGTGGACCGTCGAGGGCACCGTCGCGCGGGTACGGGTGAAGAGTGCGCCCGGAGCACTCTCGGACGTGGCGAGGGAGCGTTTGCGCGCCCTCCGCGTGCCGGTCGTCGTTGATTTCAACTGTTCGGTCACGCACGACGAGGAGGTGCTCGAACAAGTGGCCTCAATCCAGAGGGTCGCCGTCGTCGCGGCGGTCGAACAGCCCTACGCCGCGGGCAACCTCGTCGACCACGCTCGACTCGCCGATCGCCTGGACGTACCCCTCAGCCTCGACGAAGGCGTTCGAGGGTTGCGTGACCTGCGTCACATCGCGAACTATCACGCGGCTTCGATGGTCTGCGTGAAGCCGGCGCGCGTGGGCGGCCTGGCCAACGCGCGTGCGATGTTCGAAGGCGCAGGAGCCCTCGGCCTCACGGCGTATCTGGGTGGGTTCTTCGAATCGCCCTTCGCGCGCCAGGTGCACCGAGCCCTCGCCGAGAACTGCGTGAGCGAACCGAGCGACGTGGGCGAGGTCTCGACCAGTGACGGCGGCGAAGAGGTACGCACCTCCATCAGCGGATTTGGCCTCGAACCCTCGTTGAACACGCTCGAGCGCTCGCGACGTCTCCTGCTCATTGAAGAGGGCGAGTCGTAGACTGTGGCGATGGGACCCCGGCTCGTACAGCGCCGCCTGGAGGACGTCCAGCGCCAATTGGGCCAAGCTCGCGAGAGTCTGGCCGTGCTCGAAGAGCAGGTCGCGGTCTGGAATGACGCGCTTGAGGACGCTCGGATCCGGGCCCTCGTCTCAGAGACCCCCCTGCAGTCCAAGGAGTACGATGAACTGGCTCGACACGTCATGGTGGCGAACGCCGAGATGAAACGACGCGCCTCGGAAGTCCACGAACTTGTGATGGCGCGTGACGAACTACTTCGTGAATGGACTCCGAGGAACGACAATGGATAAGCGCGTGGTCATCGCCGACGACGAGTCAATCATTCGCCTGGACCTGAAGGAGATTCTCGAGGGCGACGGCTACCTGGTGGTCGGCGAGGCGGCCCGAGGTGACGACGCCCTCGCGATGGTCAAGGAGTACGAACCAGACCTGGCGTTGCTCGACATCAAGATGCCCGGGCTCGACGGGATTGAGGTCGCCCAAGCCTTGAAGGGCACCGCCACGGTCGTCGTTCTGCTCACGGCCTTTAGCCAGCGCACCCTGATCGAGAGCGCGCGTGACGCCGGGGTGGCGGCGTATCTGGTGAAGCCCTTTCGCAGTAGCGAGATCTTGCCCAAGTTGGCCGCCATCTTGAATCCCAGCGTGAGTGAGCCGCACGTGACCCACGACGCCCCGAGTGCGGACGACAAGATCGAGACCCGCGAGATCGTCCAGCGCGCCAAGGAGATCTTGATGGAAGAGCGTGGACTGGACGAGGCGGCGGCCTTCGAGGTCATCCAACAGTCCGCGATGCGCGCGCGTACGCGCATGCGCGACGTCGCCCAACAGATCTTGAAGGGTGAGTTCGTTGGCTGACGCGCCTGACCAACGCCCTCTGGTGCTGTTGGACGGGATGTCCCTAGCGTTTCGAGCGTTCTTCGCGCTGCCGCCCGATATCCAGACGTCGTCGGGACTCATCACCAATGCCCTGCACGGCTTCGCGTCGATGCTGGTCTCACTCGTCTCTTCCCAACGCCCCCGAGCGCTGGCCGTCGCCTTCGATCTGCCCGGTGGCACGTTTCGTGACGCGCTGACCGAGGACTACAAGGGCGGGCGGGCCGAGACGCCCGTGGAGATCGAGCACCAGTTCGACTTGATCCGCACCATGTGTGAGACCCTGCACATTCCGGTACTCGGCGTCGAACACTTCGAGGCGGACGACGTACTGGCGACGCTCGCCACCTGGAGCCGTAACGCCGAGATACCGGTGGTGGTCGTCTCGGGCGACCGCGACACGTTCCAACTGGTCGAGGACCCGTACGTCAAGGTCCTCTACAACCGCCGCGGGGTGTCGGACTACTCGCTCTATGACGAAGCCGGCATCATGGAGCGCTGCGGCATCGAGTCGGCCCGCTACCCACTGTTGGCCGCGCTGCGCGGGGACCCGTCGGACAATCTGCCCGGCGTGCCGGGGGTGGGGGAGAAGACCGCGGCGAAGCTCTTCGCGCAGTACCGCGACTTCGACGATCTTTACGCGCACCTCGACGCACTGACCCCCAAGCTGCGCGAGAACCTCGCGACCTTCGAGGAGCGTGCGCGCAACAACGAGCGGGTGATGCGTCTCGTGCGTGATGTGCCACTCGATTTCACGTTGGACGACCTGACCCTCGGGGGATGGGACAAGCAGGAGGTCAACGGCTTCTTCGAGCGCTACGAGATGAACTCGATGCGCACGCGGGTGAACAAACTCATGAGCGATGGCCTGCTCGGTGAGGGCGTCGCCAGCGAGGAGCGCCCCGCCGCCCCGCCTCGCGCGCCGACGGTCGCGATCTCGCGCGAGGCGTCGTTGCCCACGCTGTTGGAGTCGAGCGCGCGACCGGTGGTGGCCTTTAACGACGAGCGCGCCGCCGTACTCAACCCGGACTCGGGGGCAATGAGCGTCGACAGCGTCGGGGCCTTCTTAGCGGCGATTGGCGACACGACCTTCGCCGGTCACGACGTGAAGGGCCTCTACCGCGCCGCGGATCAAGCGGACGTCACCTTGGCCGACCCCGGGGACGATACCTCGATCATGGCGTTCCTCATCGACGCGATCAGTGGGCGCTACGGCTTGGCCGAGGTCGTCGAGCGTTTCCTCGGCGAGCCCGTCGACGACGCGCCGCCCTCACTTTTCTCAGTGTCGAGCGACGAGAACTTAGAACTCGACGCCCAACGGGTGGGACGGTTGCTCGACGTGATGCGCGCGGAGATCGAACGCTGGGAGTTAACTCGGGTCTACCGGGAGATCGAGCTGCCACTGGTCGCGGTGCTCGGGCGCATGGAGGGGCGGGCTATTCGCGTCGACGTCGAGTTGCTGCGCACCATCGCCGAGGAGTTTGCCACCGAAGCGAAGTCCTTAGAAGCAGATATCCAACGGGTCGCGGGCCACGAGTTCAAAGTCAACTCACCCCAACAACTCCAGGTCGTGCTCTTTGAGGAGCTCGGCCTCACGGCCGTGAAGAAGATCAAGTCCGGGTACTCGACCGACGCCGGGAGTCTCGAAGCAATCGCCAACGAGCACGAGATCGTGCCGCTGATTCTGCGATACCGCGAAGTGGAGAAATTGCGCAGTACTTACGGGTCACCCCTGATCGACTCGGTCGGTCCCGATGGGCGCATCCACGCGCGGTTCTCCCAGGTGGTCGCGCGCACCGGCCGACTCTCCTCGGACAACCCGAACCTCCACAACATCCCCGTGCGTTCGGTTGACGGACGTCGACTGCGCTACGCCTTCGTACCGACCGAGGGCTGGCTGATGGCGGTGTCGGACTATAACCAGATCGAACTACGCATTCTGGCCCACCTCTCCCAAGACCAAGGGCTCCTCGCGGCCTTCGCGTCCCAGGAAGACGTGCACCGCACCATCGCCGCCTCGGTCTTTGGTGTGGCGCCCAGCGAGGTCACGCACGAACAGCGCGAACGCGCGAAGGCCGTCTCCTACGGACTCGCCTACGGCATGGAGGCCTACGGGCTCTCCCAGCGCTTGGGCATTCCCGTGGCGTCGGCCAAAGAGATCATGAACCGCTACTTCGAGGGGTTCCCGAGTTTGCGCACCTACCTCGACACCGTCATCAAAGAAGCCCGCAACCAGGGCTTCTCGCGCACCGAGTTCGGTCGAATCCGTCCGTTCCCCGAACTGGCCACGGCCGTTGGCCCCCAACGTCAGGCGGCCGAACGACAGGCCATGAACGCCGGTATCCAAGGACTCGCCGCGGACATCTTCAA
>PKZN01000037.1 GCA_003133075.1 Acidimicrobiaceae bacterium | reverse complement strand
GCGCAGCTCGAGTACGACCGCATCGTCGCCACCGCCCAGAGCGAAGTCACCGCCGCGCGCCAGCACGCGATCGATGACGCCTCGGCGAGGATTGGCGAGATCGTTTTCGAACTCGTGACCAAGATCGTCGCGCGCGAAGTTGACCAAAGCACCCACGACGACCTGGTGCGAGAAGCCGTCGCCGCGCTCCACGCGGAAGCCGCCAAAGAGGCGACCCGCTAACCATGCTGCCCAAGCTCGAAGGATTCGCCGCCGCCCTCTTGGGCCGACTCGACGCGCCAGCGCTCACCAGCGTGGTCAGTGACCTCGCGGCGCTGCAGTCGACGATCCTCTCGCGCGGCGATCTCTCGGCGGTCTTGACCGACACNNGCCGGCGTTGCGCGCGGCCAGGTCCTGGGTGATCTTTTGCGCGACAAGGTGAACGCTGCGACGTTGCGCCTGTGCGTCTACGCGGCCACCGCCTCGCCGGCGCAAGAAGTACCTCGCGCCATCGACGAGTTGCACTACGTGGCGCGCACGCTGGCGGAGACGGGCGCGTTCATTCACCCCAACCTGGGTCTCCTCGCCGCCCGTCGACGCGTCGGCGGGTACGCGGACGCGCTGCTCGATGAGATCGACGCGCAGAACTTCTCCTCGGTCGAAGACGACCTCTTCCGGTGGGCGCGCACCATCGAGGCGAACGACGCACTGCGCCACCTCCTGCTCGACCGTGACGCACCGCTCCAGGCGCGCCTCGGTTTGACGACCCAACTCTTAGAGGGCAAGGTCGATCCCGTGTCACTGGAGCTCGCGCGATTCACCATCACCGGTGGTCGGGCGCGCGACGTGGTGGGCACGCTGGACTTCCTCGTCGACTACGTCGCTCGCGCGCGCGACTGGCGCGTGGCGCGCGTGCACGCCGCGCGCACGCTCGACGACGCGAGTCAGGCCGAACTCGTCCGGTCCCTCTCCGCCTTGACCGGCAAGGACGTCGAACTCCAGATCGCCGACCAACCCGACTTGTTGGGCGGGGTACTCGTCGAGATCGGCGATCTTCGACTCGACGCAACCACGCGTGGACGTTTGGGCGCGCTACGCGAGGCAGTCGCCTCTCGTCAGTTGCTCGAGTCCACTTTGAATCGAATTGACTAAGAAAAGGACAGTGTCATGACCGAACTCACCATTAGCGCCAGCGAGATCACTGAGGCGCTGCGCAAACACGTGAACGACTTNNGACCCCACGGTGGCGGCCGAGCAGGTCGGCCGCGTCGTCGAAGTGGGTGACGGCATCGCGCGCGTCTCCGGGCTGCCCTCGGCGAAGGTGAACGAGCTCCTCGAGTTCGAAGACGGCACGGTAGGTCTCGCCATGAACCTGGACGAAGAGACCATCGGCGCAGTCGTCCTCGGATCGGTCGACCGGATCGAAGAAGAACAGGTCGTTCGCGCGACCGGACGCATCCTCTCGATGCCGGTGGGCGACGGACTGCTCGGACGAGTCGTGAACGCGCTCGGCGACCCCATCGACGGCAAGGGACCACTGGTCAACCCGAAGGTCCGGCGCATGGAGGTCCAAGCGCCCGGCATCACGGGTCGCCAGCCCGTGAGTGAGCCGCTCCAAACGGGTATCAAAGCCATTGACGCAATGACGCCCATCGGACGAGGACAGCGCGAACTCATCATCGGTGACCGCAAGACTGGTAAGACGACGGTCGCGATCGACACGATCTTGAATCAGAAGGGCCAGGGCGTGAAGTGCATCTACGTCGCCGTGGGCCAGAAGAACTCCTCGGTCGCCCAGACCGTCAAGACCCTGGAGGACTTCGGGGCCTTCGAGTACACCGTCGTCGTGGTGGCCGGTGCCGGCGACCCCGCACCCTTTAAGTTCCTCGCCCCCTACGCGGGCTGCGCTATCGGACAGGAGTGGATGGAGAACGGCGAACACGCGCTGGTGGTCTACGACGACCTCTCCAAGCAGGCCGAGGCCTATCGCCAGATCTCCTTGTTGCTGCGTCGCCCACCGGGCCGCGAGGCCTACCCCGGTGACGTCTTCTACCTCCACAGTCGNNATCACCGACGGGCAGATCTTCTTGCAGAGTGACCTCTTCTACTCCGGTGTTCGTCCGGCCATTGACGTGGGTAACTCCGTCTCGCGCGTCGGTGGCGCCGCCCAGATCAAGGCGATGCGTGCCGTCGCGGGTACCTTGAAGATTGACCTCGCGCAGTTTCGCGACTTAGAGGCCTTCGCGACCTTCGGTTCGGAACTTGACAAGTCCTCCCAGCAGCAACTCGACCGGGGCTACCGCCTCACCGAACTGTTAAAGCAGGGCCTGAACGCGCCGGTCCCCGTCGAGGAACAAGTCGTCGCGATCTACGCCGGCACCAAGGGTTGGCTCGACACCGTTGCGGTTGAGGACGTCACGCGCTTCGAAGCGGAACTGATGACCGACTTTCGCGCGAAGCACGCCGACCTCTTAAAGGAGATCCGCGACACGCTGGCCCTGCCCGACACCGCGAAGCTCGACGCCGCCTTGAAGTCCTTCCTCGACAGCTTCGCGCCGAGTCACTAAGTAACGACGAGAGAGAGAAAGGAGGAATCGTGGCCGGAGGCCAAGAACGAGTACTACGCCGACGCATCCGCTCGGTGCAGTCGACGCGCAAGATCACCAAGGCCATGGAGCTCATCGCGGCGTCTCAGATTCCTCGCTCCCTCGCGCGCATCGTCGCGAACCGCCCGTACCGAGCGGGCATGCAACGCATCCTCTTAGAGGCGGCGTTGGGTGATCCAACGGGCGCCAAGAAACTCCTCGCGTTACCCGAAAAGGTCGAGACCGCGCTGGTGCTGGTCATCACGGGCGACCGGGGACTCTCGGGACCGTATAACAATGCATCCTTGCGCGCGGGGGAGCGACTCGTCGCCCAACTGCGTCGCGAGGGCGCGACGGTGCGACTGTTCTGCGCGGGCAAGAAGGCGGCCGCCTACTACCGGTTCCGCGGCCTCGAGGTCGAAGAGAGCTTCGTCGGCGTCGTGGACCGACCGACGTTCTCTCAGGCCCAGGACATCGCGCGACGACTCGCGGGCCCCTTTATGGCGGGCGAGACCCAGCAGGTCTTCATCGTCTCAACCCGTTACTTCTCGGCCGGATCGCAGAGCGTCGAGGTCGAACAACTCCTGCCCCTCGTGGTCCCCGAACTACCAGAGGACCCGGCCGAAAAGGAACTGAAGGGTTACACCGAGTTCGAGCCGGAAGTCGAGAAACTGCTCTTCTTCTTGATGCCGCGATTCTTAGAGAGCGAAGTCTTCTCCGCGCTCATCGAAGGCGCGGCCGCCTTTCACACCTCGCAGCAACGCGCCATGGCGGCGGCGACGGAGAACGCCGACGAACTCGGCCAGACNNCCCGTGGTGGACGTGGAGTTCCCACCCCACGCCCTGCCCGAGATCAACCACGCCGTCGAGATGGACATCGAGCTCGACGGCGCGACGATCACCGTCGTCGCCGAGGTCGCCCAACAGATCGGTGAGGGTCGCGTGCGCTGCGTGTGCATGAAGCCGACCGACGGACTCGTACGCGGCGCCATTGTGCGTCAGAGCGGGCGGGGCATCACCGTCCCGGTGGGCGACGCCGTGCTCGGTCACGTCTTTAACGTGATCGGTGAGTCACTCGACACCGACGACATCGGCGTCGTGGAGGACCACTGGGAGATCCACCGCAACGCGCCCGCCTTCGACCAGTTAGAGCCGCGCGCCACGATGTTCGAGACGGGCATCAAGGTCGTCGACCTCTTGGCGCCCTACGTGCAGGGTGGCAAGATCGGACTCTTTGGCGGTGCGGGCGTCGGCAAGACGGTGTTGATCATGGAGATGATCCGACGCGTCGCCGAGCAGCACGACGGCGTCTCGGTCTTCGCGGGGGTGGGGGAGCGAACCCGCGAGGGCACCGACTTGCTGCTCGAGATGCGCGAGTCCGGCGTCATTGAAAAGACCGCGCTCGTCTACGGCCAGATGGACGANNTTCCGTTTCGTGCAAGCGGGCTCGGAAGTCTCGACGCTGCTCGGTCGCATGCCTTCGGCGGTCGGCTACCAGCCAACGCTGGCTGATGAGATGGGCGAGCTCCAAGAGCGCATCACCTCGACCCGCGGTCACTCGATCACGTCGCTCCAGGCCGTCTACGTGCCGGCGGACGACTACACCGACCCGGCGCCCTTTACGACCTTCACCCATTTGGACGCCACGACGGAGCTGAGTCGTCAGATAGCCGCGTTGGGTATCTACCCGGCGGTCGACCCGCTGACCTCGACGTCGAACATCCTGGCGCCAGAAATTGTCGGGGACCGTCACTACGCCGTCGCGCGTCAGGTCCAGCAGATCCTCCAGCGCAACAAGGAACTCCAAGACATCATCGCGATCTTGGGACTGGACGAACTCTCCGAGGAAGACCGCATCACGGTCACTCGGGCGCGCAAGATCCAGCGCTTCTTGTCCCAGCCGATGTTCGTCTCCAAGGTCTTCACCGGCATCGACGGCATCAACGTCCCGGTGGCTGAGACGATCGAGTCCTTCGAGCACCTCGTCAAGGGCGACCTCGACCAGTACCCCGAGCAGGCGTTCTTGAACGTCGGGGGCGCCTCAGGGGTCGAGGCGAAGGCCGCGGCGATCGCCAAGGGCTGATGGCAACGCTCACCGTCGAAATCGTGACGCCCGAGGCGCCGCTCTTCTCGGGCACCGCCGCGGCGCTCGTGGCGCGCTCCTCCGAGGGCGACTTCACGATCCTGCCGCAGCACACCTCCACCGTGGGCGACGTGGTCTCTTCCATCGTGCGCGTCGAGACCACCGAAGGGACCTTGGCCTTTGCGGTGCACTCGGGCTTCTTCCAAGTCGGCAAGGGGCTCGGCGAGGACGAGACGCTGGCGACCGTGCTCGCGGGGGTGGCCGAGCGGACCAGTGAGATCGACGTCGCGCGCGCGCAAGCCGCCAAGGACGCCGCCGAAGCGAAACTGGCCGCCGTCAATCGTGCCGATCACGGCGACGACGAAGAACAACTCGTCGCGCTCGCGGCACTCGAACGTGCGCAGCTGCGCCTGCGCGCCGCGGAGTTCAGCGCGTCTTAACGAGCCGAGACGTAGTCCAGTAGGTCCTTCTTGTCGTGTTCGAGCTCTTCGAGCCTCGCCTTGACGACGTCGCCGATCGAGACCAGGCCCACCAGTCGACCGTCGTCGACGACGGGGACGTGACGAAAGCGTCGCTCCGTCATCATCGTCATCAGGTCATTGAGTTCGGTGGTGGGTGCACACACCGACACGTCGGCGCTCATGAGCTCGGCGACTTTCATTTCGAGCGCGCCGGCGCCCGAGGTCGCGAGTGCGCGAACGACGTCACGTTCGGAGAACATCCCCGCAATGGGCGCCTTCGCCCCGGTCACCACGAGGGCGCCGATGCCGCGCTCCTTCAAGAGCGCCACCGCGTCAGCCACGCTGCGTTCTTGGGAGATTGTTGCGACGTCACTACCCTTCGTCGCCAGAAGATTTGACACCTTCATACCGCCTCCTTTTCGTTCACAGACTCGTGAACCGCCCCCTTGGGACTCTGATTCGAGGCTAGGTCCGAGGACCACGACGTGCAACCGATCAGGCGGCACGACGCCGTCACACGAGCGTCAAAAGCCGGCGGTCGTAAATTCTTGAAGCTTGTCGTGACGGTGGAAGGTTTCGATGGTGCGCACGGTGCCCGAGCGCGAGCGAACGACCAAAGANNGTGGCCCCGAAATCGTAGAAGCGAACTCCCCGCAGGAAGTCGCCGTCGGTGATGGCCGTGGCGGAGAAAAAGCAGTTGTCACTCGCGACTAAATCGTCGGTCATGAGCACTCTTGTGAAATCGTACCCAAGGGCCTCCGCGTCGCGACGAACCTCCTCGGAGTTGGCGTGCAGCACGCCTTGGATCTCGCCGCCGAGACCCTTCAAGGCGGCTGCGGCGATGACGCCCTCGGGCGTGCCGCCGATGCCGAGTAACACGTCGACGCCCGAGTTCGGCCACCCCGTCGCGATAGCGCCCGCGACGTCACCGTCAAGAATTGAGATCACGCGAGCGCCGGCTTCGCGAACCTCCGCGACGAGGTCGTCGTGACGCGGGCGATCGAGGATGACGACGCCGAGCTCTTGGACCGGCTTGTTGAGGCGCTTGGAGAGTTCGGTCAGATTGTCGGTGGCCGATGCGTTGACGTCAACGGAACCACGTCCGCGGGGTCCCACGGCAATCTTCTTCATGTAAAAGCACGGGCCGGGATTGAACATCGAGCCGCGCTCGGAGAGTGCGATCACTGAGAGCGCGCCATTTCGCCCCATCGCGGTGAGCGTCGTGCCGTCGACGGGATCGACCGCGACGTCCACCTGGGGCGGACGACCGTCGCCGATCTGCTCGCCGTTATAGAGCATCGGGGCTTCGTCCTTCTCGCCCTCACCGATCACCACGACGCCATCCATCGCGACGGCGCCCAAGACGAAGCGCATCGCGTCAACGGCCGCGCGATCAGCGGCGTTCTTGTCGCCGCGTCCCGCCCAGCGGGCCGAAGCAATGGCCGCGGCTTCGGTGACTCGAATCAACTCGAGGGCAATATTGCGATCGGGCCGATCAGGTGGCTGCACAGGGCCAGCGTACTGCGCCGCTCGTTTTGGCCCAAATGAGGCAAAGACCCCGTACGTAGCAGCGGCAATACTTGAGGGGTGCGTTCACTCCTCATCAAGCCCGCCGGTCCCTTAGAGGGTGAGGTTCGAGCTTACGGGGCGAAGAATGCGGTCTTAAAAGAGATGGCCGCCTGCCTGCTCGCGACCGGCGAACACCGGCTCACCAACGTGCCCAACATCAGCGACGTCGTGGTGATGAGCGAGCTCCTCGAAGCACTCGGGTGCTCGGTCGACGTACCCGCGGAGCACGAACTGCGCGTCGTGGTCCCCGAGCGTGACGCGCTGCACCCGGTGGCGCCGGCCCACCTCTTTGAGGCGATGCGCGCCTCCATCGTCGTGCTCGGCCCCTTGCTCGCGCGTTGCGGCGAAGCCAACATGGCCCTGCCCGGTGGCGATGACTTCGGGCAGCGCCCGATCAACTTCCATACTGAGGGCCTCACGGCGATGGGCGCGACGTTTCGCAACGACCGCACTTCCATCCACGCGACCTCGACGTCGCCGCGACTTCGCGCGACGCGCGTCACCTTGGAGTACCCGAGCCACACCGCGACGGACAACCTCTTGATGGCCGCCGTCCTCGCCGAGGGACGAACGATTATTGACAACGCGGCGCGCGAACCCGAGGTCGAAGACCTCGGTCGCCAACTCATCGCGATGGGCGCTCACGTCGAGGGACTCGGCACCTCCCTGCTCACCATCGATGGTGTGGTGGAACTTCACCCCGCCACCCACGAGGTCGTCACCGACCGCGTGGTCACCGCCACGTACCTCGCCTCGGGTCTCATCACCGGCGGTGCCGTGCGAGTGGTCGACGCGCGTCCCGAGCACATGGTGATGTTGCTACGCAAACTCGACGCCATGGGCGCCGAGCTCGAACTCGCTGGCGAAGGTGTCGCGGTGCGCGCGCGCGGTCGGCTGCGGGCGGTGGACATCTCGACCTTGCCCTACCCGGGAGTGGCGACGGACTACAAACCACTGATGACGACGATGCTGAGCGTCGCCGAGGGTGTGTCGGTCGTCACCGAGAACCTCTTCACCGGACGATTTCGCTACGTGGACGAACTGGTCCGGCTCGGGGCGAACGTGACGNNACGACGTTTACGGGCCTCGAGCACGTGGAGCGTGGCTACGACGATTTGGTGGGACGCCTCAGCGCGCTGGGCGCCCACATCGAACGCTTCTCGTGATCTCGCGCGACCCCGAGGAGCTAGTGGCAGCGGCGCGGACCGGTTCGCGCACCGCGCTGGCGCGACTGTTGACCTTCGTCGAGTCCGGGGGGGTTCGACAACGCGAGAGCGTGGCGCTCGCCTACACCACGCCCGCACCCTACGTCGTTGGTCTGACCGGTCCGCCGGGGGCGGGAAAGTCCACGATCACCGATCGCCTCATCACCTTCGCGCTCTCGCGCGGCGCGCTCGGCGAGGACGAGACCTTCGACCAGGTGGGCGTGCTGTGCGTCGATCCGAGCTCTCCTTTCACCGGTGGCGCGATCTTGGGCGACCGGATCCGCATGCAGGACCACGCGACGAACGACCACGTGTTCATCCGCTCGATGGCCACCCGCGGCCACCTCGGGGGACTCTCCTTGGCGGTGCCCGACGCGCTACGGGTCATGGGCGCGGCGGGCTTTCCCCTCGTCTTCGTCGAGACCGTCGGCGTCGGTCAGATGGAAGTCGAGATCGCCTCGGCCGCCGACACGACGGTGGTGGTGACCAATCCCGGGTGGGGCGATTCGATGCAGGCCAATAAGGCTGGCCTGCTCGAAGTGGCGGACATNNATGATCATCGAGACGAGCGCCACCAACGACGAGGGCACCGAGGCGCTCTTCGACGCGATCGCGCTGCACCGTCGCTACCTGGACAAGGATCTGCTCCTCGAGGCGCGTCGCGCTCGCACGCGCGTCGAGCTCGACAAAGTGGTTCACGTGCTGGTTCGTTCGCGCGTCGCCGATCTCGCCAAGGGTGACGCGTACGAGGAGCAGATTGAGGCGCTGCTCGANNTTCGCCGCCATGAGCGTCGCGCGTGGCGTCGACGCGAAGACCCAGGCGGTCCGTTTCCCCGAGCGCCGCAACTGGGCGGCGCGCTCGATACACGTCTTGCCCCTTACGGGTGTGATCATGTCGCTCAGCGGTGGTCACTCCGTTTCCTTCTCGCGGCCGTGGGTGGGGGTGGGGATCATCCTCTACCTGGCGGCGGCGGGTCATCTGGAGGCGCGAGCGCTCCCTGAGGAGCGCGTCGTCGCGAGCACCATCGCGCGCGACGGTGTGGCGTCTCGCGCTCAGGGTCGCCACCTCGTGGGATCGATCGACATTCTTCTCGTGCTCATCGCGGCCGCACTCGTCACCATGCTCGTTCAGTTCTAGGACCGGTTCGCAGCGTCGGGCGACGCGAACTTGATTCCGACGAGTCCGCACACCATCGATGTCGATACCGCTCTCGCGACCTAGGACGAGGCGGTCCCTTGCAGCACGAGAGGACGAAACCGCCGCGCGCTCGAAAAGAGCACGAGGTCCAGCGCCGCGAAACTCGCCAGGGCGAGAGGAACCGCGTGCACCCCGAAGTGCGACACGAGGAGACTGACGATGCCCGGCCCGGCTACTCCTCCGACCATCAACAACACGATGAGTAAGGAGAGTCCGTCGCTGTCGTGCGGGCAAAGCGTGGTGTACCAGATCAACCCCATCGGGAAGACCGACGCCAAGATGAGCCCGAGCAGTGGGAACGCGTAGGGCGCCACCGGGTTGAAGAACGCCGCGCCGCTGACGAGGACCGCGAGCGCGAGACCGCCGAGCACCAACTTCGTCGCCGACGTCCAGCGATAGAGCGGACCCCCGAGTGAGCGACCCACTGTCATCCCCGTCCAAAACCCGGCCGTCACCAGACTGCCCAAGGTCTCGCTGTAACCGACGCCGTGGAGTTGTGTGGCCATCCATCCCGACGCACTCGTCTCGAGAGCGACGTAGAAAATGAAGGCCACCGAAAAGGTAATGAGGATCGCTCGACGCCCGGGCGTGTTCGTGATCTCTTCTTGGAGGGGTTCGCTGCGTAACGGCGGTGCGTGCACGCCCGCGTTGGTCGAGGTGAGCAGCAGCGCCAGCACGGCGAGGCCGATAAAGAGTTCGGGAAAGTTGCTCGGCCGAATCGCGATGATGATGAGCGGACAGATCACCGCGCCGACGCCGTAGCCGGCATTTCCCACGCTCAGGCGGTGCGCCCGGCCGACGATCGCCGTTCGAGCGAGCAACGTATTGAGGGCAATATCGAGCGTGCCAAAGCCCAGTCCGACCACGAAGATGCCGGCGAGGAACCCTAGCCAACGATGCGAGAGCATCGAGCCCGCGGCGCCGAGCGCGACCGCCACCAACGAAACGGTGAGCACGACTCGCCCCGAGAGACGTTTCAGTCCGAGCCAACCGGGTAACGCTCCAACCGAGGCGCCCACGAAATAGACGCTGAGCGCGAGCCCGGCACTCGGCAACGAGAGGTGAAACCGATGGGTGAAGCTCCCGAGGAGCGGTCCAAACATGGAAGAGACCGCACCGATGAGGATGAAGGCACCCGTGGCGCCCGCGAAGGCGAGGGGTTGAAAGGAGACTTCGGTACTTGGGGTGACGGAAGTGGGCGAAGTCTCTGGAGTCACGGGCTGCACCAATTCTACGGTCGCTGACAATTTCGCTTTCGCTCGTTCACGCCCAAGTGCGACGACAGATTCTTCGTGTCTCGTATCACGCAGCGATGTGCGCAGGCCCTACGTCGGGGCGCGTCAGCGTTCCATGAAGGTGCGAATGCTACTGTTTGCAGGATTTCAAGTTCTGACAGGGGTAGTGATGGTTCGTGAAAAGTCCAACACTTTTCGCCATATTCTCGACGTCACCGAGCAAGTATTGGCGAACAGCGACGGGCACAAGATTCGCATGGAGGACATCGCCAAACTCGCGCACGTCAGCGAACCAACGATTTACTACCACTTCAGTTCGCGTAACCAGCTCATCGCGGAAGCGCAGGTTTCGGCCTATCTCAAATTGACGAGCCCGCTGCACAAGTACCTCGACCTCGCCGAAGCCGCGATCGTCGCGAAGGATCACGATAGCTACGTCAGCGCGGTCAGTGAAAACGTGGCGAAGGCCTGGTCGTACGGCGTCACCGACGACAAATGGAAGATCGCGCGCCTCTTCATCGACATCTGGTCAGACCCGAAGACCCAAAAGGAGTTCTGCGAGATGCTCGACACGCAGCTCGATCGGTGGATCAACGTGATTGACGCGTCGAAGCGACTCGGCTGGACCGATCCCGAGATCGACACGATGGCGCTGGTGACNNTCGCCCGAGAGCATCCGTGACTTCTACGTGAAGATCAGCGGCCACAAGGTGCCGTAACCCCCGACGGCCTGACCGATTCCCACCGGTACGCTGCGTGAGTGTTCGTGGTCACCAATGAGCGGTTCGAGGAGTTGGCGAGCGAAGCGCTGGCGTCACTGCCCGAGGCGCTCTCCTCCCAGATCGACAACGTGGCGATCATCGTCGCCGACAACGCGGGTGGTCGTCCGCTCTACGGTCTCTACGAAGGTATCCCCTTGACCAAGCGCGGTCCCACCAGTTACAGCGCGGTGATGCCCGATCGCATCACGCTCTTCCAGGCCGAAATCTGTCAGTCGTGCAACAGTGAAGAGGAAGTCAGGGCGCAGGTCAGAAAGACGGTCCTGCACGAAGTGGCGCACCATTTCGGGATCAGCGACCCTCGTCTCAAGGAGCTCGGCTGGGCGTAGCGACTGGCTGATTGACCGGCGGCGGTGGCTTCAACTACTCTGCAGCCATTCGACCCAACGCGTCGCGAGATGGAGGAGCGCATGACCCGTCCAACTACCTTCGTACGTCGGCACCCTCGCCCAACGATGCTGCTTGCTTCGTGCGCTCTCTTGATCGGTCTCAATGGAGTGACGATAGTGACGACCTCCAGCGTCGCGTCGGCCGCGGTCAACTCCTTCACCTTTTCCGGGGGTCTTAACGGAACCTTGAAGCTCATTCCGGCCGACGACTGCGGAGGGTCCAGTGGCGGCGAGACGCAACTCGACAGCATCGTCGGAAAGCTCAAGGGCTCGAAGACCGATCAGTGGACGATCATCGTCATCGCGCCGAAGAACGGCACGTTCACGATCAAGCCCGCGACGACGGGCCTCGCGTCGAGCACCGTGACTCTGGAGACTCCGGGGAAGAACGTCGCGTTGTCCTGGGACGCGACGAAGGGCTCCATCACCGCCAACGGCAACTCCGGTTCGGTGAACGTGACGCTGAAGGGCACCACCGGCGGGGCGAGTGGGACCGTGAAGATCAAGGGAAGTTGGGACTGCCCGTCGTAGCGAGGCACCGCGGCAGCGCTAATCGGCGCGGCGGACTTCGCTCTTGACCGTTCGTTCGTGGTGGAGCACTCGGAGGATCTCCTCGTAGGGTCCCAGCACGAAGGCTTCATCTCCACCCGCGAACCTCGTCCCTCGACGAGGCGGGTGCTCGAGTGTGCCGTCGGCGTTGGCGCGGCGCAGGGCGATCACCCGAGTACGCGCCGAGAGGTCCGCCATGGCGAGACCCCGGAGGCCGCCATCCTCACCAACGGCGACCTTGCCCACCAAGAACGGCTGTTGGCCGACGTAGAAGGTGCTCAAGATGTCGAGCCCCAACGCGGCACCGACGAACCAGGGGGCCGCGAGCGCCGAGGTGGAGCGGACGTTGCGGAAGCCGAACTTCTCCTCCATCATTCGCGCGAGTTGGCGGTCGAACACGCGCACCGTCACCGGCACCTGCTCCCAGCGTTCGCCGAGTGACTCTCTGATGGCGAGGGCGGTCTCGATATTGGTGAGGTCCGCGCTCGTCAGCACGGCGACCGCGGCGGCGTCGTCGAGATTCACCATCCCGTGGGTCTGGCGTTGCGTGGCGTCAGCGACGAGCACGGGCACGCCGAGGGCGCGGGCCTGGGCCAGGTACCGGTTACTCGGGTCCCGCTCCACGACCACCACGCGCTGGCCTTGGTCGATGAGTCCTCGGACCACGCTGATGCCGACCGACCCGAGACCGATCACGACGACGTGATCGACCATCCCGGGAACCTCCAATCGTCCGAGTGACTGTTCGATGCGGCGCGAGACCAAGAGATTCGTGAAGAGCGCGAAGGCCGTCGACAGCAATGCCACGCCCGCCGCGATCATCACGATTCCGAAGACTTTCATCCACGCCGACTGCGTGGCGAAGGAGTAGTCGCCGAAACCGACGGTCGCGACGGTTTCGATCGTGAAGTACAACGAGGAGAGGAGCGAGAGATGTTCGTGGGGGTCACGAACTCGGTAGCCGACGCGCAGGATCACCGTCGAGACGGCGATCAACGCGAGTAGACCCACCGCCACGAAGGCGAGGGCCTGATTCCCTTCACGCAGTGACGTGCGCACCTGGCGGCTCACTCGGCGCAGGAGGCCCACTCGTCGCAGCGGCGCCCTCGCGGGACCCGCGACGTCGACGCCGTAGTGCTGAAGTTCCTCGCGCGTCCCGAGGACCGCGACGCGGTCGCCCGGTTTCACCGGGTAGTCGCGTCCGGGGCATTGGACGAGGGTGGAGCCGTCACCGGGCATGACCGCGACCGGCGCGAGGTCGCCGAAGTGCGCGCGAAACGTCTCGTGTCGATCGGGCACGTCCGGCACGTCGGTTTGGACCACGAAGAACTCCACGCCGGCGAGTTCGATGTCGTGGACCGGACGCTGGAGGCACGCTTCGACGAACGACGGTGCCGCGAGTGATGCGCTGTCGAGCACGGTGCCCGGTCCCGTAACCCGACCGAGCGCCCCCGCGACCGAAGGATTCGCGAGTTGGACCACCAGGCGGATATCTGGCCGTAGTTCGTGGACCCGCAGCGCGGTCTCGAGCGTGTGAATGTCGTCAATCTCCACACAGACCACCGCAACGGCTCCGTCGATACCCGCCTCAAGCAAACCATCGCCGACTCGAGCGTTGGCGTGAACGTGCGTGACGCCCCAGGTGGCGAGCTGGCGATCGAACATGGTGCCCGTGGCGTCATCGAGCACGACGACGTCGGTGTCACTGAGACGGAACTGTTCAACGATTCGTAGCCCGATGCCCCGGAGGCCACAGACGATGACGTGACCGCGCCGATGACGACTCTCGGGCGGCTCCATAAGGAATTGTGCCGAAGCCACGAAGGTGGTTGGTTGCCGCAGGATTAAATGTGTGGGCGTGCTCGCGCTAGAGGAACGAGGCGTGTCCGACCATGCCGGCGGCAACGGTGGCGTTGGTGACCTCGTCGATCAACACGAAACTCCCGGTCACGCGATCTTCTCGGTAGTCGTCGACCACCAACGCATCGGCGGTCAGCAGCGTCGCGAGGCCGATCTCGTTGGTGGCGAGTGACGCAGCGTCATTGACCGAGAGCGAGGCAATGTCGATGACCCCAGTGATCGCCTGGACGCGCACGGGGGTGGATTTGGTCGTGTGTTTCAAGCGAAGTCGTTGTCCGCCGACGCTTAAGGGACGTTCGCCAAACCAGCAGATGGTCGCTTCGAGTTCTCTCGTCACCGTGGGCAGTGGTGCGCTCGCGATCAAGTCGCCGCGACCGGCGTCGGTCTCGTCGGACAAGTCGAGGTCCGCCGCGAGCCCGACGACGGCCTCGAGGCGTGACTCGCCGCCGAAGTTGATCGCCCGGATGGTGGTCTCGACGTTCGCGGGCAAGAGCGTCACCTTGTCGCCGACGCGGAAGGCCTCGCCGCTCACCATCCCCGCGTAGGTCCGGCCGCCCCCCGGTTGTCGCAACACCCACTGAATGGGCAAGCGCGCGCCTTGGGCGACTTCCCAGGACCCGGCTTCGGAGGCCTCGAGGGCGTCGAGCACCGTCGGCCCGTCGTACCAGGGTGTGTTCATCGAACTCGTCACCACGTTGTCGCCCAGTAACGCGGAGACTGGAATGACCACCATCGAGGTGAAGCCCAACTCCCTCGAGAGTGTCTCGATCTGATCGACGACACGTTGGAAGGCGACCTGCGACCAGGCGGCCGTGTCCATCTTGTTGACCGCCACGACAATGGAACGCACCCCGAGTAGCGCGGCGATGCAGAGGTGACGACGGGTCTGTTCCTTGAGGCCCGAGGTGACGTCGAGGACGGCGAGCGCGAGGTCGGCCGTCGAGGCGCCCGTCGCCATGTTCCTCGTGTACTGCACGTGGCCGGGGCAGTCCGCGATAATGAACTTTCGAGTGGGGGTGGTGGCGTATCGATACGCCACGTCAATGGTGATGCCCTGTTCGCGCTCGGCGCGCAGACCGTCGGTGACGAAGCTGAGGTCCAAGTCGCCGATGCCGCGCTTCTCCGACGCCGCGACGACGGCGTCCAGCTGGTCGTCGAAGAGCTGGCGCGTGTCGACGAGGAGACGACCAATCAGTGTCGACTTCCCGTCATCGACCGAACCGATCGTGGCCAGGCGGAGTAAATCCTTGGTGGCTAACTCCATCTAGAAGTAGCCCTCACGCTTTCGGTCCTCCATGGCCGTCTCAGAAAACTTGTCGTCGCCGCGCGTCGCCCCTCGTTCGGACACGTTCGCGATAGCGACCTCTTCGATGATGGTCTCAATGGTGTCAGCGAAGGAGACCACTGCGCCGGTGCAGTTGGCGTCGCCGACCGTACGAAAGCGCACCATCTTGTTCACTACGTCCTCGCCGGGACGGGGCTCGACGAACTCGCCGACCGCGAGCCACATCCCGTCGCGCAAGACCACGTCCCGCTGGTGAGCGAAGTAGATCGAAGGGAGGTCCATCTTCTCTCGCCCGATGTACTGCCAGACATCGAGTTCGGTCCAGTCCGAGAGGGGAAACGCGCGCACGTGCTCGCCGGGATTGACCTTGCCCTGGTAGAGCTGCCAGAGTTCGGGCCGCTGTTGGCGCGGGTCCCACTGACCAAAGGCGTCTCGGAAGCTCAGCACGCGCTCTTTCGCGCGAGCCTTGTCCTCGTCGCGTCGGGCGCCGCCGAAGGCCGCGTCAAAGGAGTTCGTGGTGATCGCCTCGAGCAGCGTGACGCTTTGGAGGCGGTTGCGCGATCCGAGGTGGCCGGGATCGGCGACTTTTCCCTGGTCGATCGTGTCTTGAACCGATGCGACAACGAGACGCGCCCCGGCCGCTTCGACCGCGCGGTCACGGAAGTCGAGTACCTCGGCGAAGTTCTGTCCGGTGTCGATGTGCAGCACGGGGAAGGGGAGTTGCTGGGGCGCGAAGGCCTTCGCGGCGAGGTGCAGCAGCACCGCAGAGTCCTTGCCGCCCGAGAAGAGCAGCACGGGACGCTCGCATTCGGCGACGACTTCTCGCAAGATGAAGAGTGCGTGGGACTCCAACACGTCGAGATGGTCAGTGGCGTGTGGGGTGGGCAAGGTCGTGGTCATATCTCGGTGGGCTGATTGTATTCTAGTTAGGCACTAGAGAAACCCTGACGACGATGAGAACTCCACTGAACGCACCGACTTCTGACCTCCTGCTCGAGTTGGACGACGTCAACGAGCGATTCGAGCGAGCGACGCCCCTCGAGATCGTGAACTGGACCTTCGAGCGATTCGGCGACGGGGTCGCGATGGCGTGTTCCTTCGAGGACCTCGCGCTCTTACACATGGTCCACGAGGTGCGCCCCGCGACCGAGATCATCTTCCTCGACACCGGTGGGCACTTTCCCGAGACGCTGGGTTTCGCCGCCGAGATCGAAGCGGCGTGGTCACTGAACTTGACGCGCACGGTACCCGGACCCGACGCCGCGGGGTCACCGTGCGGTAGCGCGAACTGCTGTGAACTGAGGAAAGTCGAGCCACTCGGTCGAGCATTAGTCGACCACGCGGCGTGGATCACCTCGGTCAAGCGCGTCGACGCCGCCACTCGCACCAACATGAAAATCCTGATGTGGGACGAGAAGTTCAATCTCGTCAAGGTCAATCCCTTAGCGACGTGGAGCGACGACGACGTCGAGTACTACTTAAAGAGCCACGACCTGCCCGAACACCCACTCTGGGCGCAGGGTTACGCGTCAATCGGCTGTGCGGCGATGACGCTCAAACCTCAAGTCCCCGGAGATCGTCGTTCCGGACGCTGGGTTGGGCTCGACAAGGATGAGTGCGGCCTCCACGAGGCGTAACATCCACCAAAAAACCAGTAATCACAAGTAAATTTGGCGCAATGTCAGAGCGCCGTCTCCTGGAGCTGGTCGGATGCTGCTAATCGTCCTAGCGCTCTTTTGGGTGGCGCTGCTCACCCCCATCGTGGTACGGCGCTTTCGTGACGGCGGGACGGAGAAATCAATCGTCTCGTTTCACGCCGAACACGAAGTCTTGAGCCGACAGGACTATACGGTGCTTCCCCTACACCGTCTCGACCGCGCCGACGAAGCCGAGCCGCGCCCGATCGAGCCCGAGCGTCGTCCTCGACTGACGATTGTTCACCCCGAGGACACGGTCGGATCATTGGAATCACGTTCCTCGTGGGACGAGTGGAGCGAGAACTACGACTACGACGAAGCCCACGCGCAGGGACCCACGGTGAACCGCTACGCGCGGGCCTACTCGTCGCGACCGAGTGAGCCGGATCTCGCCCACTCCTACGAGCCACCATTGCGTCGTCGCTCGATGCGCGACCAACGTCGCGTCATGTTCCTGCGCTGTGTCGCGGCGGCGGCGGTCGTCTCGCTCGTCGCCTTCCTTAGTGGCTCGTCAATCCTGGTCGACCTGGCGGCACTCGCGTGGTTCGCCGTGGTGCTCTTCATCGCGCTGGCGCTGTACTCGGTAAGCCAGGGGTACCTTGCGGAGACGTCGTTACCGCTTCGCCTCCCGCAACGCCGACCCCTCGCGACGGTCAAGCCGCTCTACGCGGACNNCGAAGAGCCGTGGCGCCGCGAGTCTCAGAGCTACCGTGCCTTCGGCTAAAGTGGAAACCTCTTCGGGGGTGTAGCTCAATTGGTAGAGCGCTACGTTCGCAATGTAGAGGCAGTGGGTTCGAATCCCATCACCTCCACCAAAGACCGCATTTCCTTCAGCGCCCCATAAGGTCGCGTTCATGAGTGATACCGAACCCCACGATCCGAAGAGTGAGGAGTCGCCGGCGCCCGTCGCGGCGAGTGACGCCGGTCATCACCGGCACGCGGAGGACAAAGTCCGCCATACTCGCACCTCGGCCGCGTGGGTGGCGATTACGATCGCCGTCTTGTTCGGTGTGGCGCTCATCGACTTCATCGCCCAAAATACCCGCGACGTGCGAATAGAGTTCTTCGGCGCGAGTGGTCGCATACCGATCGCCGTGGCGTTACTGGCGGCGGCGCTGTGCGGCGCGATCGTGGTACTCGCGATTGGCATTGGCCGCGTTGCGCAGCTGCGGCTCAACATGCGTCGTCAACGTCGGCATTCGATACGCCATCACGACGCGGACACGACCGCTGACGAGGCGTCCTAGTTTAACGACGTTGGTAAAAGGTGACGTGATCACTCGTATAACGAGACGTCTCGTATTTACGAACACTGTCGTACTTCCTGTGTAGGTAGTCGTCCTTCGCAACTGTCAGTTCAATGTGAAAGCGACCACGCGAATGTCTTTTGACGGCGTGTTGTGAAGAACGCTGAAGACGGGTCTTAGGTTCCTGAACAGAAGAGGCGATCAGTCTGTGTTGATGATTGCCCACTGAGAAGGGGAGCTACATCATGACAATGAATAGAGAGACGTCACGCAACACCGAAAGTCGCCGTGCGTTACGCCGACGCACGCCGCGCCTGCTCACGATGAAGCGCGCCCAAGCCGGAGCGAGTCTGGTAGTCGCAACGACGTTAAGCATGGCGGGAGTACTCGCGTTCGCGTCGCCGTCGTCGGCCGCACCCGTGGTGCCCACGCTGGGTGCCGCGTCAAACTTTGCGGTACTCGCGCACGCCGGCGTCGGTCGCCTCGCGGGTGCCACGGTCGTGGGCGACGTGGGACTGCTGGGCGAGGGATCGACCACGACCACACCGCTCCCCACTGTTGCGGCTGGTCTGTTAGGCGTCGTGACGGGTGCGCTCGATGTCGCCAACGGTCCCGCCACAACGGCGTTGGGTGCCGCGAGCACGGCGTACCGGACGGCGCAAGGCGACACCCCCACCACCGTCATCGCGGGCGCAGAGCTTCAAGGGGGCACCCTGACGCCCGGCGTCTACTCGGTCGTCGGACCACTGTCGTTGGGTGGCGTACTGCGACTCGACGCGTTGGGACACGCGAATGCCGGATTCATCTTCCAGATTCCCTCCACGCTCACCACCGCACCAGGCAGCAGCGTCGTACTCGAAGGCGGGGCGCAAGCACGCAACGTGCTCTGGCAAGTCGGCCAGTCGGCGTCCCTCGCACACGGGTCGTCTTTCGTCGGTTCGCTCCTCGCGGAGCACGCAGTGACCCTCGGAGCGGGTACTGACCTCGTGGGACGGGCGGTGTCGCTGCTCGCGGGCGTCAATCTCGGTGCGAGCTCGATCTCGTTACCAACGATTCCGACGTCCTCCGCGGGCGCTGCGGCGATCCCCTCGGCGGGCACCGCGGCGTCAACGGCGGGCGGTCTCACGTCATCGCTCGTGCCGATCATCGGGGGACTGGTCCCAACGGTGAGCAGCCTGGTGCCGACCGGTCTCGTGGGCACGCTCGCGAAGAGCGCCACGGGGGCGGTGAAGTCCGTGAAGGGCCTCGTACCACGCGCCAGCACCACGGCGCCCACCAGCGCTGTGGCAACGGCGTCAAAGCCCGCCACGAAGGCCGCCTCGCTGGCCACGGGTCTCCTCGGCGCGCTGGGCAGTCTGCCCTCTGGCATCGTCGGTAATCCAACCGCGAGTGCGACCGGACCCGTCTCGTCGACGACGAGCTCGGGACTGATCCCGTCCGTGGGCGCCCTGGTGGGGTCCGTGGTGGCTCCCGCGGCGACGGCCCTCGCGCCGGCGCTCAGCGCGGCGGTACCCACGTCCGGTCACGGCTCACTGGTGCACGGCGACGTCGCACCGGGAGCGGCACCCAAGAGTGGTGCCACGGTGAATCCTCACGCGTCCACCGCGACTACCACTACGGTGCCAACTAGCGCGTCGGGCACAATCCCCTCTGGCGCCCCGGCCACCGGTCAAGGTGGCATGGCTGGTTCGGGATTCACGATGTTTGGTCTCTTAGGACTGGCGGCAATGGCGCTCGCCTTTATCGCCGCGTCGGTCGCGCGAACGCGTCGCCGTCGTCTCGCGTAGCGGTTAAAGGTCGAACGATCGATGAGTCGCGTTGACGTCACCGAGAAGCGGCGCGCGCGTCGCCAGTGGCCGTGGTGGAGCGCCGCGGCCCTGGCCTTCGTGCTCGGCGCGGTGTTGCTCGTTGGCACGTTGCCGGCCCGAGAGCCCGCGGTGGTCGTACTGTCGCAGGCGCCGATCTCGAGGGCGCCGAGGGGCCCGGACGTGGCGCGCTCTCGTCCCGTCGAACTGGTGATTCCCGCCATTGGCGTGAGGAGCAGCGTCGGCCTGCTCGGTCTTCAAGCTGACGATGAGGTGATGGTGCCCACGACCACGCACACCGTCGGCTGGTACGACCGGGGCGTCACGCCCGGCATGGTCGGCTCGGCGGTCATTCTCGGCCATGTCGACTCGTACCTCGGACCGGGCACGCTCTTTGACCTCAAACTACTGAAGGCCGGTGACGCGATCGAGACGACATTGGCCGACGGCGCGGTGACGCGCTTCGTGGTTGAGCGCGTCGTCCAGTACGCCAAGACCTCATTCCCCGATCGACTGGTCTACGGGTCGCACGGGACGAGGTCGCTGCAACTAGTGACCTGCGGCGGAATCTTCGACCACGGTACCGGTCACTACGAGGCCAACGTCGTGGTCTTCAGTCGACTGATTAGCGTCACCGGGGCGAACGGCAGGGTGCGGACCTAGCACGTCGACTTCACGGGAGCGCACCCTAGGATTGTGGCCATCGTGAACGACGACCTCGATCTCGACGACGCGAGGAAGCGCTACCACTTCGCGCTCGCGCCAGAGGACTACGAGCGACTGCCCTTCTATTCTGCGTTGTTGGGCCAACTCGAACACGACGACGTTGCGCTGGGGTTGCTCGCGGGCGTCCGCGTCGAGCAACGAAACCCCATGCTGGTATTGGCGGCACTCCAACTCGCCGGACTCAAAGGCCACCCGGTCCTCGGCGCGATCTACGCCGCGGCACGGGGGGGCGAACTGGAAGAGCCCGAGGGCGCGGCGCGCGACGTGCTCGCGGTCATTCGCGAGACGCCGGACGTCATTGGCGACGAACTCTGGCGCTCTACGCAGACCAACGAGCCCGGACGCAGCGCGGTAATCCAAGCCGTGGTGCGAGAGCTGAGCGTCACGAGTGCCGCCATTAACGTCATCGAGGTCGGCACGTCTGCGGGAATCAACCTCTGCTTCGACCAGTTCCCCGTTCGGAAGATCGATGACGCGAACCCGCTGACGCTGGTCTGCGATGACGTGACGCCCATCGATCGAAAGAGCCCACTGCCCGACGTGGCGATGCGCATCGGCATCGATCCCTATCCGCTCGACCTCGCGAACGACGATGACCGAATGTGGCTGAAAGCCTGCATCTGGCCGGAACAACGACGACGTCACGAACGTTTCGACGCGGTCGTCGCGTCGCGACCGTCGTGGCCGAAGGCGACGGTGTTGACGGGCCGCGCGCTCGAGCGTCTCGATGACGCGATGACACTCGTCGACTCCAACGTGATGACCGTGATCTTTAACACATGGGTCGCGTTCTATCTCTCCCCCGAGGAGCAACGCGACTATTTCAATGACGTCATCGCGCGATGCGCGAACAACAACGTCGCGTGGATCTCCGTCGAGTCAACACTCATCCCTGTTCCCGGCGTTGAGGTCGATGAAGCGGCGCACGTTCGTGGCGCGTCGCAGGTCGTCGCAGCCGCGCCGAGGTCCGCGCCCGTGCTCTGGGGCTGGTGTCACGCGCACGGACGTTGGCTCGAGCGAGTTACAACCTCGTAGTTCGCTCCAACGTGTCCGCTCGAGGTTCGAGAGGGCGTGAAAAGAGGTCGGTCCGACGCGTCGCGAGCGTGCAGTTCTGTTGAAAACCTGCGACTAAATCGTTGGTATGTGATCTCACCATGAGGAAAAAGGTGGAAAAGCACTCCAATGCTGGGTATAAGTGTTTGATATCTCAATTCGGGCTTGGAGATCGGAGATTTCTCTGGCAGAGTGTCTCTCGTAGTTCACGTAGTACCTGCCAACGAGTCTTGGAACCGCAAGGGGAAGAGAGGGTGGGGGGATGAGGGGCCTCGCAAGAGGATCGGAGTCTCACCAACGGGCAGCGGAGTTCGGTCCGCTGTACGGAACAGGCAAATGACGTGAAGTGCCTGCCATCGAGGTTGTTCTGTCCGACACGGAACAGCGTTGGTGTGCCTCGGAAACCCCGAGGGGCGGGTGAGCTTCGGCTCACTGGTCACTCGGGGTTTTCGGCTTTTTACGGCCGAATCACCGGATCCAGTAGCGACGTATCGCCGACCCGTCGTGGGGGACCGACGACTCATAGATACCGCCGTTGCGCTCAATCGCTCGGGCCGAGCCAACGTTCTTCTCATCGCACGTCACCAACACCGGGCTGACGCCATCGGCGCGGATCACCACCAACGCCTGGCGCAAGATCTCACTCGCGTAGCCTCGCCGGCGGTGCGCGGGCGCGACGCCGTAGCCGATGTGGCCGCCCCTCTCGGCGAAGAACTCATTGAGTTCGAACCGGATGGAGACCCGACCGACCAGTTCACCCGCGACGTCCGCCGCGAGCTGTACGGACCGGACAAGGTCGGCGCGAACGTTCCGACCCCACCGATAGTCCTCGAGTACCGCCAGATAGTCTGACCACGTAATCGTGTCGTTCCACCCGAGCAGGAACATGAAGTCGTCGGCGACCATCGCCTCGTTGATCGCGAGAGCCGCGGCTTCGTCGTCGATTCGGTACGGACGAAGTCGCAGATCCATCTCGTAAGGCTAACGACGCAGCGACGCCTAGAAAAGGGACTGCGGTTCGACGGGCGCAGTTAATTCAGGTCCGTCGTTCTTCACTGAGCCGACGGCCTTGGAGACGCCGTAGTAGCCGAGGGTCCCGACGGGCGCCGGGCGCAACAACGCGACACGCGCTTCGGGCTGCTCAGCCACGTCGAGCCAGACCTCGACGTCCTCCGGGCTCAAGATGACCGGCATGCGGTCGTGAATCCCGTCGACGTCTTGGTTGGGCGTCGTCGTGATGATGGTGCACGTCGCGAGCGGCGGGGCCGCTTCGTCCTCGCGGTTCCACCAGTTCTCAAAGAGTCCGGCGAAGAGGAGCGGCTGTTCGTCGCGGCGCGTGAAGAAGTAGGGCTGACGGTCGTTGCCGGGTCGATGGTCCCACTCGTAGAAACCATCCACGGGAATCACGCAGGGACGCTTCGCGAAGGCGGTACGAAACGAGGGCTTCTCCGCGACCGTCTCGCCGCGGGCGTTGAAGAGTTTGTTGCCGATGCTCGGGTCCTTCGCCCAACTCGGTACGAGTCCCCAGCGGTAGCGATCGAGCACGCGGGCCTCTTCGTGTTCTGCGACCGCGAAGAGTGAGCGCTGGGGTCCGACGTTCCAACTGGCTCGACCCTCGGGATCGAGGTCCGCGGCGAGGGCCGCCTCTAAGAACCGGGCGAAGTAGGAGGGGGGACTGAAGAGGGCGACGCGACCACACATACCCCTAGTTTGCCGGTATTTCAGCCCATTGGCGAGTGTGACGAGGAGTCGCTACTCTTACGAACATATGTTCGCTTTATCACCACCTCGTCCATCGCTCCCCCCAGAACTCTTAGCCCGCGTGCGTCCCGTCGCGCTGGCGAAGAGTCGCACCCTGCCCCTCGGCGAGCCGTGGCGCGCACTCGTGCCCGACGCGGGACTGCGTCGGGGCTCGACAGTCGTGGTCGAGGCGCCGGTGGGTCTCGGCGGGTTGAGTCTGGCGCTCAGTCTTCTGAGCGAGGCCAGTGCGCAGGGTCACTGGGCGGCCGTGGTGGGGGTGGACGACCCCGGGGTCGTGGCCATGGTCGAACTCGGGCTCGACCTGCGTCGCGTGCTCTTCGTGCCCCGTCCGCGCGGCGCGTGGGCCGAGTCGGCGGCGGACCTACTCGACGGCGTCGACCTCGTACTGGTGCGACCGCCCTCACGCGCGGGCCTCGTCGCGGCCCGACGCCTTATGGACCGGGTGCGCGAACGCGGCACCGTGTTGATCGCGCTGAGTGAACCCCGCGCGCCGTGGCCGTTGCCGGCGGACCTGTTCTTTCGGGTCACCCAGGCCGAATGGGTCGCCTCGTCCAAACTCGACGCGCGCTATCTCACCGTGCACGTGAGCGGTCGTGGCGAAGCGCAGCGGGGGAGTGAACACGTGGTGGTGGTACCGAATCGTCGTGGGCGCGCCGAGGCGAACTGATGGAGCAACTCCTCGCCGTGTGGGTCGACGCCCTCGCCCTCGAAGCACCCGACGGCTCGACGTTGCGTGACACACTGTCGTTGCTCGACGCCCTCGACGCGATGTGTCCCTTCACCGAGGCGGTGCGTCTCGGCCTCTTCGTGTTGCCGTTGCGCGGACCGAGTCGGTTCTTCGGGGGCGACGCCGCCGTGTTGGCCATGGTGCGCCAGTGCGTCCTCGACGTGGTGGGGGGCGCGCCGCGACGCGGCGTCGCCGAGGGGCTCTTCTGCGCCGAGCTCGCGGCGCATCGCGAAGTGATCGTGCCGCGCGGCGCGAGTGACGCCTTTCGTCGCGCGCAGCCCCTCGAGGTCTTGGGGCGTAAGGACCTCACGACGACCTGTCAGCGCTTGGGGCTCCACAGCGTGGGCGCGTTCGCCGACCTCGAGCGCGCGCGCGTGGGGGAGCGCTTCAACAAGCACGCCCTGACGTTGCACCGGGTGGCGCGCGGTGAACTCAGCGAGTTAGAGGGTCAACGTGACCCCCGTCTCGCGCGTCGCCTCGCCCAACTGCGTGGCGAGGAGGAGTTCTTCGACGAGCAGCAAGGCTTCTTCGGCCAGCGCGGCGCCGGCGACGACCGGGCCGAGGCGGCCGCGCACCGAGTCCGTCGTCGTCTCGGGGCCGACGCCATCGCGGTGGCGACTCTGCGCGGGGGCCGCGGGCCCGAGGACCAGGGCGCGCTCGTGCCCTGGGGCTCTCCGGAGTCGAAAACCCGCGACCTCGCCCCGTGGCCCGGTCGGTTGGCGGCCCCCTCGGCGGCGACGACCTTGGCCCACCCCGCGCCCGTGCAACTGCGTGACGCGGCGAATCGACCGGTGGTGATGGACGCGCGCGGCGCCTTGAGTGCCGAGCCCGCGGCGGTCCTCTTCTCCTCGCCGCTTCGTCGCGAGGTCGTCTGGCACGCGGGCCCCTGGCCGTTGGTCGAGCGCTGGTGGGCGCGTCATCGCCGTCGCGCGCACCTCCAGTTGGTCCTCGCCACGGGCGAGGCGTTGTTGATGGTGGCGGAGTCGAGTCAGTGGTGGCTCGTTGGAATCTATGACTGATGGCGACCTACGGCGAGCTGCACGCGCACTCGGGCTTTAGTTTTCTAGACGGCGCGAGCGACCCCGAAGAGTTGGTCGTCGAGGCGACGCGGCTCGGTCTCTCGGGCCTCGCCCTCTCGGATCACGACGGTCTCTACGGCGTGGTCCGTTTCGCCGAGGCCGCTCGCGCACTCGGCCTGGCGAGCGTCTTCGGCGCGGAGATCACCGTAGGGGGCACGGGCGAGCGCGAGGGGGTCTCGGACCCCTCGGGCGAGCACCTGGTGCTACTCGCGCGTTCGCCCGCGGGCTACGCCCGACTCTCGAGGACCCTCGCGCTCGCGCACCTGGCGAGAGGGGAGAAGGGCGCGCCGCGCTTCACGCTCGATGACGTCACGGCCGCCGCGCACGAGTGGCTGGTGCTGACGGGGTGTCGCAAGGGTCCCCTGACGCGCGCGCTCATGGCCGAGGGACCGAGCGCCGCCCGGCGACGCCTCGCGGACCTCATCGAGCGCTTCGGGCGCGAGAACGTCGCGGTCGAGATCTGGGACCACGGGGCGCCCGACGACGTCGCGCGCAATGACGTACTGGCCGAGATGGCCGTGCGCGCGAACGTGGCGGTCGTGGCGACGAACAACGTGCACTACGCCACGCCCCGCGACTTCCCCCGCGCCAACGTGCTCTCGGCGATTCGCGCCCGTCAGAGTCTTGAGGAGATGGAGGGGTGGCTCTGCGCCTCGCCCCTCGCGCACCTGCGCAGCGACGC
>PKZN01000019.1 GCA_003133075.1 Acidimicrobiaceae bacterium | reverse complement strand
GCCACGGTGTTCTCATCGACGTGATCCGCCACCCAGTCAACGTCAACCAGTGTCGTGACGGGGTCGACGGGCGCGATG
Organism: Acidimicrobiaceae bacterium; assembly: GCA_003133075.1. GTDB lineage: Bacteria > Actinomycetota > Acidimicrobiia > Acidimicrobiales > RAAP-2 > RAAP-2. Next base: position 4,033 of record PKZN01000019.1, on the reverse strand, counting down.
CGCATCTCCACCCCGAAGAGGTGCCCGGCCTTGGAAAAGGCCGGATGGGCCGTCTCGGGTTTGATCATGTTCGGGCGCCCCGCGGTCGGACGATGCTCGCGGTACGCCAGCACCGCGTGCGCGATGGACCCCGATCCGCCCGAGGTGACGAGCCCGGCGGGGGTCGTCTCGGTGAGCGCCGCGGCGCCCAAGAGATCGAGGGTCATGGCGATGACCTCGGCTTCGAACTTGGTGGAACTCGGGCACATGTCGCGCTGGAGCGAGTTCACGTAGGAGAAGTGGGAGAAGGCTTCATTCAGGTAGTCGTAGTGGTCGTGGTCACCGCAGTACATCGTCCCCGAGCACTGGCCACCCTCCCAGGTGGGGTTCTCGGCCGCCGACATCGCCGCGAGCTCCTCGAGCACCACCTCTTTCGCGGTGCCGTCTTCGGGCAATGTCTGATGTAGCGCGAAGCGATCCGCGTAGGGAAAGCCACCCATGTCTGTTCTCCTCGTGTCAACGTCGATGGTAAGCGACCCGTCCGGGGCGGNNCCCGGACCATGACGTCGAGCGCAGCCTCGGAATGGTCTTTGGCGTAGTTGTGCGATCGATGGGCCTCGCGAAGGGTATCGGCGCGGGGTTCAAGGCGCTCGCCGGAGGCGAGGTGAAGCAGTACACCCGGCTCGTCGAGGACAGCCGACGTCACGCCATGGACCGGATGATCGAGAACGCGCAGTTAGTCGGCGCCGAGGGCATCGTCTCGATGCGCTTCGACTCCTCCGAAGTCGCCCAGAACTTGACCGAGATCGTCGCCTACGGCACGGCGGTCACCTTTAAAAAGTCCTAACGGGTGGGTGTGGTCATCGCAATCATCGCGGTGGTCGTGGTGGTGTGTTTTTTCGCCAGCCTCTTCATTCGCCGCCACGGTGAGAGCGACCGACCACAAGCGGGCTGGCGTCGCACCGACGAGGCCTTCCACGACCCCTCAACGAATCGAGTGATGCGGGTGTGGCTCGATGACGCTGGCGAACGACACTACGTGCCCGAGTCCAACCAGCGCGCACGCTAAACCCTGGTCAAAGCAGGCGCCAGGGCGGACTAACTCCTGGGCACCCCACCCGCCGCGGCCGAGGCGAGAACGAAGTCACTGGCTGAGCGCACGCCGTTTAAGAACAGGTCGTACTGGCGCGTCATGGGCACGTCGAANNGCCGAGCCGCACGCTTCCCCGGCGGGAAAGTCCGTCGCGAGACGCGAGAGCCGCACGCCGATCGTCGGCCAACGCGGGGGCTGTGCGTCGACGCGGTCAAAGGTGTGGATCGGGAAGTTCTCGAGCAGCGCCCCGTCGACCCAGGTGTGGCTGCCCGCGGCGTAGTGCACCGGCGTGCGCGCTCCTCCGGGCCCGGCGACCTCGACGGTGGCGTCGTGCGAGACGAAGTGCACCGGTTCGAAGATGAAAGGGATCGACATCGAGGCGCGCACCGCCTTGACGGGGTCTTCGGTGTCGGGGTCGTGGCCGTAGAGGGGATAGTCCCAGGGCAGGCGGGCGACCTGGCCCCGNNGGAGACCTCGGGGTCGTCGGGGGTCAACTTAAGGTCGGCGAAGGTCTTGATACCCAACTGGTCGTGCAGGATCGGCCGCAGCCAGTCTTCTAAATAGTCCCCCGAGTAGAGGCCGGTCTTCTCCGTCAGCATCGCGGCATCGGCCAGCATCGTTCCGACCCGGCCCGTCGCGCGGTCGAAGAAGTCGTGGACCTTGCCGTTGGGCATCATGAACTGCTTGAAATCCAGGGTCACGGCGTGTTGGAGGAGCGACGTCATGGGTTGTCCGGCCTGGGTGATGCCCGCCACGAGACTCGCCACGACCGCCCCCGCGCTGGTCCCCGCTACCGCACGGATGGAGTATCCCGCCTCCGAGAGCGCCATCACGGCACCGACGAGGCCACTCGCCTTCACTCCGCAGCCCTCGAGCACCAGGTCGGCGCGCAGCTCGCGTTGGCCCGTCGCCGGATTTAACCATCCGTCGGCCCCCCGTAAGGTCTCCGCAGCCTGGTCGAAGAGCTCCTGGGAGGAGGCGGTTCGTTGATAGCCCCGGGGGTCATCGAGGGCGAGCGTCGTCGAATCGGTCATCGGTCCTCCGCGAAGTTGGCCCCCGTAGTTTGCCTCACCCGAAGCCGCGCTCACCACCGTGCCCGCGGCGGTTCGCTCAGGCCCCCGCGGCCATAATCAAGCAGCTCGACGTCGCGGTGGCGACGACCTTGCCAGCGGCGTCGACGATCTCGGCACTCGCGAAGGCCACCCGACGCCCTGGTTTGGTGACGGTCCCGGTCGCTCGCAGCACGCCGGAGTTCACGGTGACCGGTCGAAGGTAGCTGATGTTGAGGTCGATCGAGGTGTAGGTCATCCCGAGCGGCAAGGTCGTCTGGACGGCGCACGCCGTCACGGAGTCGGCCAACGTGCAGAGCAGACCGCCGTGGACGGTGCCGATCGGGTTGTAGACCGATTCGTCGGGCTCGCACTCAAAGACGATCCGGCCGGGTTCGACCTCGGTCAGACGCATGCCCATGAGGCGCGCGATCGGTGGGGCCGGCAGACGCTCGTCGCGGACGGCCCGAAGGAATTCGATGCCGCTGAGGGTGGGGACGGCCCCGGCGACGATCGAGGGCTCGTGCCAGGTCACGGACTTGCTCCGAGGCGCTCCCCAAGGGGTTATTGGGCTTTCTTCTTCCGAGGGACCAGGACTGTTGTGAGAAACAGCGCCGTCGGGGGATGACTGCTCAGTCATGGATTCCGTCCTTCATAATGGCGGTTTCCCCGCGAAAATCAGGCTTTGCCCAGTGCCACGCGACGTCGCCGGCGCCAACGGGCACGCCCGCGTCATCGATGAATCCGACTCGAGCCGCTCGTCCGGAGCTGGTGACCCGCCGAAGCACGCTCGGACCGCCTTCGCGAGGCAGGTGGTCGTCCCCCCACTGCTGTAGGGCACTCAGTGCCACGAGGAGGTCCTGGCCGGAGGGGGTCAGCCGATAGGCGAAACGAGCCCGGGCGCCCGGATCTTGATAGGGGCTGCGCTCTAAGACGCCGTAGTCCACCAATGTCGCCAACCGGTCGCTCAAGACGTCGGGGGCGATCTTCAGGTTCGCTCGAAACTGAGAGAATCGCGTTGATCCCGCGAAGGCGTCGCGCAGGATGAGCAACGTCCAGCGTTCGCCCAGCACCTCGAGACTGCGCGCTATCGAGCAGAACGGCGCCAGCGGCTTCTTCATGGTTTGACTCTACCACCTAAGTTGTACTTTCCTAGTGAGCATGCTAAGTTCTTTTTTCAAACCTAGGAGGACACCATGGACATCGAAGGAAGCGTCGCACTCGTGACTGGAGCGAATCGGGGACTCGGCCGACACTTCGCCGAACAGCTCCGAGACCGAGGAGCGACGGTCTACGCCGCCGCACGAAACCCCGAAGCGGTAGATCTCGCCGGGGTGACACCCATCGCCCTCGATGTCACCGATCTCGATTCGATCGCCCGCGCGGCCGAGGTGACCGGCGACGTGACGCTGTTGATCAACAATGCAGGCACATTGACCGGCGCGTCGCTGTTGAGCGGTCCCCTCGCGGACATTCGCACCGAGATGGAGACGCACTACTTCGGCACCCTCAACGTTATTCGAGCCTTCGCGCCCCAGTTGGCGCTCAGTGGTGACAGTGCGGTCTTGAACGTCCTGTCCGTGCTGTCGTGGCTGAGCTCCCCCTCGATGGGCGCCTACAGTGCGGCCAAATCAGCCGAGTGGTCTCTGACCAACGCCCTGCGCCAAGAACTCGCGGCGCAGGGCACCCGAGTCACGTCCCTCCACGTCGGCTATATGAACACCGATATGGCCCGCGGGGTCGACGCCCCGAAGAGCGATCCGGCAGCGGTGGCCCGTTTTGCCCTCGACGGGCTGGCTGCGGGCCGGGCCGAACTGCTCGCCGACGAGATCAGCCACCAGGTCATTGCGGGCCTCGCCGGCGGAGTGGGGGCGCTGTATCCCGCCTTCGCGTGACGGCGTAGGCCGTTATG
>PKZN01000143.1:3012-7286 GCA_003133075.1 Acidimicrobiaceae bacterium | reverse complement strand
TTCGTCGTCGACTCCCTCGCGCGCATCCACGAGACGGTGCCGCGCCACGGCGGCGCGATCGTCATCCCCGAGATGCCCGTGCCCGGTAGTTCACTCTGCGTCTTCTCTGAACCCGTGAACGGCACGCTGATGACCGTCATGGCGGCTGGTGATCACCCCGACTGACTCCCCCGTCAGCGAAACTCAACGTCCATCGGTTGACTACGAGGGCACGCAGTTATAGACACCGAACGTCACTCCCCGACCCTCTGGATAGGTCGAGACCATCGCGCAATGGCCACGGACCCACACGATGCGCGGGTCGCTTCCCCCCGGGTCGATGGGGACGAGGAAGAGGTTCACCTGACCGGTGTCAACGAGCCGTTGGAGCGTCGACAGCGAAGGTCTGGGGTTGCTGCCGGTGAGGCCCCCGATGGGGAGGAACTCTCGCCCACTCAACATGATCAGCGACGCGGCGACGTAGGAGGAGTCGACAACCTGCAGGATGTGACCCGCAGGAACTTGGTCGAAGAGCGCCGAGAACTTCGCCCCACTGCTCTGGAAGATTTCGGGGGCGGTCGTGGTGCCGAAGGTGACGCTCGCCGACTGGTACGGAGTCGAGAAGAAACCGAGTCCTTGGGCGACGACCACGCCGGTCGTCACGGCCGGCACCAGCAACATCGACGCACCGGCCAGCGCGATCGCGACGGCGCCATTCACGCGCTCGCGCCATCGCGGCACCATCGAGAGGAACAGCGCNNAGGGCGGCGTAAAGCGTCGTCAGTGGCACGGCGAGGAGGAGGAGCCCTCGAGCGAGCACGTTGGTCGTGCGGTGTCGCCAACAGGCGCCGAGCCCCATCGCACAGAGCGCCGCCACGGCGGGGGTGAGGGCGGCGGTGTAGTACGAGTTCACGTACTCTCCGAAACTGAAGAACGCCCAGAGGATCACGAGCCATCCGCCCCAGAGGATGACGCCGGCTCGGATGAGGTCACCTCGCGGTTTCTTTCTGCGTTCCACGAGCAGCGCGGCCCCCGCAAGAACGCTGACCGGCAACAACCAGGCGTCGTCGCGCCCCAGTGGTCCAACGAGCAAGCGATTGAAGGACGCGCCGATGCGCTGCGTCCCGAAAAATGTACCTTCTTCGATTGCGACGCGCTCGAAGGGCTGCTCGGTGAGCGAGGTCTCGCCGATGCCGAGGTGCACGCCAACCCTCGCCCAACCGTTATAGACGAAGACCTGGACGAAGGGCGAGTTGTCCTTCGTGCCGTCAACGTAGGGACGGTCGTGCCCGGGGATGAGTGCGACGACTGTTATCCAACTCAGTGACACGATCACGATGACCACCGCGGCGGCGAGGACGTCACGGACGCGACGGCGCAGGTCGTTGGGACTCGCGACGAGGTAGGTGGCCAACAACGCCGGGACGATCACCCAGGCTTGGACCATTTTGGTCTGGAACGCCAAGCCGACCCANNCGGTCAAGAGGACCAGCATCGAGTCCGAGACGTTCCCTCGATTCAACAACGCCGTGATGGGGGAAGCGGCCACGATAAGGGCGGCCACGAGCGCGGCGCTGGGGCCGGCGAGCAGGCGAACGACTCGGTAGAGCACGAGAATCGTGAGGGCGCCGGCGATCACCTGGGGCAGCGCGACGGACCAGAAGTGAAAGCCGAAGACTCGCACGAAGAGGGCCTGCACCCAAAAGGCCCCCGGCAGCTTGTCCAGCGTGACGGTCCCGGCGGGGTCGACNNGCGCCGTAGAAGAAGTCCTTCCAGTTCGCGCCCATGCTTCGCACGGCGCCGGCGTAGAAGGGCTCGAGCGCGAAGTTGCTGATCCCCCAGGCGTAGGAAAACGTAGCTAAGGCGGCGATTGCGAGCAATGCCGGACGAGCCCACCGTGGTTGGTCCGCCGGAGAGCGCCAAAACGCCAGCGTCCTCAGCAGCGCACTGGGTCGTGGCGCACTCGAGTTCGTCCCCTCGCCACCCGGCTCGGGATTACTCGCGTCGACAGTCGTGTGCACAGGCGCTGCGTCGTCCGCTGGACCGTCACTCGGGTCGCTCACGCCTCATACTTTAGAGAGCCGCGCCGCGGTCACTCGATCGTGTTGCCCTCAGCTTTCTTGATGAGCGTCCTTCGCGTAGATGTACAGACCGAAACGTTCGAAGCGCAGGTGATAGTGGAGTTTGAACCACCGGGTCAAGCCCGGGCTCCACGGGACCGTTGAGGCGAAGGTGTGCGGCCCCGATCGGTACTGCGCGTTATAGGGGCCGTAGAACACGGCGTCGTCGGCAACCTCGAAATAGGCCTTCCACTGCGCGGTGAAGGCCGCGGTCGGGGGAACGTTCTGGTACCCGTGCGCCATCCACATGCCGATGGGGTCCACCACGACCGGGCAGTCGGGGTTGGTGGACGTGAGACGGTTTCCAATGACGCCCCAGCCCACGTCGACGTAGATCACGCACGCACCGTCGGGAATGTCACTCGTTACCCGCGACGCGTCAACGGACGCGACGCCAAAGTCACGGGCGAGGTAGGAGTAGAAGGTCGTGACGTAGAGCAACTGGCCAATGATGACCACGACCACCGACACGCTCAACGCGCCCAGTGCGAGGCGTCGAATGCTCGGAGAGATGCGTAGCCGTCTCGCCCACGCGGGGAGCGGCTTCAAGAGGCGCGAGAATGTAACGCCCACGAGGCCGAGCAGGAACGGAGCCGTGAAGTAGTAGTAGTACACGTAGGTCTCAGGCGCGAGGAGCAGTCCGCCGATGGAGATGATGGCCGCGAAGAGGAAGAAGGCATCCGCGCTGTCACATCGAAGGCGTCGCGCGAAGGCGACAGCGACCAATACCCCAAGCACCCCGAAGACGGCCACCGCCGCAACCGTCGACGGTGACACCGAGGTCGTCGCGAATCCGCTCAGGTCGACGAGGCGACCCGCCAACGAGAGGCTGTCGGTCCCATTCGCTCGACGGGCGAGTTGCTCAACGATGACCTCGGAGAAAAAGTTGTGCGGTGCGAGGGCGAAGAATGGCGCGCAGCCAACCACGAAGGCGGCACCGGCGGCGCCAACGAAGACGAGGACGCGGCGGCGATAGCGCGGCACCAAGCACACCACGACGGCGAGCAGCGGAAAGATCGCCCAAAGTTTGACGAGGCCCGCAACCCCGAACAGGACCCCCGCTCCAGTGAGCGCCTTCGAGCTCAACTCGCCAATTCGCTCATCGTGACCGAACAGCACCGCGGCGCCCCAGAGGATGAAGAGCACGCAGTAGGGCTCTAGGTTCACGCCAGTACTCACCAGCACGACGACCGGCAGCAACGCCAGTCCCACTCCCGCGATCACCATCGCCACACGCCCGCGCCCCCGCACCAACCACGTCACGAGGCTCACGTTCAGCGCCGTGACGAGTGCGCTGACGATTCGCCCCACGACGAAGGCGCCGTGGGTGCTACCGAGTCGTCCGATGACGCCCAGCGGACTCAAGAGCACTACCAATCCGGGCGGTTGGACGAAGACGTAATTTCGATAGGGCACCACCCCCGAGACCAGATGAATTGAGGCCGCGAGGTAGACACCCGTGTCGTAGAAGGTGAGATAACCCGGCACGCTCAGTTGCCAGAGCGAGAAACCGAGGCTGAGAAGTCCGACACCGAGCACGATCAGTGTCACGTCGTTGGTCTTCGCGCGACGCCAGATGCGGGTCACGACGGCATCACTGTTGACCATCACCTGTGCCCACTCCACCGTCTCTGCCAGCCCGTCGCGGTGGTGGCGCGAGCTCGCTACGAGTCTCCCAGCCAGCACCGGTCAACCAGTGTCAATCTCGTCCGTCACGGGCCTTTGGTATCTTTCGACAATGACCACCGTCCACTTCACCATCGCCGCCCTCGACTGTCCCGATCCGCTCGCTCTCGCAGCCTTTTATTCGGCCCTCACCGGTCTCGAGGTCGAACCTCTGGGCGACACGGCGCCCGAGGACGTCGATTGGATTGAACTCGTTCACGTGGGACACCCGACTCTGGGGTTTCAAAAGATTGCCTCCTACGTCGCACCCACGTGGCCCGAGGGTCCGGTTCCTCAGCAACTGCACCTCGACTTCGGTGTCGTGGACCTCGACGCTGGTGAGGCGCACGCGCTGTCCCTGGGCGCCACCAAAGCAGGCTTCCAGCCGGGTACGACCTTTCGGGTCTTCTTAGACCCCGTGGGCCATCCGTTCTGCTTGGTGCTTGAGCAACCGAGCTGACGACGCTCTCCTCGGAGGGCAGAAGCCACAACGGATAGACTGAATTTTCG
>PKZN01000143.1:0-2955 GCA_003133075.1 Acidimicrobiaceae bacterium | reverse complement strand
CGGTCTCGACCACCGTCGAAACAAACGGAGGTCGTCTCTTAGGATGCGGCCTTCGCTGCTACCAGGACTCGAGAGTGATGTCGACTCGGGGTCTGGTGCCACGGGCCGACCGCGAGCCATTTACCCTCGGGGCGCGCACTCGGCGAAGTAGTTCGCGTCGACGTGGGTCGACGACCGAGGGGCTCGATACGCGCCACGACATTTGAGCCTTCTAATCGCGCCACGAGGTACCAGCTGGCCCGTCGACGTTGGCGCTCGGTGGCGATCTCCGATCGGTAAATGTAGCGCGCGGTGATTGTGTCATCTTCTCGTTCCACGACCGAAAACTAGAGAGTCGCTGTGACGTCCGGGCCCAAGCGGGCNNGTCGTTGTCACGATGACCTTTCCGACCGCCGAGGCGGTATCGGTTCTGATCGTCACGTGCAGTGCTACAAGCCCCTCCAAGAACTTCGCAACAGCGGAGGCTCGATCCTTCGCGAGGGTGACGTCGTCACGCGCGTAGCCGACAACGGTGATGGAACCATTCGGAGTCAACTTTCGTGCCAAGACGCGGAGGATCTGTCGGTCTCTGGCGCTGAGCGAACTCCCGATCAATCCGTACGTCACCTCGCGCGGTATCGGAACTGGTTGGGGAGCAGAAACTACTGGCGGAGACGGCGCCGGCGACGTCGCACCAACGCCGGCACCACTCGAACCGCCGCCACCGCTGCCCGCACCGCCCCCTCCACTTGATCCGCCCGAGCCACCTCCGCCGCTTGCCTCAGGCGTAACGAGCGCCGACGGCGCTGAAAATGCTCCAGTTCCGTCCGCGTTAATCGCGGCCACAGCAAAGCTGTACTCGACTCCGTTCGTCAAGCCAGTTGCGGTGCAGTTAGTCGAAGTGGTCGAAACAGAATCAGGACACGCGTCAGTGATGGTCGCGTTGTTTTCGACATCCGTTGCGGACAGGGTGTAGCCGGTGATCGCACTCCCATTGTCCTGAGAGGGAGCACTCCACGAAACGTCAGCCAGGCCGTCACCGGAGGTCGCGGAAGAAATCGATGGTGCGCTCGGAGGCGACGTCGAGGATATGTCGCTGACGATCGTCCTCTGGCTAGGGCTGCCGCTTCCCGACAATCCAATCACGATGCACGAACCAACGTTCATGCACTTCACCGCCGAATAGAAGGCATTCGATCCTCCCGAAACGGAGACGGCGGCTTCATTCGTCCAGGACCACTCACCATTGACATACGTACCAATCGAAAAGATTGGTTGCGGCGTAACCGTGTTGTTGTTATCTGCACCGACCGCCAGACACCACGAAGAAGTTGGGCAATCGACTCCAAGAACTGTGCCCGAACCGGTGCCGTCCGATACATAGTTCGCCGCGGACGCCCAACTCCAGACGCCCGCCGTTTGGGTCCCGACGAAGTAGGAATTACCCCCCACCGCGACGCACGTGTTGGTCGTCGGACAGCTGATTCCCCGCACGGTGGGACCATCCGACACGCTTTGCGGCTGGGGGTTTTCTGACCACGAGAAGGACCCTCCCGACTGTGTACCGGTGGGAAACATGGAACCTTGATTATCCGCCCCTCCCGCGACGCACGTCGTGGCGGTCGGGCACGCGACTGCGTCCATGTTGTACAGGTCGTACGCGCTCGGGGGGAGCATCGTGGCTATACCCGACCACGTCCACGCTCCGCTGACCTCGGTCGCAACGTCATACACGGGAACTGCGCCGGAGTAACCAACGATCACACACTGGGAAGCACTGGGGCAACTAATCCCCGACGGTTCCATCTGTGAATTGAGGGGCTCCAAATAGCTGGATGGGGGCCACGACCACTCTCCACCAACTTCACTCCCTATTGAAAACATCGGAACGCTCACGCCGCCGCCGTCATGGCCCGTCGCGATGCACGTCGTGCTCGTTGGACACGCGACATCATTGAACGATCCGGTGCCGGTTTGGTCCGGAGCGATCACTGAGGGTTGGGACCATGTCCACTGACTATCGGCCAAGACTCCGAGGGAGTACGAGGGTTGCGTTCCATTGTTTCCGACTCCAACACACGTCGTTGAAGTGGGACAGCTTATGGCNNGGAGCCCGAGAGTCTCCTGCCTCGTAGGTGGCGCCGCGCCGTCACTCCAACTCTCTCCTTGTTGTGTCAAAACCGTTTCTTGAGAAAGTAACAGTCGACAGTGCTTCCTCGCCCGGGCGGCAATCGACGCGAACCACGGACGCCGAGGTTCAGCCGTCAACTACCTACGGCTCACGCCTTTGAAACTGACCACTCTCCTCACCCACGAGACCGTGCAACAATGCACCAGAGTCATGAGCGACACCCTCCCGCGAATCCAGCCGGCCTACGCGCCCCAACCAAGTGGGGTCCCTTGGCCCACGACCCAGTGGCCCCGCGCTACTCACCCACGCCAGCTCGAACTCGACGCGGTGGTCGATGAGGCTTTCTCGATGGACGACCTCGCCGTCACGAACGCCGTGGTCGTCGTCCAGGGCGGACGGGTGCTGGTCGAGCGCTACGCCGGGGTGAAGGAGTTCTTCGACAAACCCAGCGAACCCGTCACCGCGGAGTCGACGTTGCTGTCGTGGTCGATGGCCAAGTCGATGCTGCACATGATCATCGGCACGCTCGTTGACGAGGGGCGCCTCGACGTCGATGCACCCGCGCCGGTACCCGAGTGGGCCGACGAACACGACCCCCGTCACGCCATCCGCCTGCGCGACCTCTTGGCGATGCGTGACGGACTGGCCTTCGTCGAGGTCTACGAGATTGGTGAGACCAGCCACGTCATCGAGATGCTCTTTGGCGAAGGCAAGTCCGACATGGCGGGCTACACCGCGCAACTGGCCCTCGCCCACGAGCCCGGGACGTTCTTTAACTACTCGAGCGGCACCTCCAATGTCCTCAGCCGTATCGTGGCGGACCAGGTCGGCTACGGCGACGCGTA
>PKZN01000147.1 GCA_003133075.1 Acidimicrobiaceae bacterium | reverse complement strand
CGCTCGACGGTCTTGATCCTCGGTGACGCGCGCAACAACTATCACCAAGCCCACGCCGAAATCGTCGCGGACCTGCACCACCGGGCGAAGGCCGTCTACTGGCTGAACCCCGAGCCGACCAGTTACTGGAACAGCGGGGACTCGATCGTGAACCAGTACGCGCCCTACTGCGACCGGGTGATCGAGTGCCGCACGTTGCGTCAACTCGAGGCCTTCGTGGGCGAACTCGCGTGAGCGACGAAGCGCTGCTGCCACCCGAGGGATTCCGTCAACGCGGTCCGCTCCCGAGGGCGACGCGGCTGTTGATGATTCGACACGGCGAGTGCGTCGCCAACGCCAAGGGTCTCGCCGGGGGGCCGGTCGGCGACGGTGGGCTCACTGATCTCGGCCGCGCGCAGGCGACGGCCCTCGCGATACGCCTTTCGATCACCGGCGAGCTCGAAGCGGCGAGCGCGTTCTACACCTCGACGTTGCCCCGGGCGATTGAGACCGGCGACATCGTCTTTCCCGCGATCAACGCTCGCCTCACGCCCGCGCTCGACGAGCAACTCTGCGAACTGGGCGTGGGCGAAGCGGACGGACTGAGTTGGCCCGAGGTNNCCCGGGGGCGAGAGCCTGATGGGGTTCTTCAATCGCTGCGTTCTCGCCATTGACCGCATCGTCGAGCGGCACCGCAACGAACTGGTGGTCATGGTCGTCCACGGCGGCTTTATTGAACAAGCAATGAAGCACTACCAGGGAGTCTCGGGTGACGTTCGTCTGCGCCCGCGCATCGAGAACTGTTCGATGACCGAGATCGAATACGGCTTCGAGGGCGACCGGTCACGGCTCCTTCGTTACAACGACCTCTCGCCGATCGGCGTCGCGTAACGTTGCAGGTACTCCGCGACGTGGAAGGCCAGATCCAGACTCTGGGTGGCGTTGAGACGCGGGTCGCAGATCGAGGTGTAGTTCTGGTCGAGGTCGTTCTCGTTCAGGCGTGAACCACCGCCGAGGCATTCGGTCACGTCGTCGCCGGTGAGTTCCACGTGCAGCCCACCCGGCCAGGTGCCGAGTGCTTGGTGGACCATGAAGAACTGCGAGGTCTCCGACAGCACGTCGTCGAATCGACGGGTCTTTTGACCACCCGAGGCGACGAAGGTATTGCCGTGCATGGGGTCACAGGTCCATAGTTCGTTGCGGCCTTCATCACGCATCGCCTCCACGAGCGGCGGCAGAAGTTCAGAGATGCGCTGGTGCCCCATGCGCGAGATCAACGTGAGTCGACCCGGGGTGTTCTCGGGGTTGAGGACGTCGACGAGTTCGCGCAGTTCGTCGNNAGTTGGCGCGTGCGGTCGCCGACCCAGAGCAAGTGCGCCGAGCAGTCGTACCAGTCGCCGGTCAACGAGTCGCGCCGCGTGAGGGCCTGTTCGTAGGGGAGGATCAACGCCTCGTGGCTGGTGTAGAACTCGACGGCTTGGAGCGCCTGGTCGTCGTGGAGGTCGATGCCGCAGGCCTTCATGAACTGCAGGGCCCGCTCGATCTCGTCCGCGATGACCTCGTAGCGTTTGCCCTCGAGGGAGTTCGCGACGAACTCCTGGTTCCAGGCGTGCACGCGCGAGAGCGCGGCGAAGCCACCGGTCGTGAAGGCGCGCAGCAAGTTGAGCGTCGAGACGCTCTGGTGGTACGCGCTCAGCAGTCGTTCGGGATCGGGTCGACGCGCCTCCGCGCTGAACTCCTCGGAGTTGATGATGTGACCGCGAAAGGCCGCAAGGCGAACGCCGTCGCGCTCTTCGAAGTCGTCGCTGCGCGGTTTGGCGAACTGGCCCGCGATACGTCCGACTTTGATGACGGGAACGCCGGCCGCGTACGTGAGNNACGAAGGCCCGGCCGCTCGCCGCTAAGGCGAGTTGATCTTGGAGGCGACGGGCCTCGCCAGCGAAGACGAGGGGCGGCTTGGTGGCGAGTACGGCTTCGACGCGCGCAAGGTGCTCGGTGTCCGGCCAGGTGGGCGACTGGGCGAGTGAGTACTCGCGCCAACTCCTCGGGGTCCACTCGTTGCTGGTCGATGCCATCTGACAAGGTTATGGGCACTTCGAGGAATCATCCAATCAAATAGGCTTCGGTAGTGAAAGTTCGCCGACTGGGTCTCTTCGGCGGGACCTTTGACCCCCCGCACCTGGGCCACGTCGCGGCCTTGGCGGCGGCCGCGCGCACCGGCCGATTCGACCGACTCGTGGTGACCGTCGCGGGGGACCCCTACCTGAAGGGGACCGGCGTCTTGGCGGCCGACGTGCGCCTCGCCATGGCCCACGCCGCGTTCGACGACTTGGACCTCGTGGAGGTCTCGGACATCGAACTGCGCCGCACGGGTCCCTCCTACACACTCGACACGGTGCGCGAACTGCGCAACGACGCGGAGTCGGTGGACCTCATCGTGGGCGCGGACTTAGCGACGCAGCTCGACAGTTGGCACGGTGGTGAGGAGTTGCGAGAACTCGTCGAAGTCGGCATCGTGCCTCGTCCGGGCTCGGATACCGCCGCCTTACCGCTGTGGCGCAGTTACGTCATTCCCATGGAGCCCGTCGACCTCTCGAGCACGTTCGTGCGGGAACTCGCACCCGGAGCGGAGGATCTCCGCCATTTCTTGCCCGCGCGCGTGATTCCACTCTTCGAGCAGGCCCGAGGCTAGAGTCGAGGCAATGGCGGTTCGCACCTTCGATTTGTCTGAGCAACGGTCGACACGAGTAGAGGTCGCAGACGCGACGCCCGGTCGCAGAGAGTTGCGACGCACCAAGCAGCGCTACGCCATCCTCGGTGCCCTCGCCCTCGCTGTTCCCTTCTTCGGCGCGCTCGCCGTTCTCGGGGTGGCCCACTGAGTGAGCGCGTGACGAGCGGCGAGCAGCCTCGCGGCCCCCATTCCACGTTTACCTCGACCCTGGTGAACGCCGCGGTCATCGCGGCGGAGGAGAAACTCGGCGTCGACACCGTCGTGTTGGACCTGCGCGAGTTGATCGACAGCTTCGACGCGTTGGTCGTCACGTCTGGTCGCAACGACCGCCAGGTGCGCGCCATCGCCGAAGAGGTCGAACGTCTGGTCGAGTTGGCGCTGGGCATCAAGCCGATCCGCGTGGAGGGGCTCTTCCAAGGGGAGTGGGTGGCGCTCGACTACGGCGACGTCATCGTGCACGTCTTTGATGAGACGACGCGCGAGTACTACGACCTCGAACANNCATTGGGTAGCGGCACGCGTTGGATCACGCCGGCTACTTCGATGACGATCCCGCGAGTGGCGCCAACGACGTCGGCGGTGAGCACGAGTTGACCCACCGCGAGGACCTGTTGGTGACGCGGGAGCGCACCCAGGGAGCTGGCGAGGTTGACCATTCCGACATCGTTGCGGACGTGGGCCGAGAGTAGGACCAGCGACTTCGGCAGCGCCGAGGAGTAGCCGGCCGATTTTTCAATTGCCGAGGGTCCAAGGAGCAGCTGCTCGATGACCGTGGCCAGCGCCGGCGGCGACGGCACGATACGACTCGACGACACCAGGTGACCGGTGATGTCGATGTTGTAGACCGGCTGGGTAATGAAGCGCACCCGCGCGCCGTTGGTGTCGGGGATCGTCTTGTTGAGCAGTCCGAGGTGCACCTTCGAGGGTGGAATGCGCTGGGGCAGCGCGTTGGGCGACACGAGCGTGCAGCCCGCGAGCACGAGGGCACCGAGCGCCATCAACAGCGCCACCCGCAGGCGTTTCACGAGGGCTCTCCTTCCACGAGTGGCAGGAGGATGCGGAGTCGAGCGCCACCCTCGGGGCTTTCGAGCACTTCGATCGATCCTCCGAAGGCCCGCACGTGGTCGCGCACCAGGGCGAGGCCGAGACCGGTGCCGCGCACGTTGCCGCGGTCGTGGGCGGCCCGCCCACGGAAAAACCGCTCGAAGATTTCTTCACGCTCCTCGGTCGGTATTCCCGGTCCCGCGTCATCCACGTTCACGGCGAACTGCCCTCGCTCGTAGTCGAGTCGAACGGCCGTCGTGCCCCCGGCGTAGTGGTGGGCGTTGTCGATGAGGTTGGTGATCACGCGTTCGAAGCGCCGTCGGTCCACCGATATCAATGGATCGTCGATGGCGGGGGCCACTTCAATGGGGGGCTCGACGATGCCGTGACGTCGAGCCGCGGAACGCACGGATTGACGCACGAGTTCGACGGCGTCGACCGTCTCGATCGCCAGGGGCACCGCGCCGGCGTCGGTGCGCGCCATCTCTAAGAGGTCCTCGACGAGTGATTGGAAGATCGAGAGGTCCGCGGTGAGCAGGTCGAGGCTCTCCTGGCCCGCGGGGGAGAGCTCGGCGCGGTGTTGTTGGAGTACCGAGGCGGTCGTGGCCAAGGTCGTGAGTGGCGAACGTAGCTCGTGGCTCACGTCACTCGCGAACCGGGCGTCGCGCTCTAAGCGCTCGACGAGTTGACTGACCATCTCGTTAAAGGAGTCGGTGAGTTGTTGGACCTCGCGGTCCGCCTGGGTGACCTGGAGGCGCGTCGAGAGATTGCCGTCGGCGATCGCCGCGGCGGCCAAGGAGACACGCTCTAGGGGTCGCACCGTGCGGCGGGTCACCCATAGTCCGCCCGAGACGCCGAAGAGGATGGTGATCAGGGCGCCGACGCCGAGGACGAACATCAAGAGACGCAACGTGCGCTCGAGTGAGTTGAACTTGAACACCTCGTAGAACTGGGTGTCCACGGCCGGGATGGGTACGCCCACCACGTAGATCACCTGGCCGTTGATCTCGAGGACCTGCGTGGCGGCGTGGCCCTGACGGACGGTGGCGAGGAAGGTGAGGGGCACGTCGACGGTGTTGGCCCCGATGC
>PKZN01000082.1 GCA_003133075.1 Acidimicrobiaceae bacterium | reverse complement strand
GGGTTGGTGGACACGTATTCGACGCCCACTCTGTTGAAGTTGGTCGCGGCGCACCAGATCAACGCGGCCCAGTTCGTCACCCATCACTTCAAGATGGACGACATCGTCTCCGCCTACGACACGTTTGCGCGAGCCGGTGAGACGGGTGCCCTCAAAGTCGTACTAACGAAATGACGCGCTTCGGGGCCGCGTCGTACCGTGAGGACTAGATGGCGTCTCACGCACCAGCACGGCACCGCGCGGGAGCGGGTGGCGCGATGTACGTAACACTGCTGCGTCACTCACTGGACGAATGGTCCGACGAGCCAAGTCGCGAGGCGTTGTTAGAGCACGTGCTCTCGCGACGCTTCGAGATGCTCGTCGGTCCATCGCTCCCGGACGAGGGCGTCTACTCGGCGCTCGCCACCGAGGTCGGCTACGACCGAGCACTGATCAAACTCTCCCTCGCGAGCGACATCCATACTTCGCCCGAACACTTCACCAAACCGGCGGAGGAACGTCGGCGACTGGAGCAGGCACTCGTTGAGGTCGGCCTCGATCTCACGGACCTCGCCCGTGGGCGCGCCTAATTCGCTCGAGGAGGCGGTTCGTCGCCGGGGCGCTTGAGTTTGGTAGCGAAGACGGCGGCTTCGGTGCGATTGTTCATGTTGAGTTTGCTCAAGAGCCCGGTCATGTAGTTCTTCACGGTCTTTTCCGAAAGGAACATCGCCTCGGCGATCTGTCGGTTGGTGAGTCCCTCGGCGATGAAGTCCAAGAGACGACGTTCTTGGGGGGAGAGTTGCGCAAGGGCCGAGGGAACCTGGGGGGGATGGGCGATACGTTCGACCACGCGAGCCACGGCGCGCGGGTCCATCAGTGACGCGCCACTCGCCACCTTCTTCACGTCGTCCACGAGGTCGCGACCACGAATCTGTTTGAGGACGTACCCCGCGGCACCGGCCATCACGCTGGCGAAGAGCGCTTCGTCGTCGGCAAAGCTCGTCAACATCAGACAACTGATCTCGGGGTGGGCCGAGCGCACCTCTCGACAGACTTCGATGCCGTTGCCGTCTTCTAGTCGCACGTCGAGGATTGCGACGTCGGGCCGAGCGAGCGGGATACGCGCCAGCGCTTCGGCCGCGGTCGAGGCATCCCCGACGACTTCGAGGTCCTCGTCACTCTCGAGGAGGCTACGAATTCCTTCGCGGACCATCTCGTGGTCGTCGAGGAGGAAGACGCGGATGGTCACGTTCCCATTGTGACAGGGTTCGCCGTCGTGCCCCGCGAGCACCGATTGGCTCACCAACGGCGCTCGTTACCATCGCAGTAGTGCCCTACCAGAAGATCCACGACTCAGCGACGCTGCGTCGGCTCCTCGACGCCGTGCTCATGATCGAAGGCGACGTCGAACTCTCGGTGTTGCTGCGCCACTTCGTCGAAGAGGCCTGCGTCCTCGTCGATGCGCGCTACGGCGCACTCGGTGTCCTCAACGAAGCTCGCACCACCCTCGACCAGTTCATCTCTGTCGGATTAAGCGAGGAGGAAAAGGCCCTCATCGGGGCACCCCCGACCGGTCGTGGCGTGCTAGGTCTGTTGATCACTGACCCCGAACCCCTTCGTCTTCGCGACTTGGCGACGCACCCCGATAGCTACGGCGTGCCGGCGCATCACCCGGCGATGAAGTCGTTCCTCGGGGTGCCGGTGCGTACGCGCAACGAGGTCTACGGCAATCTCTACTTGACCGACAAACGTGGCGCCGACTCCTTCAGCGACGAGGACGAATCGTTAGCGGAGGCGTTGGCGCTCGCCGCGGGCATCGCGATAGAGAACAACCGGCTCCACGACCGGGTGCGCATGAGTAGCGTGCTCGACGACCGCGACCGGATCGCGCGAGATCTGCACGATCGGGTCATCCAGCGGGTCTTCGCCATCGGGCTGAGTCTCCAAGAGGCCACCCGCAGCGCCGACCCGGAACTCATAGTGAGTCGGGTTAACACCGCGGTGGACAACCTCGACACAACCATCACCGAGATACGAACCGCCATCTACGAACTCGATGGCGGTGACGTCAAGGGTGGGCTACGTCACGGCGTGCTCGAACTCGTGGGCGAGCTCACGCCGCTCCTCGGTGCGCGACCCGAGGTCACGTTCGCCGGCCCGGTGGAGAACGTGCCCCAACGAACAGCCGACAATCTGTTGGCGGTAGTGCGTGAAGCGCTCACCAACGCGGCGAAGCACGCCCAGGCCTCGCGATTCCTCGTGACCGTGAGCGCCAGTGACCACGTCACCCTGGAAGTCGTTGACAACGGCGTAGGACTGCCCAGTGTGACCTCCAAAGAGGGCCTGGGTCTCGCCAACCTGCGCAGTCGCGCCGAACGCTTGGGCGGTGAGTGCGTGATCGCCNNTTCGTCGCGGTCTCGTTGCGCACCGAAGCGGTCTTTGGGCCGTCGGCGCCGCCCAAGGCGCGCACGTTGGCGGGCAGCAGTTTCACGGGCCTGGTGAACGCCTTTTCGATATCACTGCTGGCGATCGTGCCCAAGACCAACATCGGCGTCGCCATGATCATCCTCTCGCTCGTGTGTCTCTACAGCACGTGGACCCTGCAGGCGAGAACGCTCCAGCAGAACCCGCAGTACGAGCTCCTGGTCTTGAGTTGCCTCACCTACGTGGCGCAGTTCTCCGGCGGGGTCGCCCTGCTCGCCCGGCCCCATCTCACCTGGATCGTCAACGGGCTCTGTTACGTGATCTTCGCGTCGTTCGTGATCGCGCTCACGCGGGCGTGGTCCCTCATCCAAGGTGAGGCGTCCACGCGCCTCTACCCCGAGAACCGAGCGGACTAAGTCGGCGTCGCGATCGCCGCTAACGCAGCGGGCCCGACGCCGATGCTGATCACCGGGTTGAGACGCGGGTTCAGCCACCGCATCACCCATCGAAGGTCCGCGGCCGGAATCGAGACGCAGCCTTCGGTCGCCTCGTTGAGACTGACGTGGAGGAAAAAACCGCTGCCCGCACCCTTGATGACGGGGTCGGTGTTGTAGTTGATGACGACGGCGTGCGAGTACGCGTAGCCCGCGTAGTAGAGGTTCTCCGAAGCGCCGCCCGGCGAAACGGTGCTGCGAATGAGTCGGTTGTAGTGAGCGGACGCGGGATTCTCGTCCCACCAATCGTCGGGTCCGGTGCGCACGTAGGGCAGTCGGCCACCGTCGTTAGGGTCGCTCCCGAAGGCGCTGGTCAAGGTGAAGACCCCGATGGGCGTGCGCCCGAGACCCTCGTGGGTGTGGCCGACGCCGTTGACCCCCACGTCCGCCACCACCGGCCCGTGCACCTGGACGTAGTGACCCTGCGCGTCGAGTCGCCAGGTGCGCAGCACCGCCGATCGGGAGTGAGGGGACGTTGCCTGGACGGTGATGACCTGGCCGGGGGGCGTCGTCGCATCCGCGAGGGCGACGGGGCGAGTGACCACCAGGATGGCCATCGGGGCCGCCACAAAAAGAGCGGCCAGACGTGTGCGCGAGTTCAACAGCCTTCGGTGCTCCTTGGCGCCCGTTGCCATCCTCGCACACGCGTCGAAGGATTCCTACGCGCCGAAGTCGAAGAGGCGAGCGAGCGCCCGATCGGCGGCGGTGCGCACGCGCGGCGTCGGGTCGTCTTTCAGGTCCTCCATCGCGGCGACGGCCTCAACTACCTGGTGGCGGGCGACAACCTTGGCGCTCATCTCGCGCACTCGCCAGTGGTCGTCGCGCGCGCCATTGAGTACCACCGGTACCGCCGTCGCGTTCCAGGCGTAGAGGAAGCCGCGCATGGCCCACACGCGGGGCCAGTATCCCTCNNCACTGCGCTACGACGTTTCTCGTGCCGAGTCGTCGGCACTCGTCCAGGACGCTCTCTCGGGGCGTCTTGCCCCACTGACTCGCGATCACGTTCGCGCCTATCTCTTCGTCACGGAATAAGGACCACGGGGTCCAGTCTTCACGACGCGGCGCGTCCGGTGGCGTAATCGGCGTCGACGGCCCGCTCGACCGTGCTGACGGCGGCGGGCGAATTAGTGAGCACGCCAAGTTCGCGGTTGTAGTCGAGCGAGGCGACCGAGAAGTTCTCACTACCGATGAACACCGTCCCCCCGCTCGCCGAACAGTCCGCGCAGATCACCTTGGCGTGGATGTAGATCTGTGACGGGCCGAGCGTGGCGACCCGCACCCCGGCCTGGCGAAGGCGACTGAGCGCGGCCGACCACTCCGAGGAGTACGTCATCACGACCTTCACGTCGACCCCGCGGCGCGCCGCCTGCTCCAACGCTGATTCGATCGTGGTGTTATCCATTTCCTCGTTCTCGACTAACAGCGTTCGCGTCGCCGAGGAGATCAGCGTGACGAGCGTCGAGGTCGATCCCGGGCTCCAGAGCAGGCCGCCCGCGTCGAGGGGCGCGGTGTTGCGCTGAAAGAAATCGGCGTCAAAGGTCGAGGTAATTGCCGCGACGTCGGGTGCTCGGGTGTCCTCCACCCAGAAGTCCCGGGTCGAGGGGTAGTCGTACGCCACGAGGTTGCCGGTCCCGATGTAGGCGGCGTCGCCATCGATGAGCGCGTACTTGGCGTGAAAGATCGTCCCGGCGCTCGCCCACGCGACGTCCACCGATCCCGCCTTCAACGTCGACGCGGCGGAGGCGTTCTCGTAGCGCCCCTCGTAATCGGCGTTCAGCAACACTCGCACCGCCACCCCGGCGCGAGCCCGAGCGATGAGCTCTCGTTCGATGGTCGGGTCGGAGAGCTCGTAGAGCGAGAGGTCGATGGTCCGTCGAGCGTGGAGAATCGCTTGGTCGAGGAACCCGTAGCCCGCCGATGGTTCGCTCCACACTCGAGCGACGGGTGAGAGCGCGAGGCGTGACGCCGCGATGCCAGGCGACGCGGGGAGGACCGACGCGAGTAACGCGAATGCCGCGAGTACAGCAACGCTCGAGGCCCTCTTCATTGCCTGGAGCCTACGAGGGCCCTGTGGCACCGTCCGAGTCAGCGAGTCTCGACCCAGATAAGTTGGGCCGCCTCGAGGGACAAGACGAACGGCTCGCCGCGAACACTGAGGGCGAGTTCGCCCGGTCCTACGTCGGACGTCGCGACGACGACTTCGCTGCCTTCGTGGATGGCGTGTTCGGCGAGCATCGAGAGCAACGCGGGTGCGTCGTGCTCGGCGACCTCGGAGATCCGACGAACCGTGGCGGGGAGACCCGGCTCCAGGTCCGCCAGCGCGACGAGCACGCCGTAGGGGGCGACACGCCCCGGAATGACGTTGCCGTGCGGGCAGGTCGCGGGCGAGCCCATTGACGCGTCGATCTGGTCGACGACCGCGTCGGAGATCGACGACGAGATTCGATCGGCCTCGACGTCGGCGGTCGCCCAGTCAAAGTTGAGGACATCGGTGAGCCAGCGCTCGAGGATGCGGTGGTGGCGGACCAGGCTCGTGGCGGTCGTGCGACCACTCTCGGTCAAGGTGACGCTGCGATCAGGACCGATCTCGATCCACCCGTCGCGCTTCAAGCGCGCGAGGGCGTCACTCACCGTCGGGGCGCTCACCGAGAGCCAGTAGGCGAGGCGACCGGGGCGCACGACTTCACCCTCCGCGGCGATGTAGTAGATCGCCTCTAAGTACTTATCGACCGTTTCGGTGTGGGCAGTGGGCACCTAGCGCGCCCGCCATTTGACACCACGTCTCGACGGCATCGACTTCATGGAAGTGAGGCTAATCACGAGCGAAATTGGTGTCAAAGCGACGCCGTCGAGCCAGGGGCATCCTACGAAGTTGAAATCTCGCCTCGAAGAATGATCCCGTTTCCGTCGGGGTCCTCGAAGGTGACGTAGCGACCCCAGGCTTCTTGTTGTACGTCGCTCACCGCAACACCCGCCGTCTTCACCGTGACAATGTCCTCATCGAGTGCGTCACTATTAAAAAGGAGTCCCTTCATCGACCCCGGCACCATCGTCGGGAACCAGGTCACCAGACTCAGATGGGTTTCGCCACCCTTCGGCGCGACCGTCACCCAGCGCATCGTCGGCCCCATGGGGGCGTCGTCGATGAGCTCGAATCCCAGCACCCCGACGTAGAACGCAATGGCACGGTCCGGGTCGGTGATCGGTACGGACACGATGCCGATGTTTGCAACTGTCATCCGCACGTTCTAGCACTACGCAACGACGTTGTCAGTTCCTCATGGCGGCGACACTCGGGACATTGGAGAAGGACAGCGACGGCTACACGGTGCGCTTGGTCATTACGCTGCCGGCGACGCCCGAGGAGGTCTGGTCGGCGCTCACCGAACCCACCCAGATCGAACAGTGGTTGGCGGCGGCGGAGTTCGACGCCCGTCCCNNACTACACCTCCCAGCTCTCCTTCGACGTCGGGCGCGACGGCGTCGGCACCAGCCAACTCACCCTCACGCACCGCGCCACGAGCGAGGAGGACGCACCCGGTTTTGGTGCGGGGTGGCACCGTCACCTCGAGAGTTTGGCGGCGGTGCTCGCGGGTGACGCGACCTCCAAAGTGACCCGCGACGCCCGCTACGAGGAACTACGTCCCACCTACGACGAGATGCTCGCCGCCACGTAACTCCGTTCGTGCGCCGCACGTCGTCCGGCGTTGCGCGTATATACTTGCTTGTAGTCAAGCAATTAGTTCTCAGAGAAGCGAGTGGATTCGATGTCGCAGTTACTCGACGTACACCCTGATCGGTACAAGTGGATAGCCCTGACCAACACCACCTTGGGGGTGTTCATGGCGGTGATCAACGGCTCGATCATCTTGATCTCGCTCCCCGCGATCTTCCGAGGGATCGGCATCAATCCCCTCCTCCCCGGCAACGTGGGGTACCTACTTTGGCTTCTGATGGGCTACCTGCTGGTGACCGCGGTGTTGGTGATCAGTCTCGGACGACTCGGCGACATCGTCGGACGGGTCCGGATTTTCAATTTGGGTTTCGCGGTCTTCACCGTGGGTTCGATTCTCCTCGCCATCGACCCGTTCACCAACGGTTCGGGGGCCCTCTGGTTGGTGTTGTGGCGCCTCGTCCAAGGGGTCGGCGGCGCGATGCTCTTCGCGAACTCGAGCGCGATTCTCGTTGACGCGTTTCCCTCGAATCAACGAGGTCTGGCGATGGGCATCAACCAGGTCGCCGCGATCGGTGGTTCCTTCGTCGGGCTCATCCTCGGTGGCCTGCTCTCAGTGATCGACTGGCGCCTCGTGTTCTGGGTGTCGGTGCCCTTTGGCATCATCGGGACGGTGTGGAGTTACATGAGTCTGCGCGACAACGGGGTGCGCTCGCCGGCGAAGATCGACTGGTGGGGCAATCTGACCTTCGCCGTAGGTCTGACCGCGGTGCTGGTCGGCATCGTCTACGGGATCGAGCCCCACGGGGGTCACTCGATGGGCTGGACGTCGCCGCTCGTGCTCTCGGCCTTCACCATTGGCGTGGTCTTCCTCGCCGCCTTCTTGGCCATCGAGAGCCGAGTGGCTGCGCCGATGTTCAATCTGCAGCTCTTTAAGATCCGCGCCTTCTTCATGGGCTCGGCGGCCGGTCTCTTGGCGGCGATTGCCCGCGGTGGCTTGCAGTTCATGTTGATCATCTGGCTCCAGGGCATCTGGCTTCCGCTGCACGGCTACAACTACTCCGACACGCCGCTGTGGGCGGGCATCTTCTTGTTGCCCTTGACGGTCGGCTTCCTCGTCGCCGGTCCGATCTCGGGTTTCCTCTCGGACCGCCACGGGGCGCGCATCCTCTCCACCGCGGGACTGAGCGTCTTCGCGCTGAGCTTCTTGGGCCTCCTTTTCGTCCCGACGAACTTCGCCTACTGGATCTTCGCGTTGTTGGTCTTCGCGAACGGACTCGGCAGCGGCATGTTCGCCGCACCCAACTCGGCCGCCGTCATGAACTCGGTGCCCGCGGACCAACGCGGGGGCGCCGCCGGCATCCAAGCGGCCTTCATGAACACCGGCATGGTGCTCTCGATCGGCGTCTTCTTCTCCTTGATGATCGTCGGGCTCACCAACACGCTGCCCAAGGCGATGTTCAAGGGCCTCTCCACTCACGGCGTCTCGATCGCCCAGGCGCACACCGTGGCGAACATGCCCGCGGTCGGGAGCCTCTTCTCCTCGTTCCTCGGCTTCAACCCCCTGAAGAGCCTGCTCGGATCACAGGCGTCAGCGCACGTCTCGAACCTGCAGTGGTCGACGTTGACGGGCAAGCACTTCTTCCCGAGCCTCATCCAGAGTCCCTTCCACCACGGCCTCGTCATCGTCTTCTCCCTGGCGATCGCCATCTCGGTGGTCGGCGCGATCTTCTCGGCACTCCGGGGCAAGCGCTACATCTACCAGTCCACGAACGTTCCAGAACTCATCGAGGAGTTGGCCGAGACCTCAGGCGGGCTGCCCGGTGAGATCGCGGTCAACGCCGAAGTGGTGCGATGACCACGCTCGACGTTCCCCAGACCGGCCTCGCGGCGGCACGGCTGCGTCTGGCGCTCACGCGCCTCGCGCGCACGCTGCGCCGCGAGAGTCAGTCGAAGCTCACCGCCTCGCAGGTCTCGGCCCTGGCGACGGTGGAGGAGTTCGGGGCAATGCGCATCTCCACGCTCGCCACGCACGAAGCGATGGATCCCTCGGTCGCGACGCGAGTCGTCGCGGGTCTCGAAACGCTTGGCCTCTTTGAGCGCACGAGCGACCCCGAGGACCGGCGCGCGTCATTAGTGAACCTGAGCGAAGTGGGACAGCGCGAACTTGCGGCGCTGTGGAATCAGCGCACGTTAGAACTCGACGCGCGCCTCGAACGACTCAGCTCCAAAGAGCGTGATTCACTCGAGGCGGCGTTGCCGGCGCTGGAAAAACTCTCGCGCGACGAATAGCCGCCGATCGATCTAGGCGAGTGCGGCGTCGAGGGTGATCGTCGTCCCGGTCAGGGCCTTTGAGACCGGACAACCCGCCTTCGCAGCCTCGGCGGCCGCGACGAAACCAGCCTCGTCGAGACCTTGCACCTTTGCGCGCACCGTGAGGGCGATGTCGACGATACGAAACCCCCCCGCCGGGTCGGGCCCGAGGCGCACGACCGCGTCGACGACGAGCGACTCCGGGGTGCCACCGGCCGCGGCGATACCGCCCGAGAGGGCCATGGAGTAACACGACGAGTGCGCCGCCGCGATGAGCTCTTCGGGACTGGTGGTCCCGTCGGCCTCTTCGGCCGCGCGCTTGGGAAAGGAGACGTCAAAGGTCGCCAGTCCACTACTTACCAGTTCGACTTCGCCGGAGCCGTCTTGGAGACCGCCCGTCCAGGTCGTTCGCGCCGTTCGTGTTGGCATGTGCCACTCCTTTTTCCAGTTGCCTCAGGCAACTACCTNNCGCGCGACGGTGAACGCGATGGTCGTGGGCACACTCGAGGCGAAGATCACGAGCATCAAGGTCACGATGACGAGCGACGAACCGCGCGTGTGGTCGTGCACGAACGCGAACTCGATCATGCCCGCGATGACGACGTACGCGAGCAACGCCCACTTGAACACCAGTGCGAAGGTGGCCCACGCGAAGTCCCCGATCCGCGCGAGGAGCGTCCCGGCGATCACCATGAGGACGGCCGCCGCGACCAACAACGCGGTCGCCGCGCCGAGGGGCGCCACGCGCGGAGCGTAGCTGGCGAGGAGAATGCCGCCGACGATGACGCAGGCGAGCGCGCCCGAAGACAGCCACCCCACCGGCGGCACGGGCCGGTAGCGCGACTCGAGGTCCGGCGCGGCGGCGTGCGCGCTCATCGCGACGCCAACCGGGTCATGATGATCAACGTCGCGACTTGCATGACGCCGGTGATGCCCGCGGTGTAGATGAATCGCTGCATCAATCGACCGATGAGTTCTCCGTCGGGCACGGGTTTGTTCATCTCGAAGAGCACCGCGATGTTGGCCGGTTCGAGGACGCCCAGCGCGATGACGGCCATGATGCCCACCACGCAAAAGGACACGATCAGCCACGCGTGATTGGGACTCGACGCCGCGAGATTTCCCGAGAATCGTGCGACCTGAAATCCGGTGGCCAACGTCATCATCACCACGGTCGGCATGATGATGACCATCTTCGGCATGAAGCGAGCTGAGAACTCGGCCCGAGCGGGAATGGAGAGTCGACCGAGGATCGGGCCGATCACGAGACCGACGAAGAGGTCGATGCCCGTCCAGAGACCGCCGCCGACGACGTGATTGAACATCAGTCCCCATCGCCAGTTAAAGCCGATCGAGAGCGCCACGAATACGACCAGCGCGACCACGACGGGCAACCCTCGCACCGGGACGACTTGAATCCTCGCTCGGGGGGGTGGTGTCGTCGCCGTCGCCGGCGCACGCGTCATCTCTTCGTTCATGCCCCGACCTCCTGGATGGTAAATGTACACACACGCTCGGCGTCGTGCACGATGGGCGACACCGCACGCGAGAGCGCGGTGGTGCCCGTGGACAGCGCGCGTCGTTTCTGACATGATGAGGCGATGAGCGCACTGGACCACCACGAAGAAGCAATGCCCTGTTGGATCGACATCATGGTCGCCGACGAGGAACAGCACCACGACACGAGGGCGTTTTTGAGCGCGCTCTTCGACTGGACCTGGACCCTCGGCACGGCCGAGACCGGCTTTTACGCAATGGCTTTGGTCAACGACGCGGCGGTGCTCGGTCTCGGGCAGATGGCGGGTGCGAGCGGCGCGATGACGACGTACTTCGCCACCGCTTCGATGGAGGAGGCGATCGCCGCGGCGACCGCGAACGGCGCCACGGTCGTGATGCCCGCGATGACGGTCATGGACGCGGGCACGATGGCGGTGCTCGTCGACCCCGCGGGTGCGACCTACGGTCTGTGGCAGCCCGATCAGTTCGTGGGCTTTGGGGCGATGTACGAACCAAACGCGCCCGGCTGGTTCGACCACGTCTCGCCCGACCCCCAGCGCGACGGC
This sequence comes from Acidimicrobiaceae bacterium, assembly GCA_003133075.1. Lineage (GTDB taxonomy): Bacteria > Actinomycetota > Acidimicrobiia > Acidimicrobiales > RAAP-2 > RAAP-2. Next base: position 158 of record PKZN01000082.1, on the reverse strand, counting down.
GAGTTCTACGCGGCCGTGAGTGGACACCAGCTCACGACCATGGAGGGCGATATGCGAATCTTGCAGCGCGGTGAGCAGTGGTACGCGAGCGTCTCCTACGCACAGAACGGGGAAAAGGCGCAGTGGAAGCCAATATTCGTCGTCGACTCCCTCGCGCG
>PKZN01000115.1:20783-28269 GCA_003133075.1 Acidimicrobiaceae bacterium | reverse complement strand
ACATCTACGTTGAAGAAGCGAGCGAAGCCCGCGGCGACACCGCCGATCATGCGACCTTCGACGGGTCGCTCGAGGGGGGCGGAGTGGGGGTGATGTGAGTTGGTCTGATCGTTCATCGTGGTCTCCTGACCGGTCCGAGTGAGAGCACTGCTCCTGTTTAAGAGCAGTGTACACACATTTTGGAGTCGCGTCAAGGATTTCCTGGATCCCAGAGGGCACTTGGGCTGTAGAAATGGAAAGTACTTCCGTACGACCAGGATACTTGTGCGAACAGTCCCTTTTTTGAACGTTCATCCCAGGCTTCACACGTGGCGAGCGTTGCAACCCGAAATCACTTGCGTCATCCTGACGTAAACGCAGCCCTTGGGCTCAGGAAGAGCGGAATCCGACCACGTGAGCCATGGCGTCAATGGCGAAATCGAAGAAGGCGTCGGTGTCTTGGACGAGGCCGTGGAGTTGGCCGAAGACCTCGAAGCTCACCTGTCCGTAGAGTTGATTCCACGCCACCAGGGCTTTGGCGACGATCAACGGTGGGACGCCCGGCGTAGCGAAGTCCGCCAATGCCCGCATCTCGGCGTCAATGGAAGTTGGCAGGACTGTCGTTGGGTCGTCCGCCAATTCTCCTGCGTGACTGGCCTCGGCGAGGACGCCCGCCAGGGCGAGGAGCACCCGGCTCGCGGGTGCGACGGTTAATTCCGGCGCCTGGTAGCCGGGCACCGGAGAACCGTAGATGAGGGCGTACTCCGTCGGCCGCGACAGCGCCCACCGTCGTACCGAACGGCACCCGTTGCGCCAGCGCTCGAGGGAACTCTCGCCCACCGTCACGCCGGCCTCCGCCTCCGCGCCGAGGGCGTCGTACGCCTCGACGATCAACGCCGTCAAGAGTTCGTCGCGCGATTTGAAGTAGCGATACACCGCCGAGGAGGCCATTCCGAGTTCTCGAGCAACCGCCCGGAGAGAGAGTGCCCCGGCGCCCTCGGTCCCTAACTGAACGCGGGCCGCCACGATGATCTCCCCTCGGACGGCATCTCGGACGCGTTCTCGTGCACTAGCTACGACTCCAGTGGGTTCCATTCATCAAGGATGCCACAAGATGAGAGCACTAGACACATTCTCTAACTATTGCTCTGAAGTTGGCGTCCCCCGTCGACGCAATGCTCTCCAGCCTGCTCCCGTCCGCCGCCGCGAATCCCCTCGGTTGGGTGCCGAAGAAGGTCGAAAGAGAAAGTCCACGCGCCGACCGGTGACAGGAACTAACAGCGGGAAGGCGCCTCGAACGCGGTCGGCTCGATGGGAACCTCGTCGGTGCGGGTGAAACCCAAGAACGAATAGGTCACCGGAATACTCAACGGCCCGGAAAAGACCGTGCCGTTGGCGGTGACGATTTCATCTGGAGCGCCCGTGGCGCAGAACTGTGAGTAGCTGACGACGACCCTGCGTTCGGCGTGCCCCGCCAGGACGAAGGGGTGAAAGGCGGCGCCGGCTTCGTGTGGAAACTGGACGTTTTTGTAGAACGCGACCCGGTAACCGCTGGTTCGGTAACCGAACTTCGGCTGGCCCACCGTGTCAATCTTCACCGCGTGCGAGCCAGTGTTGGAGATCTCGGTCTCGAATTGGACGAAGAACGCGCCAGCGGGTTCGACCCAGGTCACGGTGCCCATTGGTGAACCCTCTAGGACCGCAGAGGTCGTGTGGCGCGCTTCGACACCACTCGGGCTTCCCGCATACGAGCCCCACTCGCCCTTCGTCACCTGCTGCCAACTTCGCGCGAGTGGGTTGTAGCTGTAGGCCCAATAGAGAGCCAGCGCGGCGACGACCACGACGACGACCGCGACGCCGAGGAGAGAGGTCCGCAGCGTATGACGGGATCTCCGAACTTCAGGAGCCTCGGGGGCGGTCACTGTGACTTCGGCACTCACCGTCATCTCGCCCCCCACAAGGCCGAACTGCCGGCTGGCGCGCGCATGGCGCTTCAATCCCCCGTGCTCGGACTCAGGCCATCCTTGCAGATGGTTCGCTGGAGCGCACGTTCTAGCGAACAAGCGCGCTCGTGATCGTGACGCTCAGACGTCGCGCACTGCGTGGCCCTGTGGGAGACGCCTCGACTCTCGCGTGCTCACTTAGCGGCCGACGTGGTGCGAAAGCGTCGAAGCGCTAGGGGCACACAGATCGCGGTGATTAACACGCACCAGAAGATCATTGAGACCACCGGATGGGTCAACTGCCACGAGCCCGTCGAGTTCGTTCCTTGACACACGTGTCGAACGGCCGCGACCAGGGACGAAAGAGGATCCCAGTCCCCGATCGTGCGGGGAATGAGTTTCATCCCCTGAATCGGCACGAAGGCCCCCGCCAAGAACGTCAACGGAAAGACAACCGCGAAACCGACGCCTTGTACCGCGTCCGAACTCTTAAAGACCATGCCCATCAAGACACCGAACCACGTGAAGGCGAAGAGGCCCAATAGCATCAATCCGATCAACTCGAACGCCGACCCGACGTTGAGGTGGGGCCGCCACCCGAGGCCGATACCCACGGCCGCGACGATCAACAGGCCCAGAATCTGTTCCAGGATCTGCCCAATGACTTGGGCCGCGATGACCGACAGTCTCGTCACGGGAAGGGATCGAAACCGGTCCACGACGCCGCTCGTGAAATCAGTTGCCGTCGCGGTTCCTGCGCCGATGACCCCGAAGGCCAGGCTCTGACCAATCAAGCCAGGCAGGAGGTAGTTCTGGTAGGGGCCCGGTACGTGAATGGCCGATCCGAACACGTACAGGAACAACAGCGTGAAAATGAGTGGCTGGATGGTCACGTCAATCAGGCGAGATGGCACTCGGGCAATCGTGCGCAGCGCCCGACCCACGAGCAGCGCCGTTTCTCGAAAGAACCGAGGAAAGGGCGCGGGACGAGGGGGCAAAGCCTCGTAAGCACTATGGGTTCGCTCAATTTCGATGGCGGTCATGATCGTGACTCCTCTACTTCGTTGTCGATGTCGGTGCTGGAGAGCGGCTGTCCCGTGAGGGCCAAGAACGCGTCGTCAAGGGTCGGTCGGCGAAGGGCGATCTCGTCAACCTCAACGCCGACGTCGTGTACTGCGCGCGCTACCTTCGCCAAGTCATTCACGTCATCGGGCGCGGGAATAGATATCATGCGTTGCTCTGCGGAGACCTTGAGTTGGAAGTCGGACGAAAGTCCGATGACGAGCTTCTCGAGCCCCGCGGCGTCGGCCGCCACCACGTCGACGCGCTGGTCGCCGACCTGTGACTTGAGGTCGTTGGCGGTCCCCGCCGCGGTCGCCCGCCCGTGATCGAGCAGCACAATGTAGTCCGCCAGGGCATCAGCCTCTTCGAGGTACTGCGTGGTCAAAAAGAGCGTGACTCCTTCGGCGACGAGCTCACGAATCGTTGCCCAGACGACCTGGCGACTGCGCGGATCGAGTCCCGTCGTCGGCTCGTCGAGGACGAGGACTCTGGGTTGCACGACCAGACTCGCGGCCAGGTCGATACGGCGGCGCTGTCCGCCCGAGACGGATTTGACCAGTTTGTCGCGGAACTCGCCGATGTCGAAGCGCTCGATGAGGCTCTCGGTAACCTGGACCGTCGCCTTACGCGAGTAGCCACGTAGGCGCGCCATCAAGATGAGGTTCTCGCGAGCGGTCAAGTTGTCCTCGAGCGCGGCGAACTGGCCGGTCAAGGAGAGCACGCTGCGCACCGCGTCGCTGTCCTTCACGACGTCGTACCCGCAGACGGTCGCCGATCCGGCGGTGGGCTTGATGAGCGTGGCGATCATGCGCACGATGGTGGTCTTGCCGGCGCCGTTGGGTCCGAGCAGGGACACGACCGTACCGGCCTGCACCTCGAGGTTGAACTGGTCGACGGCGACGAAGTCGCCGAAGTGTTTGGTGAGGCCGTCGGTGACGACGACCAGGTCATTATTTGCCATGGAACTCCCTTCGGTCGAAAATACTACAGTAACTAAAAAGATTTAGCAACTAGAAATATCGCAAATTTTCCGCTAAACTGGCACCGTGCGAAATGACCACGACGACCAAGTAGCGAGCTTCAGCGAGCTTCGACGTCGCATGCGCGAACACCTCGACGAACACGAACACGGTGTCAAGGGACTCCGCGAGCGCAAAAAGGACCTCATGCGTCAGCACATCTCGGACACCGCGACGCGAATGTTCTTGGAGCGGGGCTTTGACGCAGTACGCGTCGCCGATGTGGCCGAGGCCTCCGACGTGTCGGAAAAGACCATCTATAACTACTTCCCCACCAAGGAGTCGTTGCTGCTGGACCGTGAAGAGGACTCGATCCGCGATATCAATGACGCCCTCGGACCGAACGGGCAGCACGTCTCGCCCGTCGAGGCGGTGGTGGCCATTTTGACGCGAGAGCTCGACGAGATCGTCGACTACCTCACCACCGCCCCCGTCGAGGACCGCCAGATGATCCTTCGGTTCAACGATCTCATCGAGAGTACGCCCGCGCTCAAGGCGTACCGCGTTGAGATGACGGACCGACTCGCCCAAGTCGCGGCCACCGCGCTCGCCGCGCGCGCCGCGGTCGACCCGATGGACCCCGAGCCGCAGATTGCGGCGGACTCACTCATGAGCCTCTGGCGCATTTTCTATAACGCCATGATCAAGCACTCGAGCGGCGCTCTGTCGCCCGGCGAAGTGCGAAGCGCGGTCTTGTCGGACGTCCGGCGAGCGGCGCGGCTGATCGACACGGGACTCTGGTCCTTCACCACGGTGGTCCAAGGGGCGAAGGACCGTCAACAGTTCCAAGCCGCGGCCGATGCGTCCGACGAAGCTCGCAAGCAAGTGGTCCGGGCCCTCAAGGAGGCGCGGATTGCCTGGCGCGACTTGAAGAACGAGTTCGAGACCAAGGGTCGAGACGAAGTCGCCAGCCAACGTCGCGCGCTGCAGTCCCTGCAAGCAGAGGCACGCGAAATCAAACGGCAGACGCAACTACAACGCCAGGAATTCAAGAAGGAAGTCAAAGACGCCGTCAAGCGGGTGCGTAAAACGTCCCGGTAGCGTTGACTCGAGAGAAAGAGGACCTCGTGGACGTGAAGGATCTGATGAAACGGATGGGCGAGAATCTCTCGGTGGGTCGTTCTTTCGGGTCCGACTACGAGAAGGACGGACTCCTCATCATCCCCGTGGCGCTGGTTGCCGGCGGGGGCGGCGGGGGCGGNNCGGGCGCTGGATTTGGCGGCGTGGTGATGCCCGTCGGGGCCTACGTCGTCAAGGACGACGACGTGCGCTGGGTGCCGGCCGTCAACGTGACGCTCATCGCCCTCTCCGCCCTCGCGGTCATACGCTTCGCGATTCGATCGAGGTCGAAGAAGCGACGGCAGGTTTAATCACCGCGGGTCGGGGCGATCGACGTTCCAGTGGCGCCCCACGATCGCCATCCAGCCTCCGTCACTGCGAGGCAGGAGAAAAAAGCGGCTAATCATCCGTTGACCGCCCGAGTAGTCACCGTAGAGCAGGTCGACGATGAACCGCTCACGCTCGTTTATACGCTCGCGAGCTTCTGCGAACTCTGGCAACGTGGGATCTCGATACACGCCTTGCCAAAACGACACGTCCCCCGAAGCGACGAAAAGGTCGCGGGTCAATCGGTGGAACGAATCAAGCGACGGTCGATCATGGTTCCCCGCTTCCTCAGGCGTCGCGGTGCGCCAACCGTGCAGTACCGCGACGCCGCTACCGACATTGCGCACCGACATGGTGAGGTAGATCGCGTCGTCGGTCACCTCGGCCGTGCCGCTGCCACCGGGGAGCACGACGTGGTGCTCGTCGATAAAGGTCACCTTGATCGGGGCGTCCTCGGCTCGAGAAGGAAAGAGAAGTGGTCGCATCCCGGAGAGCAGCGACTCCTCGGCCACTCGCGCGGAACGATTCGCCGAACGTACCGACGAAAACGTCGCCACGGCGAGGACGAGGGTGCCCCCGGCGGTCGCCAACGACGAAACGATGACCCAGTCATTCATCGGCCCATCGTAGGAGACGGTTGTCGCGAAGTTGAGGGGCCGTTGCGGTAAAGGTCGCTGTTTCTCAATTTCTTGTAGGTACCCTGGAAGGCATGAAACTCGACGTCTACCGCAGTTGCACTCGCAAAGAGAAGATGGACGTCCTCAACACCTTCTGGCGCCGCAACGTCGAAGCGCCGTCGCGCATTCGCGAAGCCGCCCTCCAATACGGACCGGTCGCGGTGGCGTGCCTAATCGCGATTGCGGTCGAACTCGCGGTCGTAATCAGCGTCGCGATCACTCGCGCCTACGTCATCGGTGCCGTCGCGATCGTCTGTGAAGCTCTGGTCGTGTGGTCGCTGTGGTGGGCGCTCGTTCGAACGCGCGACATCAAACGCTTGACCAGCTAATTTCGCGCTGCTTGCCGGCACGCAGTCGCTATGACGACGCGAGTTCCCGGTGGGCCGACGCACTCGCTGCGCCCTGCCCGTCGATGGCCTTGCGTAAGAGGTGCGCGAGACTTGAGCGCTCTTCGTCATCCAGTGCACCAAGGATCACGTCCTCGAGCGTCTGTTGAGCGGCCTCGGCGCGCTGTAACGCTGCACGGCCTTCGGCGGTCATCGAGACGATGTGGCGACGACGATCCGCGGGGTCACGACGACGTTCGACGAGGTCCGCCGCCTCCAGGTCGTTTAGCAACAACACGCAGTAGTTGGCGTCGATACAGAGACCTTCGGTGAGGGCCTGTTGGGTGGTCTCTTCGTAATCACGGAGAAATGAAAGGGTCGCGAGCTCCTTGAGCGTCTGGCCGAGCAACTCCGGGGTGCTGCGACGGCTCACGAGGCGCGAAAGCTGCGTCAGCAACAGAATTGGTCCCGTAGAAGAATTCTCGTCCACGGAAGTTAATGGTAGTGAGGTGTCGATATTCATGCTATCATGATTATAACGCTCCAGCGATGATACAGAGTCGCAGTGCAGTGTTACCACGATAGCAACGAAAGGCTTCGCCTATGCAATTAACTTCTACCCTCTCATCAGGAACATCGGATCGGCGACGCTGGATCGCGCTCATCGTCGTCTGTCTGGCGATGCTCATGAGCGCCCTCGACTCGTCCATCGTCAACGTGGCACTCCCCTCAATCCAGAAGGATCTCCACTTCACCCAGTCGAGCCTCACCTGGGTCGTCGACGCGTATCTGATCGCCTTTGGCAGCTTCTTGCTACTCGCGGGACGCCTCGGTGACCTCATCGGTCGAAAGAAAGTCTTCCTAAGCGGCGTCGCGATCTTCACGACGTCGTCATTGGTGTGCGCCCTCGCGCAGTCCCAGTCGATGTTGATCATCGCCCGTTTCTTCCAAGGTCTTGGTGGTGCGGTCTCGAGTTCGGTCATCGTGGCGATCATCATCACGGAGTTCACCGGCGCGCGCGAACGCGCGAAGGCGATGAGCTCGTTCATGTTCGTCACCGTCAGCGGCGGCTCCATTGGCCTACTCGTTGGTGG
>PKZN01000115.1:0-20755 GCA_003133075.1 Acidimicrobiaceae bacterium | reverse complement strand
TCGACCTACGGCTGGCTGTCCGCGCGCACGCTGGGTTTCTTCGGCGTGGCCGTGGTGTTGATGGGCGCGTTCGCCATCGTCGAGTCGCGCGTCAAGCGACCTATCGTGCCCCTTCGAATCCTGCAGTTGCGAAGCCTCAGCGCGTCGAGTCTCGTTCGAGGTCTGACCTTCTCCGCCATGTTCTCGGTCTTCTTCTTCGGGGCCATCTACTTAGAAAAGGTCCTTCACTACAGTCCCCTCACTACGGGCATCGCGTTCTTGCCGATGTCCGTCGCGATGGCGATCATGTCGCTCGGCGTGACCAGTCGACTCTTGATGCGCTTTGGTCCGATGCGCCTACTGATTCCCGGTATGAGTTCGGTGATCGTCGCACTGGTGCTGCTCTCGCACACCGGCGTGCACACCAACTACGCCGTGTCAATTCTTCCGGCCTTTTTGCTGCTCGGACTCGGCATGAGCCTCTCGGCGGTGCCGCTGCTCACCATCGCCATGGCCGACGTGCCCCACTCCGACGCCGGACTCGCCTCCGGGTTCGTGAACGTCTCGATGTGGCTCGCCTCCTCGGCGGCGCTCGCCGTCTTTGGCACGCTCGCTGCGAGTCGGACCCACGCGGTCGCGGCCCAGGGCGCCGGCGTGAATGCGTCGCTGGTCGCGGGCTATCACGTCACGTTCCTCATCGGGGCCGCTTTGGCGACCGTTGGTCTGCTCTTGACCGTGTTGATCCTTCGGGCCCCCGCCAAGGAAGTCGTCGACGCTCGTAACAGCGGATCGTTCACCGACGAGGACGAGCGCGAGTTGCTGATCGCCACGGCAGAGTTCTAAACAGTCCCCCCGCAGTAACGAAACGCCGTCGCCCTCGGGCGGCGGCGTTTCGCATTACGTCCCCGCCTCGACCATATGGAAGGTGAACATCCTGCTCGCCTCAATCCGTGCGCCGAGGGCGTCGGTGTCGTTGAGCCAGGTCTCGAAGGCGGCGCCCGATGTGGGTAGGTAGTGATCGAGCATCGCCTGGCGCAGTTCGTCGCCGACCCGGTCGTGTATGTCGAAGAGTTCGGCGGTCCCGTGGACCACTACGGAAAGTTCCTCTCCGGGCAGGTGCATCGCACTGACGGGCGAGCGCACCGCGAGGTGACGCATCTTCACCGACTCGCGGCCCGCGCTGAAGTAGAACGAGCCGTGAAGAAAGTACCCATCGACGGGACCGACGAGGGGACGCCCGTCGGCGGTCGTCGTCGCCACGGCGAGCAACCGCATTCCTTGGAGCCGCGCGCAAATCTCCTCCGCGTTGAGTCGACGCTCCGGCGTGATGATCTCGGCCATGTGAGGACCCGCGGCGTCATTACTTTCCTCGAGGAGGCGTTGCAGCGCGGCTCGTTCAGCTGGCGTTTCGAGCATTAGGTCTTGTTCCTCGCGGCCGCGACCTTGCTCACGCAACGAACACGCAAAACGGGTGCCCATCAGGGTCGGCGAACACGTACAGGGGCTCGTTTACGTCGTCCGAACGATCAAAGCGCACCGCTCCGCCGAGCAACACGATTCGCGAGCGCACGTCGTTGAGTTCCTCGACGCTGCCCACCGTCAGATCCAGGTGCAGTTGTTGAGGAATGACCGACGTCGGCCATGACGATCGAGGAAGGTCCTCGACGTATTGGATTGCCAAACGCGCTTCACCGGTTGATGTCTCCAGGTTCAGCCAGTCGCGCCCCGCGGGATCATCGTCACCACGCGCGGGACGTTCGTGGCCCCTCCGGTAGACCAGGCCGAGCAGCGACCTCCAAAACTCTGCGCTGACGCGGGGGCACGTCGAATCCACGACGACTTGGCGTAACTGGGGAATGGGAGGACCATCCACGCCGCGAACACTATCTCACTACGCCCGCGTCGAGGCCGCCGAGTGACGTCGCCGCTGCCGCTACTGCTGGAGCGCAGCGCTGACGACTTTGCTGATCTGGTCGATTTCGAGCAAGAAGCCGTCGTGGCCGACTTCGGAGCTGATCACCTCAAGTGCGGTGGCATTCGGGATGAGCCGGACGAGTTCTTCTTGCAGTGCGAGGGGGTAGAGGCGATCTGAGTCGATGCCGATCACCGTGGTCTGGGCGGTTACCTTCGCGAGCGCTGCCGCGATACCGCCTCGCCCGCGACCAACGTCGTGGTGGTTCATCGCTTCACTGAGCACGACATAACTGTTGGGATCGAAACGGGCAGCGAGTTTCTCGCCGTGGTAGCCAAGATAGGACTCGATCGAGTAGCGGCCCCCGCGCAACGCGTCGCCGCCATCTTGGGTGCTGCGACCAAAGCGCCGATCGAACTCGCCCGACGAGCGATACGTGATCTGACCGAGCCCGCGCGCAATCGCAAGACCTTCAATCGGTCCGTCGCCCCGGTCGTAGTAGTCCCCGCCGTAGTAGTGCGCGTCCGCTTTGATGGCCCGGACCTGTAGTGCACTCAGTGCGATCTCGTCGGCGGTCGACGCGGCGCCCACGGCCAGCACGATGGCGCGCTGGACGCGAGTGGGATAGGTCACCGCCCACTCGAGCACGCGCATGCCGCCCATCGATCCGCCGACCACGGCGAACCACGTCTCGAGCCCCAACGCGTCGGCCAAGGCCGCTTCAACCCCGACTTGATCGCGCACCGTGATCGTCGGAAACCGTGAGCCGTACGGGCGACCGGACGCGTCGAGGGAGGAGGGTCCCGTCGTTCCCTGCGAGCCACCCAGCACGTTCGGACAGACGACGAAGTAGTCGTCCGTGTCGATCGCGAGCCCGGGCCCGACGAGTCCGTCCCACCAGCCCGGGGTCGGATGTCCCGGTCCGGCGGGACCCGCGACGTGCGAGTCGCCCGTCAACGCGTGCAGGACGAGCACGGCGTTCGAACCTTGGTCGTTGAGGGTCCCGAAGGTCTCAACGGCCACGGTCACCGTCTCGAGTGATCCACCACCTTCGAGGGCGACACCGTCGCCCTCGACACCGACCGAGACGAACTTACGTCCGCCCGGGTCGTCCCCAGGGCGCCAGTAACTCGCCCCTCGTTCGCTCATGCACCAACGGCGCGAAAGGCAGTCTCTAAGTCGGCGAGNNATCTGCTCTTCTTCGCTCAACTGGGAGTGCGTCGTCGAGGCCGGGTGGATCGCCAGGCTCTTGGCGTCACCGACGTTCGCGAGGTGACTGAAGAGCTCCAGACCCTCGATGAACTTCTTGCCCGCTTCCGCGCCACCTTCGATGCCGAAGGCCAGGACCGCTCCGCCGCCCTTGGGCAGGTAGCGCTCTTGGAGGCCGTGCCACTTGGAGGATTCGAGGCCCGGATAGGCGACCCACTTGACGTCCTTGCGGGCTTCGAGCCACTTAGCGACGGTGGTGGCGTTGGCGACGTGTCGCTCCATGCGCAGGCTCAAGGTCTCGAGTCCCTGGAGGAAGAGGAAGGAGTTAAAGGGCGCGATCGCCGCGCCGATATCGCGCAGGTACTGCAGGCGCGCCTTTAAGACGTAGCGCGCCGGGAAGAGGAAGTCCGGCAACTGACCGAAGACAAGTCCGTGGTAGCTGGGGTCGGGCTCAGTGAAGCTCGGGAACCGTCCGGAGTTCTCGTAGTCGAACTTCCCACCGTCGACGATCACGCCGCCAATCGACGTCCCGTGGCCACCAATGAATTTCGTCGCGGAGTGCACCACGATGTCCGCCCCGTGCTCCAAGGGGCGACAGAGGTAGGGGGTGGCGAGCGTGTTGTCAACAACCAGCGGGATGAAGTGGTCGTGCGCCACCTTGGCGACGCCCTCGAAGTTCAGTACGTCACCCTTGGGGTTGCCGAGGGTCTCGGCGTAGAGCGCCTTGGTGTTGGGACGAATCGCCGCGGCCCAGGCGGCCAAATCGTCGGGGTCCTCCACGAAGGTGGTCTCGATGCCGAGTTTGGGCAGCGTGTAGTGAAAGAGGTTGTAGGTACCGCCGTAGAGCGAAGCGGACGAGACGATGTGGCCACCGTTTTCCGCCAGGTTGAGCAGCGCGATCGTCTCGGCCGATGATCCAGAGGAGAGCGCGAGCGCCGCAACGCCACCTTCTAAGGACGCGATGCGCTCTTCGAAGGCCGCTTGGGTCGGGTTCATGATGCGGGTGTAGATGTTGCCGAGTTCCGCTAAGCCAAAGAGTGCGGCGGCGTGGTCGGTGTCGCGAAAGACGTAACTCGTCGTCTGGTAAATCGGGATCGCTCGCGCGCCCGTCGTTGGGTCCGCGGTGGTCCCGGCGTGAATCTGACGTGTCTCAAAGCCCCACTCGGTCATCTCTGTCTCCTGATCTTGTCGCGACGAAGTGCCGCGTCGATTCGTTCCTCGATCACGTTATCCCACAACACTTATGGGAATAGTAAACTTTTCTTCCGGGGCCCGCGGCTCTCACCACGATTTCTCCGCTCGCCACGGTACCGGATGTCGTAGCGATACGCTCATCCGGTGGATTCCTACGTTCCCTCGCCCACCCGTTACGAGGAGGCGACGTTTCGTCGCTGCGGACGAAGCGGACTGTTATTGCCGCCCATCTCCCTCGGTCTGTGGCACAACTTCGGCGACGAGCGACCACTCGACACCCAGCGCGCCATTTTGCGTCGGGCATTCGATTTGGGCGTGACGCACTTCGACCTCGCCAATAACTACGGGCCGCCCTACGGGAGTGCCGAGCGCAACTTCGGACGGATCTTGAAAGAGGACTTCGGCGCTCTCCGCGACGAGCTGATCATCTCGACCAAGGCCGGCTGGGACATGTGGCCCGGCCCCTACGGCGACCTCGGTTCACGTAAGTACCTGCTCGCCAGTCTCGACCAGAGTCTGTCGCGGATGGGTCTTGAGTACGTGGACATCTTCTATCACCACCACTTCGACGCGACCACGCCCTTAGAAGAGACAATGGGCGCCCTCGACCGCGCGGTGCGGTCCGGCAAAGCGCTCTACGTCGGGATCTCGTCGTACTCCGACGAACGCACAAAGGAAGCCATCGCGATCTTGAAGGCCCTCGGGACACCACTGCTCATCCACCAGCCGTCCTATTCGATGCTGAATCGATGGATCGAAGAGCGCCTCCTCGACGTGCTCGACGAGGCGGGGGTCGGGTGCATCGCCTTCTCGCCGCTGGCCCAGGGACTCTTGACCGGCAAGTATCTCAACGGCGTGCCGGAAGGATCGCGCGCCGCCCAGCACACCTCGCTCTCCACGGACATGCTGAGCGACGCCAACCTCGCCCACGTGCGCACACTGAGCGAGGTCGCCAAGAGCCGTGGTCAATCGCTCTCCCAGATGGCGCTCGCCTGGGCGCTGCGAGATCGACGGGTCACTTCGGTCCTGATCGGCGCGAGCAGCGTCGCGCAACTCGAGGAGAACCTCGCCGCGTTGGAGAACCCGACCTTCAGTGACGACGAACTCGCGCTGATCGACCGCGACGCCGTCGAAGGTGACCTCGATCTCTGGCGAGGGGCCGCGACGAGTTAGTTACTCGCCGTGTCCTTCGCGCACGACCAGCACGGGACAGTGTGAGTGGTGCACGCACTGGGTCGAGACCGAGCCCATGAGGAGTCCGCGAAACCCGCCCACGCCTCGCGATCCAACGACGAGCAGCTCAGCGCCCTCACTGGCATCGATGAGGACCTCGGAGGGATTGCCCGGCACGGCGAGCCACTCCACGTCGAGACCCTCGGTAGAGGGGGCGCCCGCGACGACGCCCTCGAGGAACTCCTTCGCTTCGGCCTCGACCCGCTCGTAGTAGTCCTTGCCGGTGGAGCCGGTGATGGGATTACCAATGACGGCGTAGGCGTACGTCACCCGCAGCGCGGCCTTACGGAGTTGGGCCTCTTCGATGGCGTACTCCAGGGCGTTCGCGGCGGCGGCGGAGCCGTCGACCCCGACGATGATTAGTGGCGTGGTGTCGCTCATGTCTCTCCTTGATGGGCGTTACGTCCCCGAGTGTTCCCCGCGCGCACTAGTGCGACTCGGCGGCCGGCGCGCCGAACTCTTCGGTGACCAGCGTGGGCGAGTTTCGCGTCAGGGTCTCCCCGCGGAAGAAGGCCGGTCGCGCGATGTTCATCGCGAACATCAAGACAAACCCGAGCGCCAACCCACCGACGTCCAGGATGAAGGTTCCCCCGACGCTGCGGCCGAGCACGTGGAGGTGGGTAGTGCTGTTCTCAGGGTTCCAGTAGTACCAGAAGGACCAGCACATCACCGCCCACAAGATCGTCCCGCCAATGAAGGGCAGCAGACCTTGGACGAAGAAGTTCTTCACGCTCGAGGTCAGGTTCCGGCGGTAGTACCAGACGCAGGAGAATCCCGTCAGGCCGTAGTAGAAGGCGATCATCACGCCGAGGGCGTCAATGGAGTCGGCAATGACGTGTCCGGCCGAGAGCGAGTTCATCACCACGTAGAGGACGATCGAGATGAACCCGAACGCCACGGTCGCAATCGTCGGGGTGAGGAAACGCTTGTGCATGTAGGCGAACACGTTGGGCATCGCCTTATGCACCGACATCGAGAGCACCGTGCGCGCCGTCGGAAGGATCGTGGTCTGGGTGGAGGCGGCCGCCGAGGAGAGCACCATCAGTAACAAGAGATGCGAGAGCACCGACGCGAAGGCCGAGTGACCGAAGATCGCCGGACCGAGGATCGAGAGGACGTCGTTGGCGTGATTCGGGTTCCCGAGGCCCACGCCCTTGGTGCCGATACCGGCGAAGGACTGCACCGAGAGGATGACCAGCGCGTAGGTGGCGAGCAGGACGAAGGTCGAGATGACACCGGCCTTACCGGGAATGGTCTCGGCGTCTTTGGACTCCTCGTTGAGATTGAGCGCAGTGTCCCAACCCCAGTAGAGGAAGAGCATGTCGGCCAGACCGATGACGAAGTTATTGAAGTGGTGCACTTTAAAGGGGTCGAACCACGCGAGGGCCGGCACCAGGTGACCGACGGGGGCACTCCCGTCGCCGACGCGAACGAGCGCCCAGACCGAAAGCACCGTGAGCATCGTTAGCTCGATGCCCAACAGCGCCTTTTGGAAGTTGGCCGAGACCTCGATGCCCACGTAACAGATCCAGGTCATCGCCACGATCCACGCGATGCCCACGAGCAGCACCCAGGTACTGGAGGCGTCGTCGCCGATGCCGTTGGCGTTAAAGAGGTCAAAGACGTACTGCCCAGCGATCTGGGCGAGGCTGGCCATGACGATGATGTCCGCCGCGAGTACGCCCCAGCCGCCCATCCATCCGACGCGCGGGCCGAAGGCCCGAGTCCCCCAGGTGAAACTCGCCCCGCAGTCGGGGTCGGCCTTGTTCATCTGTTGGAAGGCGAGCGAAACGAAGAACATCGGGACGAAGGCGAGGATGGTGACGATGGGCGCCTGCACACCAATGGCGACCACCACGAAACCGAGCGTTGAGGCGAGGCTGTAGGCCGGCGCCGTGGAGGCGATGCCGATCACGGTGGAGGAGATAAGACCGAGGGCACCGGACTTCAGACCCTTCGACGGAGCCCGCTCGGCCGGTTCTACGGTGACTGTCACTATCGCCCCTTTGGTCGTCGCCTCGTTACCGCTTACCTCATAATTCGTCGATGCTATAGCAGTGTCGTGACGGCCGCACGAGCGTTTCTCAGCTCGAAGTGGCGCGCGCCGTCGCCCTCGGGTACGGTCGCCGCAGGAGATGGGGGCCAGATGAAACGAACCGAGATCGAGACGTCACTCAACGAAAGTCGCAACTGGATGCTCGCGACCATTGGTCGCCTGAGCGAGGAGCAGCTCCGCGCACCGTTGACCAAGAGTGAGAGCGATCCAGAGAGTTACTGGAGTGTGCTCGATCACTTCTCGCACCTCGCCCTCGTCGAGGGCGACTTCACCTCGATGATTCGCCGCCAATTGGCCGGTAGCGCGAACCCGGTGGGACTGCTCAGCGACGAGCGCGGGGTAACCCGCACTCGAGACGAGATCATGGCCATCGTCAACGCCCACGCCGACGAATTCCAGCGCGCGCACCGCGACGACACGCTCTCAGAAGTCGTCGCTCTCACGGGAGCCGCCCGTGCGGTGACGCTCGGGCTGCTCGCCGAGCTCTCCGATGAGCAGTTGGGTGTGACCCTCGAGGGCGCCCCGTGGGGCGACGGCACCATTGGCAGCGTCCTCGCGGCGAACGCCGGGCACGCGACAATGCACTGGCGATGGGTTACCGAGGCCGGGTTCGTCGAGCCCGGCCTCTCAGTTTGAACCCCCCGGGAGCACCTCGGCCATACGACGCAGGGCCAGGCGAGTGCGCTCGCCCCACCAGAAGAGGTCCTTTCCGTCGACCAGCGTCATCGGGGCGACCCGCTCCAACTCCCCGCGTTGGCGCTCAGTGAAGGGGTAGGGCTCACTCGGCGCGAGCACCAGGTCGGGACGGCGTTCGCGCGCGAGTTCGAGATCGACCTCGGGGTAGGGACCGTCCGCGGAGAACACATTCTCTACTCCGAAGTGCGCCAAGAACGATGAGCCGTAGGTCGGCGCGCCCAACGCCATCCACGGTCGACGCCAGATGGGGATGAACGCGCAACACCATCGTGTCGCCGTCACGCCGACCTCGAGGGGACGCCACGGCACCTCGACGCGAGCGGCCAGTTCGGCCATCATCGGGTCCACGTCGGTGAGGTCGCGCACGCGAAGGACGTGGAGTGGTACTCCTCGTTCGAGCAGTGACTCGTAGTCTTCGCGTCGATTCTCTTCTGCGTCGACGACCACCAGGTCGGGTGCCAGGGCGACAATCCGCTCGACGTCGGGGTTCTTCGTGCCGCCGACCGTCTCAAGGTCGTCTCGCTCACAAAAGCGCGTGCAGGCCACCGGCGTGCGACCCCAGTTCGAGAGCGTCTCGGTCACCGAGGGCACGAGACTGACGATTCTCACGCGAACATCCTGCCGCGTGGCGTCACGTCACGCGCTGAGGGTCGCGGGACTAGAGGTTCTGGCTGAACTCCTCGAGCACCGCGATGCGGTCTTCCTTCGGGGGCATCTTGAAGTAGGGATTTCCCTTAGCCATGTAGTAGAACATCGGGATTAAACCGAGGGCCATCGCCCCAAGGCCGACCCAGAGCGTCTCCGCATTGAGCCCGGGGATGACCTTGATGAACAGGTACGCCATGAAGAGCGCGCCGATCATCGGCCACAGTCCCATGAAGATGAAATTCGTCGGTGAGAGCAAGATCTGCTTGCGGTAGAGCACCACGACCGCCAGTCCCGCGAGGCAGTAGTAGATGCAGATCTGCAGACCGATGGCGTTGATGCCGTCGGTGAGGATGTTGTCGACCGAGCCAATGGACTGGGAACCGACGAAGAGCAGTAGCGAGATCACGGTCACAACGCCGGTCGCGACGAGGGGCGTCTTACGCACGCGGTGCACGGTGCCGAGCGCCTTGGGCAGGGTGTTGTCACGACCCATGGCGAACATGGTGCGGGTCACCTGGATGAGCGTCGTCTCGAGCGTCGCGATGGTCGAGAGGATGACGGCGATCACGATGAGTTTGCCACCGGTCCCGTGCCATACCTGTTGACCGAGCACGCTCAAGACGTCGCCGGCGTTGTGATTGATCTGACTTGAGGTGAGGACCATGTTCGTGGCGACCGTGAAGACCTCAAAGAGGAAGAAGACCACGATGATCCCGATGATCGCCCCGAGGCCCGGCGTCTTCTTTGCGCCCTTGGTCTCCTCGTTCAGGTTGGCGGTGACATCCCAACCCCAGTAGTAAAAGGCCGCGACGAGCGCACCCGCCGCAAATCCCGCCTGCCCGTGGAAGACGCTCGGGGAGAACCAGTGCCACGAGAAGTTGTGCACGTGGTGACCGTGAAAGATCGCCAGCGCCGCGAAGAGAACGAGCAGCAACAACTCAATACAGGACATCACGATCTGCACGACGACGGTCACCGTGACGCCCGCGGCGACGGCGGTGACCATCAAGAGGAAGAACACCGCCCCCACCAACGTCACCTCCGCGGTGTTGTTAGACGCCGTCGTGGAGAAGAGACTGAGGATCGTCGAGCCCACGGGCACGGTGGCGGTGACCATGAAGATGAGCGCCGAGACAATCAGCGCCCAACCGGACATGAACCCGAGCACCGGGTGCAAGGCGCGACGGACCCAGGAGTAACTCGCGCCGGCGTTCGCTTCAATTCGCCCGAGGTAACTGAAGGCGAAGACGATGCCGAACATCGCGATGCCGCAGTAGAGCAGTGCCGCCGCGCCGCCGAGCAGGACGGCCCCGAAGAGCACCGCGGTCGAAGCGGCGATGGAGTAACCCGGCGCCACGCCGGCGACGCCCATGATCACCGAGTCAAAGAGCCCCAGCACTCCGGCGCGCAGACTCGCATTGGACGTATCTACTTCGGGCGAATCCACAGTGTCGGTCATAGCTCCCCTTTTTGCCCATCACCTCAAGCAAGAATGAGCCAAGGTAACACGGCCTTCGTGTCGTGCAGGTAAAACTTCTCAGAACCTTCGCCGCGGGCTCGCCCGGTAACGTGGAGCGGGTGAAGCGCAACTCGCGACCCCTTGTGCGGGCCAACCAGGCGTTGCCCTCATCGCCCCCGCCAGCGCTCGTGCGCGCGTAAGGACGAAGACCCCCATGGCGCTCCTCCAGCGATTCGACGACGAAAACGCGCCGCCGATGACGCCCAAAGAGATCAAAGCGCGCTGGGTCAACTTCCACCGCCAGATCCGTCTGATGTCGGGCACCCGCCTACAGCGAACCGCCGGACGGATTTTGGGCGAGGACACCTGGCGCTACGCGACCGCGCGGTTCCTCTTTCGACCGGTGCTCCAAATGGTGCGACGCCTGAAGAGAAAGGCCGCACCCGAAAAGACCGTGACGAAGGTCGCCGCCTCCAAGACCGCGCCGATCTTTCCGGTCAACTATCGACCTCGTAGGTTCGACGTCGCCGCGGCGCTCGCCGACCTTACCTTTGACCCCGAGGACGTCGCCATCGTCGAAGTCGACCTCGCCACGTCGCCCGCGACGCTGATCGCGACGCTGAACGACACGCTCAATGACACCGTGGCCGAGTGGCTGTTACTCGTCGACGCCGCCCTCGGCGATGATGAACGTCGCTACGCCGCGGCGATACTGCTCGCCCACGCCACGCCGGGCGACGACGTCGTCTTCGCCGACGAGACCGGGACGAACGAATTCGCGCCGATCCTTAAGACGCCGGCCATCGCGCCGCACACGCTCCTCAGCTACAACAGTGTCGGCCGTCCCGCTCTTCTTCGTGTCGAGACCCTCTTTCGTCTCGGGGGCTTCTCCCCGACGGCGGGCTGGGCCTTCGAGCACGACGCCTACCTGCGACTCAGTGAAGCGAAGGCCACCTTCTCGCACGTGGCGAAGGTCCTCCCTGGTGGTCGTCCGGCGAGTTTCTTCGACGCGACGTTCATCAACGAGGACACGCTTCGCGTCGTCGGCGCGGCGCTCGAGCGCCGCGGCTGGCAAGGCAACGTCACCGCCGGTGACCTACCGGGACTCGCGCGCTGGTCCCTCGCGGCGCCCGATCCGGCGCCCTCGATCGACATCATCATCCCGACGCGGGACCGCATCGACCTCGTTCGACAGTGTCTGGCCGCGATTGAAGAGAAAACGACGTACCCCAACTACAACGTCATCATCTTGGATAACGACTCGGTGAAGAAAGAGTCGCTGGACTTCTTCGCCCAGACCACCTATCAGGTGGTGCCCTGTCCGGGGCCGTTCAATTACGCCAAGATCGTCAACCGCGGGGTGAACCACTCGAGTGCGGCGTACGTGGTGACCTTGAACAACGACACCGTGCTCGTCACGCCGGACTGGTTGGAGCGAATGGTGGCGCTCGCCTCGTTGCCCGACGTCGGTATCGTCGGCGCGTGTTTGAAGGACCCCGACGGCCGCTTCGAACACGAAGCCATCGTTATTGCGCCCTACCCCCAGCACCTGCGCACCGATTCGAACTACCCCCACGTCGACCACTACTCCACGGCGGTGCGCGACGTCGCGGCCGTGACCGGGGCGGTCCAGATGGTGGAGCGCGAGTTCTGGGAGTTCCTTGGCGGGATGGACGAACAACTCGAGGTGGTGATGAACGACGTGGACATCTGCCTTCGCTCGCAGATGGAGGACCGCTACGTGGTCTACACCCCCGAGGTGGAGCTACTGCACCACGTGGGGTCCTCGCGCGGGAAGCTCGACCCCATCGACGATCGCAACCGCTTCATGCGACGCTGGGACATCTTTGGCACCTTTCGCGACCCCTACTTCCCCGAGTCACTCCTGCTGCTCGGCGAGAAGATGTACTTCTACAACACCCCCTCCTGAGTCCCAGACGGGGAAGGCGCCCCTTGTAGCCTGAGGAGGTGAATTCGACCAGCGCACGTGTCTACGCGCTGTACCGACGATTCCCCGCCTGGGTCCCCCCGATCGCCCTGATCATTTTGATCGTGTTGATGGGCAACGCGATGTACGTGCTGCGCCTCGCGAACGACAACCCGATCTCCTGGACGGCGGGGGTCTCACACCATCTTTGTCGCGTGACCTGTGGCCGCCCTGCGATCGACCCGAACGTCGGCTTCATCACACAAAGCCTCGGCCATCAGGCCGCCGAAGACCTCCTCCACGGTCACTTTCCGTGGTGGAACTACTTCCAGGGTCTCGGCCAGCCTCTGGCGGGCGAGATGCAGTCCGCCGCACTGTTTCCCCTGACGTTGCTCTTCGCCCTCTCCTCGGGCCTCATGTGGTTCCACATCACCCTGGAGGTGATTGCCGGAATCTCGACCTACTTCTTGGCCCGTCGACTCTCGGTGCCGGTGGTCTTCGCGACCGTCGCGGGGATGCTCTTCGCACTGAATGGGACCTACGCCTGGCTCGGCAACGCGGTCCTCAACCCGGTGGCGTTCTTGCCGATGTTGCTACTCGGCATCGAAATGATCTTCGACAGCGGGTCGAGCTCGACCAATCGCGGGTGGTACTTGGCCGCGATCGCGCTGGCGCTGTCGGTCTATGCGGGGTTCCCCGAAGTCGCCTACACCGACGGGCTGTTCTGCGTGGGCTGGGTGATCGTGCGGTTCTTCGCCCTACCGCGTGCGCACCGAAGCCGAGTACTGCGTCGTCTCGGCCTCGGCGGGGTCATGGGCGTGATCCTCGCCCTCCCCGCCCTCGTGCCCTTCGACGATTTTCTAAAGGTTGCCTTTATCGGCAGTCACACCTCCGCGATCGACGGAATGATCCGCTTACCCAGTGAGTCGATCTCGGGGATTTTCGACCCGTACGTGTTCGGGACGATCTTCTCATCGCAGAACGTCGACTCGTTCTGGGGCGAGATCGGTGGCTACTTCGGCGCCGGCATCTGCGTCGTGGCCCTCGTCGGGCTAGCCGGCCCGAAGATGCGGAGTTTGCGGATCTTCTTAGGCGCCTGGATCCTCGCCGGACTGGCCGGTGCCTTCGACTTCCTGCACGCGCGCGTCATCTGGAACCTGATCCCCCTCGTCAACACGTCGTCGTTCCCGCGCTACGTGATGCCGTCGTGTGAGATGGCGCTAGTGATCCTGGCGGCGTTTGGCGTCGCGGACATCGCTGCGAGTCCGCGGGCGAAGCGTCTCTTCACCACCGCCGGCGTTCTCATGGTGGTGGTACTGCTGCTCTGTGTCAGGGAGGCCGAGTCCTACAACAGGGGCGTCGTCATCACCGGCAAGGCCCGCGTGATCTTCATCGGACTCGACTTGTTGCCGTGGATCGCGCTGGTGTTGTTGCTGGTGCTCGGTCGCTTCACCAAATACAAATGGGCCCCGATTTTGATTTCGGCGGTAATCGTCGGCGAGGCGATGCTGTACTTCTTCGTGCCCACCGCCGAGTCGCCCAAGGCGATCACCATTGACTACGCGCCGATCCACTTCTTACAAAAACACCTCCATCAAGAGCGGTTCCTCGACTTCGCGGTCCTCTATCCCAACTGGGGCACCGAGTTCGGCATCAACTCGCTCTCGGCGATCGATCTACCCTTCCCGCGCAGGTATAAGAACTTCATCGAGGACCAGCTCTACCCGGGGCTCTATCCCGGCAACCAGTTCGTCGTCAAGGGCGGCATGACCGGCATCGATGAACTCGAAGTCAAACTCATCCACCACTTCACGGCCTACGAGGACGCGTCGGTCAAGTACCTGCTGGTGCCGAGCTCGATCATCATCAACCCCGAACTCACCAAACTCGGCGTCACCGAGGTGTACCACGACACGCTGGCGACGATTTACCAGATGCCCTACACCCGCCCCTTCTTCTCGACCTCCTCCTCGTCGTGCAGCGTGCAGAGCGCCGGCGACGACGTGGCGACCGTGACCTGCGCGAAGGCGGGTGAGCACCTCGTGCGCACCGAACTCTCGATGAAGGGCTGGACCGCGACGGTCAACGGCCAGGCCGCCACGATCAGAACGGTCGACGGCGTGTACCAGCAAGTCGCCCTCCCCGAGGGCACGTCGACGGTCGTCTACCGCTTCTACCCACCGCACGAGCGCTACGCGTTGCTGGTGGCGTTCCTCGGCAGTCTGTTCTTGATCGGCTCGATCGTGAATGAGCGAGTGCCCTTCGTGACGATTCGTCGTCGCCGACGCTCGCGTGGCTCAACGGCCGCGAGCGATTGAACCATTTGGCTCGATGATCGCCGCCGCCGTGCCGAAGTCCTCTCGCGAGAGCGAGTTGACGAAGTGCGCCGCGGCGTCACTCGGGTCGACGAAGGCCTGTCCCACTCCTCGTAGGACGACCGACGTGAAGTGCGCCGACGCGACGGCCCCGTTCGCCTCCAGGGTCACGTGGAGGATACAGGAGAGCCCGAGGACGCCGTCGTGTGCGAAGTCGTCGTAGTTCGTGAAATCACCCAAGCTGTAGTCGATGAGCCGGCCGCGGTAGAACTCGAGACCACGCAGCACGTGGGGGCCACTCGCGATCACCAGGTCCGCACCCTCATCGATCGCCGCGTGGGCGAAGGCGAAGGGATTGCCACGGTCTTCCCCCACGTAGTGCTCTTCTCGTTTGGTCACCTGGTCCGCGCTCGCCCCCTCGGCGCCGGCGTGCATGTAGACCACGACGACGTTCGCCTCACGCTTCGCTCGAATGATGAGCTGTCGCGCCGCCGCGAAGTTCAAGAGATCGTTCGTGTTCGCGTACGGTGCGAAGTCCACGAACGCCACGCGAAGGGATCCGTCACGCACCACACCGATCTCCCCCGGCAGGCCCGCTTGGGCGATGCCCGCGGCGCGAAGTGCGGCCGTCGTCGAGAGCGCGCCCGCTTCGCCGAAGTCGAAGCTGTGATTGTTCGCCGCGTTCAAGACCGTAAAGCCCGCCGCTCGGTAGTCGCGAGCGAACGACGGGGGAACCTTCAAAGCAAGGCAGTTGGTCGCGTGCGCGTGGCACTTGGACGTCGTCGCCGTGGTCATGGTGCCCTCTAAGTTGCCAAAGACAATCGGGGCGGCGAGCGCGTGCTCGATGGGTCGAAAGTACGCGCCTGGATCACTCGGTAACGTCGGCGTGTTTCCGAGTTCCGTGTCACCCACGGCGGCGATCGTCACCGTCGGCGACGGCAACGCCGCGGGCTCGGTGGTGGATGTGGTCGTTGTGGAAGTCGAAATAGTGGTGGTCGTGGTGAAAGTGGTGGTCGACTGCGCACTGGCGCGACCGCCGCCGACGGCGACCCCTCCCGACACGAGCGCGAGCGCGAGCGCGATGATCAACGCGGTCGTTCGTTGGCCAGTTTCTTCCCTCTTCGACACTCGTCCAACGTACGCTCCCACGACCCGTTGAGCTGTCGAAGGGTTCGCGCACGTGGAGTACGTTGGCTAGAAAAAGGAGCCGCCATGACCGTGCCAACGACGGGTGTTCGATGAGCCAACTCGACGAGATCGACCTCACCAAGACGCTGTCCAAGGAAGAGTCGGACGCGCGCGTCATCAAAGCCCAACACCGCCTCACCCAACTGCGTCTGTTCACCGCGGGTCTCCTTGAACCCAATCAGGTAGGCCCGGGGCTCGTCGTGCTCTTCGAGGGTTTCGACGCCGCCGGAAAGGGCGGCGCCATTCGTCGCCTCACCGCGAGCATCGACCCTCGACACGTGCGCGTGAAGCCCGTCGGACCGCCGAGCGACGAAGAGCTGCGTCACCATTTTCTCTGGCGGTTCCAGTCAGTAATCCCCGGCGAGGGCGAGATGACGGTCTTTGACCGCTCCTGGTACGGGCGGCTGCTCGTCGAGCGTGTGGAGAAGTTGATCGACAAGGACACCGTGGAGCTCTCCGCGACCGAAATTGTCCAGTTCGAACGGATGCTCACCAACAACAACACGACCGTCGTGAAGTTCTGGCTCTTCATCTCCGAAGAGGAGCAGCTCAAGCGCTTTAACGAACGAGCGAATGACCCCTTGAAGCACTGGAAGCTCACACCGGACGACTGGCGCAATCGCGAGAAACGTGATGACTACATGAAGGCGCTGAATTTTGCGGTCCAATCCACCGACAAGAAGCACGCGCGATGGAACCTCATCCCGGCCGAGAGCAAGCACTACGCGCGCGTCGCCGTGCTCGAAACCCTCATCCAGCGCTGGACGCACGACCTCGAGCGCCGCGGACACGAAGTGCCCGCCGCACGCTCTGGCGACTTCCTCTCGTGACCCAGCGCTACGGCATCACCATCCCCTTCGAGGGTGTCTCGCTGCTCGAGCACATCGAGTGGTTCCACCGCTTCGCGGACCTCGGCTACAGCGACGTCTGGTCGGCCGAGGTCGACGGTGCCGACGGCTTCACTCCCCTCGTCGTGGCGGCGATCACCGAGCCGCGTCTCAATCTCGGTGTCGCCGTGACACCCACGTTCACCCGGGGACCGGGACTGCTCGCGATGTCCATCGCCTCGGTCGCCGAGGTCGCTGGTGGTCGCTTCACCATGGGGCTCGGTTCGTCCAGCCAACCCGTGGTCGAGCGCTGGAACGGCATTCCCTTCGAGAAGCCCTACGCCAAAACGCGCGACGTGCTGCGATTCGTCAAGCGCGCGCTCGACGGCGAGAAGATCGACGAGGTCTTTGAGACCTTCGAGGTGCACGGCTTCAAACTCTCTCGCCCGGTACTGGAGCGTCCGCCGATCCTGCTCGGCGCGCTGCGCCCGGGCATGTTGCGACTCGCCGGGCGCGAAGCCGACGGCGCAATCCTCAACTGGCTCGCCGCGACGGACGTCGAGAAGTGTCGTGCCGAGGTCGGTGACGGCAAGACCATCGCGGCGCGCCTCTTCGTCATCCCGACCGAGGACGCGGCGACGGCGCGCTTCATCGCGCGACGGATGATCTCGTCGTACTTGACGGTCCCGACCTACGCCGAATTCCACCGCTGGCTCGGTCGCGGCGACGCGCTCACGCCGATGTGGGGCGCGTGGGCGGCGGGTGACCGCAAAGGGGCCAACGACGTGATCCCCGACTCGGTGGTCGACGAACTGGTCATCCACGGTTCCTACGACGCGTGCCGCGAACACGTCCAGCGCTACATCGACGCGGGTGTCGAGATCCCGACGATCGCCATCGTGCCCTTCGGGATCGACCTCAACGAGGCCGTCGAAGGGCTGGCCCCGCGTTAGGCCGTCGAGGCCTCGACGAACTCCAAGACGTCGGCGAACTTGGCCCGCGCGGCGGCCGCGCGCGTGGGGATGTGGTCGGTGGGGATCTCCGAGGGCTGGTAGTTCTTCAACGCGTGACGGGCCACGGTCTGCTTATGGACCTCGTCGGGACCGTCGTAGATGCGCGCCGCTCGCGCCGCGCGGTACATCGACTCCAGGGGCATGTCCGAGGAGTACCCGAGGGATCCGTAGGTCTGGATGGCGCGGTCGATGACGTTATAGAGCACGCTCGCGCCGTAGTACTTGATCATGGCGATCTCGTCACGCGACGCGGACGCCCCGACCTGGTCCATCTTCCACGCGGCGTGCAGCGTCATCAGGCGCGCGGCGTGCATCTCGGCCTTGGAGTCGGCGATCCAGTTCTGAACGGTCTGCTTCTCAGCCAGCAATGAACCGTGCGTGTAGCGACTGAGCGCCCGCTCGCACATCATGTCAAAGGCCCGCTGGGACTGCCCGAGCCAGCGCATGCAGTGGTGGATTCGGCCCGGGCCCAAACGCGTCTGGGCGAGGAGGAAGCCTAATCCTTCGGGACCTATCAAGTGGTCGGCCGGGACGTGCACGTCCTCGTAGAGGATCTCCGCGTGGTTGCCGAACTGGCCGTAGACGACGTCGGGGTGGTCCATGGCTCCGACGTCGCGCACGATGGTGACCCCGGGGGTGTCGACGGGCACCACGAACATCGAGGACCCCTGATAGGGGTGGACGTCCGGATTCGACACCGCCATCACGATCAAGATGTCGGCGACCGATCCGTTGGTCGTGTACCACTTGCGTCCGTTGATCACCCACTCGTCGCCGTCCTTGGTGGCGCGGGTCTTTAAGAGTCGCGGGTCGCTGCCGGCGGTGTCGGGCTCGGTCATCGAGAAGCCCGAGCGAATCGATCCGCTGAGCAGCGGGTCCAGCCAGCGCTCGCGGATGTCCTCTCGACCAGTCATCTCCATGCCTGCGGCCAGTAGTTCGGCGTTGCCACTGTCGGGCGCGTTGTTGCCAAAGACGACCGGTCCGTACATCGTCTGGCCGAGTATCTCGTGCATGAGCCCGAGCTGCACTTGACCGAAGCCCATACCGCCGAGTTCGGCCGGCAAGTGCGCGGCCCAGAGTCCCTTGGCCTTGACCTGGTCTTGGAGCGGCTTGATGAAGGCGAGGACCTGCTCGTGGGAGAGATCGAGGGTCTCGATGGGCATGATCTCTTCGCGTACGAAGCCCCGCATCCATACGAGCTGTTCTTCAAACGCCGGATCGGTTGAAAAATCCCAGGCCATGGGCCACCCTTCTGTCCCTTTCCACACTACGGCATCGCGATTTTCCTCTCGTGAGCCGCGCGTTCGCGCCACCTAGAATGTTCCGAGATCGGAGACCCGTGGCCAAGAAAAAGAAAACAAAGCCGCTGAAGATTGGCGTCGTCGACACGATGTTTGCGAGGTTCGACATGGGCGCGGCGGCGCGCGCCGAACTGGCGGACTGCCCCGGGTTCGGCAAGAAATTCGTCGTGCTGTCTCAGACGGTTCCCGGATTCAAGGACTTAGCGGTCGCCGCCAAGCGGATGATCGAAAAGGACGGCGCCTCGATCGTGGTGGTGCTCGGCATGCCCGGCAAGGAGCCCATCGACAAGCAGTGCGCCCACGAGGCCTCCCAGGGCATCATGCAGGCGCAACTGATGACCTCGACGCCGATCTTGGAGGTCTTCGTACACGAGGACGAGTCCGAGGACCCGATGGTGTTGGCATCGGTGTTCTTGAATCGTTCGCGCAGCCACGCTCGCAACGCCTACTGGATGCTCTTCGAACCCGAACAGCTCGCCAAGCGCGCGGGCCAGGGTGTGCGTCAAGGCTTTACCAACGCCGGTCCCTTAGAGGGCAGCTAGTTCGACCCCTTCGAGCGATTCACTAGGCTCGCCAGCGATACTTTGCAGTCACATTTGGAGGAACCCATGCCCGAAGCCGTCATCGTCGCCACCGCGCGCACACCCATTGGTCGCGCGTTCAAAGGTTCGCTCGTCGACATGCGCCCCGACGACCTCACCGCGCTTATCGTCACGACCCTGCTCGAAAAGGTGCCCGAGCTCGATCCCCACAGCGTCGAAGACCTGCTCGTCGGGTGCGGCCAACCGGCCGGTGAGTCGGGCTTTAACATCGCCCGCGTCGCCGCCGTGCTCGCGGGACTCGACGACGTGCCCGGCGTCACGGTCAACCGTTACTGCTCCTCCTCACTGCAGACCATCCGCATGGCCGCCCACGCGATCCGCGCTGGCGAAGGTGACATATTTATCGCCGCCGGTGTCGAAACGGTGTCGCGCTTCGGTAGCGGTGCCTCCGATCTCGGCTCGGCCACGAACCCGCGCTTCGCCGCGGCGATGGAGCGCACCCAGCAGCGTTCGGAAAAGGTCACTGATCCCTGGACCCCGCCGTCGGGTCTGCCCGACGTCTACATCGCCATGGGACAGACCGCCGAGAACGTCGCGGAGTTCGAGAAGGTCTCGCGTCTCGAGATGGACGAGTTCGCCGTTCGTTCGCAAGAGCTTGCCGTCATGCACCAGGAAAACGGATTTTTCGAGCGCGAGATCACCCCGGTGACCCTGCCCGACGGCACGGTCATGACCAAAGACGACGGCCCGCGTGCCGGGACCACCTTGGAGAAGCTCTCGTCACTCAAGCCGGTCTTTCGCGAAGGAGGCACCGTGACGGCCGGTAACGCGTGTCCCTTGAACGACGGCGCCGCGGGCGTGATCGTCATGAGCGCCACCAAGGCGAAAGAACTCGGCATCACGCCCCTGGCGCGCATTGTGTCGTCCGGCGTGAGCGGTCTCAATCCCGAGATCATGGGGCTCGGTCCCATCGAGGCGTCACGCCAGGCGTTGCGACGCGCGAACTTGACAATCGACGAGATCGACCTCGTCGAGATCAACGAGGCCTTCGCCGCGCAAGTGCTGCCGAGCGCGAAGCACTTGGGTGTCTCGATGGACAAGCTCAACATCCGCGGTGGGGCCATCGCCCTCGGACACCCTTTCGGCATGACCGGTGCGCGCATCATGACGACGCTGATCAACTCGCTCGAAGACTCCGGCAAGCGATTTGGTCTCGAGACGATGTGCGTCGGCGGGGGCCAGGGCATGGCCATGAT
>PKZN01000129.1 GCA_003133075.1 Acidimicrobiaceae bacterium | reverse complement strand
CAAGGTCGCCTTAAGCACTTTCGCCATTGATTCTCGGGCCGTAGTTTTGGAACACTCGCGCATCACTCTTCGCGCCCCGCGTGGGGTCGTGTCGCCCATCAACGTCGTAAGTTCGTTCGTTGTTGGGGTCCTCCCACTCGAGCGCGTGGGCTCCAAAGGCCACTTCCGAGCTGAAGATCTCATGAGGCCAGACGGCTTCTCCCTGCAAGCAGCGCGCCGCACCCTCGAAGGAGGCACCGCACATTCCTGCGAGGAACCGGTGGTTTCGCGTCGCGCTCGTGCGCACGCCTGAGCGATGATCCACGTTCCACGACGGCGCAGCACGCGTGAATGCCACGGGGGCCACGGAATCGAAGCGCCAACCTCCGGGGAAGCGTGATAGCACTTGAGTCTCTCTGCTAACTGTAGTATAAAGTTTTTGCGGCGTCACCACGTGTGGGTTCGTCAGATGAAGAACGTCGCAGTTAGGTAGTGGGGGGATGAGGCTATGGCGCGTGTGAACAGGGCCGAAGGTGCGGTCGCGCTGGTTACCGGAGCGAATCGCGGCATCGGGCTCGGATTCGTCCAGGAGCTCCTGGCCCGCGGGGCGAAAAAGGTCTACGCCGGCGTTCGCGATCCGAGCACGGTCGCCGACGAATTCGACGGTGTGGCGGTGGAGGTCATCGAACTCGACGTGACCGACCTCGACAGCGTGCAGCGGGCCAGTGCTCAGTGCAGTGACGTGAACCTGTTGGTCAACAACGCCGGCTATTTCGCGAATCGCCGACTGGTACTCACCGATGACCCCCACGCCGCGCGTCAAGAGATGGAGGTCAACTACTTCGGTGTGTTGAACATGACCCGCGCGTTCGCGGCCACCCTCGGCGCCAACGGTGGTGGCGCGATTCTCAATGTTCTCTCGGTGGCCGGCGCCTTCGCGGCTCCCTTTATGGGCGGCTACTCACCGTCAAAGTCGGCCGCGCTGACGCTCAGCACGATCACGCGTGCGGAGTTGAAGGGGCAAGGTACCGACGTCGTTGCCTTGATCGTGGGTTCGGTAGACACCCGTATGGCGTCACACGTCGAAGGGCGAAAGGAGTCGCCCATCGACATCGCGCGCGCCAGTCTCGACGCACTCAACAAGGGCGAGACCGTGTGCGACACCGACCTCATGGCCGTCGAGGCGCGGGCACGGTACTTCAGGGATCCAGCCCGCTTCGAGCGACAGATGGCCAAGACGCTCGATATCGACGTCCAGTCCACGGGCCGGTAAGGGACATGTCCGTGCAGCGGTTCGTGGCGAGAAGTCACGTCGGGGAGACGACGCGATGATCGACTCGGTTGCCCACATCCTGCGATCCCAGGCTCAACAGCGTCCCTCGAGCGTGGCGATAAGCGGCGAAGGCCGCTCGATCACCTACGGGGAGCTCGACGCTCGCTCGAATCAACTGGCGAATGCCCTGCGTGAACTGGGCGTCCACAAAGGCGACCGCGTCGCCTACCTCGACCGCAACGCCACGGAGTTCTGGGAGACCGCGTTCGCCGCCGCGAAGATCGGCGCGGTCATCACGCCCCTCAACTTTCGCTTGTCCGCGGCAGAAATCGCCACCATCCTTCGCGACGCGGAGCCCACAGCCGTCGTGATCGCCGACTCAGTGCTCGCGGGGTTAGAACCAACGTGGCGACCGGAACCGATCGCCACGTTGGTCGTCGGCGATCGTGTCGTGCCGACGGTGCCCAATGAGTTCAGCTACGAAGACGTTCTGGGCGCACAGGACACTCCTGACCCGGGCGGCCGTGCGACCGGCTCTGAACTCGCCGTGCTCATGTACTCCTCGGGTACCACCGGTCCCCCAAAGGGCATTCGGATTACCGCGGACAACCTGCTCTTCGGCGTGGCGAACTTCGCGGACGAATTCACTCCCGACGAGTCCTCCTCCAGCCTCGTGTCGCCGCCGTACTATCACATCGCCGCCTCGGGCTGGTCGCTCATCGCCATGAACGCGGGAGGGCGTATCGTCCAGGTGCGCGAACCGTTACCCGGAACGTTGTTGTCGCTCATGATCAAGGAACGAACGACTCACGCGGCGTTAGTACCGGCGATCATTCGGATCATGGTCGAGATGCCCGAAGCCTGGGACGCGGACTTCTCCGACCTGCGCACGGTGGTCTACGGATCTTCTCCCATCGATCCCGTGCTCCTCGCGCGAGCCGTCAAACTCTTCGACGCGGAGTTCACGCAGTCCTACGGTCTCACCGAGACGGTCGGCATCGGAACCCTCCTTCGTCCGGCGGATCACGTCGGCGCTGACTCGTCCAAACTGAAGAGTGCGGGTACGGCCGCGACGGACGTCGAGGTGGGCATCGTTGACGTCGAGACCGGCCAGTCGGTGGCGACTGACGAAGTTGGCGAAATAGTGATTCGGGGGCGGCAGGTGACGCCGGGCTATTGGCGTCGACCCGAAGAGACCGCGGCGCTCTTCTTAGAGGGTGGATGGCTTCGCACCGGTGACGCCGGGCGAATGGACGCGCAGGGCTACGTCTACATCGTCGATCGAATCAAGGACATCATCGTCTCGGGCGGCGAGAACATCCCGCCCGCGGAGATCGAGGTCGTATTGATGGGCCACCCCGGCGTGCTGGAGGCGGCCGTGGTCGGGGTCCCTTCTGAGCGGTGGGGCGAGACGCCGATGGCCTTCGTCGTTCGTCGGCCAGAGGCCACGGTGACGGCGCCGGAGTTGATTGAATTTTGCCGCGACAGTCTCGCGCACTACAAGTGCCCGACGAGCGTCGAGTTCGTCGAGTTACTGCCGCGCAACCCTTCGGGCAAGGTGCTGCGGCGCGAGCTGCGCCGTCCGTACTGGGCGGAACGCGATCGATCGGTGGGCTGATCTCGCGCCGGGAATTCGTGAATGGAAGTCGAGCAGGACGTGCAATGAGGAATCTAGGCAACAACGAGGAGGAGATATGGAGATGAACGAAGAACCACGGTGGGCGCAGTTGCGACAGGTCGTGCTGGCGACGCTCGACCACGCCGGGGACAGCGAGCTGGTGAGAAAGACCCTGCAGTTGGGACCCTCCTTCGACGACCCCGAACTGGCCACCATCGGACTCGCCGACGCCACGTTTCCGGTGGGACCAGATACCTATCTGGAAGTCTGTGGCCCGATGACCGAAGATCACCAGGTAGCCAAGTGGCTCCGCAAGGTTGGCGGCACGTCGGGGTGGTGCCTGTCGACCCAGGTGCCGAATCTCGATGGCGTTCGTGAACGCTGCGCGCAACTCGGCGTGCGAGTCGCCATTGAGGCGGAGGCCCTCGGGCACGAGATTGTCCA
Organism: Acidimicrobiaceae bacterium; assembly: GCA_003133075.1. Classification (GTDB taxonomy): domain Bacteria; phylum Actinomycetota; class Acidimicrobiia; order Acidimicrobiales; family RAAP-2; genus RAAP-2. Next base: position 3,644 of record PKZN01000129.1, on the reverse strand, counting down.
GCTACACCCTCTCGACGTCGGTGTCCTGCTCGAACTCGACTCCTTCATCCCGCGTGACGAATGGTTCTGGGACGACTTAGAGGGCGCCAAGGTCGCTCAGTCGGAGCGCGGCGTCTTCGTTGACGACATCGTCGGCGTGGAGATCGCCGTGGAGGACCCGGCGGCGATGGCGACGACGTGGGCCACCATCATCGGGCTACCCGAACCCGAGCTGGTGGAGAACGGGGCAGTCCTCAACTTCAGCGGTCGCCCAATTCGATTCGTCGGACTCGACGACCGACGAGGCCTCGTGGCGGTCGACATGCGCACGTCCGACCGGGCGAGAGCGGGAGACTCCGTCGAACTGTGCAACACGGAAATCCGGTTCGTCTAATTGACGACCACGTCNNTGGCCGACCGGTCGAACGCGGTCAGGCCCTCGGCGGAAGGGGGAAGAAGCCGCTGGTCCGTGACACGTAGGCCGCGTAGTCAGCGCCCTTCGACCGGCCCATGTGCTTCTCGAGTAGCGCCTTGCCCGTGTGGTTCACCAACAGATTCGCCATGATGATCGGTGAAAAGACGGTGACGATCCCCACCCAGTGTGAACAGGCGACCAGGAAGAGGCCGACCCACACGACGGAGTCGCCAAAGTAGTTGGGGTGTCGGGTGTAGCGCCAGAGACCGCGATCCATGATTTTTCCGACGTGGGCGGGGTCCGCCTTGAATCGCCGCAGCTGCCAATCGCCGATGGTCTCGAAGCCGAAGCCAATCACCCACACCACGACGCCGATCCAGATGAGCGCGCCGACGGGGTGGCGTTCGTACATGGCGAACTGCACCGGAATCGAGACGATCCACATCATGCGACCTTGCGCGAAGTAGATGTAGCGAAGTACGAACTTCGTGACGCTGCCGGTATTTCGACGAAGCAGTGACGCGTAGCGGGGGTCCTCACCCTTGCCGCGGTTGCGCACGAAGATGTGGACGCTGAGGCGTAGCCCCCAGATGGCGGTGATCGCCACGACGACCACGCGAATCGTGGGGTTGCCGTGGCCCTGGGAGAGGGCGAACGTGACCCCCGCGATGACGACGAATCCAAAGGACCACATCGTGTCCATGATCGCCTGCACCCCAGTGCGCATGGCGTAGGCGAAGGTGCCCAGCATCAGAGCGGCCACGACGCCGAGTGTGACCACGAGGTTGACGACGAGGGGTCCCCAACTCACAGCGGTTGCTCACCCATGAAATTGAAGAACGCCTCGAGCGCCCCGTTGAGCTCCGTCGGAGGAGCCGTCTTCGATTGGTGAACCAGTTCTTCGAGTTCGTGCGGACCGAGATCGTCGGGCAGCAGGACCGACCCCCACTCAACGACCGACGCGCTGCGGAGCCGTCCCGCTCCGGTGACGAGTAGCTGTCCGTTCAACGTGCAGTTCTGATCGACCAGCGCGGTCAGCACCGGGGCGACCCGTTCGGCCGTTGCGGCACTGGCGAATTCGTCAGCCATGCCGACTTCGGTCATCTGGGTCGTGGCGTAGGGGAGTAGGAGATTGGTGAGTACGCCACGACGCTCTCCTTCGGCGGCCAGTGAGCGACCGAGCGCGATCATCCCCCCTTTGCTCGCCGCGTACGCCGACAGACCGACGTCACCGTAGAGACCTCCGGTCGAGGCGACGAGCACGATGCGTCCGTAGCCCGCGGGCCTCATCACGATCATCGCTGCCCGGGCGAGTCGCGCGGCGCCGAGAAGGTTGATGGCGAGCAGCGCTTCGAACTCCTCGTCCGTTTCCTTATGAAACATCCCGCCGGTGCCGATACCGGCGTTCACGACGCAGATGTCCACACGTCCCCACTGGTCGATAGCGGCTTGGACTAACGCTGCACCACTGGAAGGGTCGGCGACGTCGTGGTAGTCGGCGATTGCGTCGCCGCCGGCGTCTCTGATTTCACTGACGACGTGGTCCGCGGGCCCTCGACCTTCGTCATCGACCACGCGGTTGCGATTGTTGACGACCACCTTCGCGCCGTGGGCCGCCAAGTCGAGCGAGAAACTGCGCCCCAAGCCCTTACCACCGCCCGAGACGATCGCGACTCGTCCAGCGAGGTCCGGTCGACTCACGAGCGCCCCTCCTTTGGCGAGGTCTCGGCACCGGCACCACGCCGCGAAGTCGTCGCTCGTGGTGGCCGACACGTTTCCAGAAATCCGGCGTCTGACACGACACTCCTTTGTGGTGGTGGTACTTGCTCTCTTAGTTGTAGTGCGAGAATACCCCGTTGTCTTCGTTCGCGCTGAACCGGTCGGCGTTTTCCACGAAGGGCGGGAACCGTTACGACGTGACGATCACCTCTCCGGCTAGGTAAATAGACTCTCCGTTTATTGTAGTATTCGATCGATTAGAGCAGCGGGGCCGGGGGAGGTGCTCGATGAGCGCAGTAGCAACGACGGAGTATTGGGCGCTGCACGCCGACGGGACACCGGTGCGCACGATCGCGGACATCATTCGCCGCAGAGCCCGATCTACCCCTGAGGCCATCGCCATTCAAGAGCCGGGGCGTTTGACGACGTTTCGCGAACTTGATGATCGTTCGAATCAAGTCGCGACGGGACTCGTCGACCACGGCGTCGTCGCGGGCGACCGGGTTGCCTACATCGGAGCCAACGGGCCCTCCTTCCTCGAGGTGTTCTACGGCGCCGCGAAGGCTGGGGCGATCGCCACGGCGATCAATAATCGACTTGCTCCCCGCGAGATCGACCAACTCCTCAACGACTGCGAACCCCGCGTGGTGGTGGTCGATCGAGATGCCTTGGCGCTCCTCGAGGGTGTCGCGCTGCCCACCACAGCCACGCTGCGCTTAGTAGTCGAAGGTGACGGTGAGGGGAGCTACGAACGCTGGCGAGCCGAATTCTCCGCCACGGACCCGCAGGTCCCCGTCGACACCGAGGACACCGCGCTCATCCTCTACACGTCGGGCACATCGGGTCTTCCCAAGGGGATCATGTTGAGCGGGAAGAACTTCGGTTGCGCGCTGTACTCGCTCAACCAGGACATCGAACTTCACGAAGACTCGGTCTGTGCGGCGCCGATCCCCTTCTTCCACATCGCCGGGCTCGGTCTGGCGCTCGCGGCGAACCTCAATGGCGGGCGGCTCCTCTTGGAGACGGCCGTCGATCCGCCGGCGGTGCTGCGACTGCTCGTCGACCGTCGGGTCTCGCACGCCGCCGTCGTCCCCACGGTGCTCCAACGGCTCTTGGCACTCGACGGCGTCGCCGATGAGGACTTCTCGGCTCTTCGATACATCGTCTACGGTGCGTCACCCATACCGCTTCCGGTGCTGAAGGAGGCGACGGAGGTCTTTGGTTGTAAGTTCCTCCAGTCCTACGGGTTGACCGAGTCGACGGGTGGCTTCACAATGCTCACCGCGAAGGATCACCTCGTCGACGCGGCCTTCGCGCGTCGTCTCACCTCGGCGGGAAAGGCGATGCTCGGTACGGAGGTCCGGGTCGTGGATCCACTCACGTTGGAAGACGTGCCGGTCGGTACCAGGGGTGAAGTCCTCACTCGAGGAGCCCGCATCATGCAGGGCTACTGGCGCAAGCCCGAGATGACGGCGTCGGTCATGCTCGAAGGAGGTTGGCTGCGTACGGGTGACGGGGGATCGTTCGACGA
>PKZN01000134.1 GCA_003133075.1 Acidimicrobiaceae bacterium | reverse complement strand
TCGGCGCCAAGGTTGAGGGCCACGATCCGGTGTCCCGCAAGAAACGCTCGATTCGCTCACACGAGCAGCTCATTGGCCTGATCGTCCTCTCGGTTGCCTTCATCATCGGTTCGCTCTCGGTGGCGTCGGGGATCAGAAACCGTAATCAATCGCAGAACAATCAGATCACGATCACCGGTTCTGCGGAAAAGGCCGTCACGTCCAACACGTTCCAATGGATGGCGAGCGTGGCCAGTACGCAGGCGACCACCTCGGCGGCACTGGCACAGTTGAATGGGTGGGCCGGCGAGATTCGCAACGCGTTGATCGCCGCCGGAGCTCTCAACGACGAAGTCTCCTTCGGCACCGCCAACGTGCAACCAAATACGCAAGAGAGTGGACAGGTGACGAGTTTCACGATGAGCGAGACGGTCACCGTGCAGTCCTCTCGCCTCAGCGCGATGCAGCGTGTTCTGGGCGTCAGTAATCTCCTCCTCGCCAAGAACGTCCCGTTCATCGCCCAACAACCGCAGTACACCTTCAATGGATTGAAGAAGCTTCGACCCACGCTCACCGCGGAGGCGGCCGCAAACGCTCGACAGCGTGCCCAAGCCGCGTTAGGAAAACAGGTCAAGTTGGGGAAGCCGATTTCCATCACGGTTGGACAAGTGTCCGTGGACGCGCCGGGGTCCGTCAACTACGGCAGTGGCGACTTCGACACCGCTTCGATACCCAAGGTCGTCTCCGTGGTGGTTTACGCCACCTACGCAACGTAGTAAGTNNCACTGCCGTAATTAGGCCAAACGCTCCTCGCCGCTTCGCGGCGTCGTTGCGCGCGGCAGAATGGGGGGGTGGATGTAGCCGCCAGCCCCCTTGCCCCGCGTCGTCTGACGCGCCAGATCGCCGTCGGATCGGTGAAGGTGGGTGGGGACGCGCCCGTTTCGGTCCAGTCGATGACCACCACCAAGACCGCCGACGTCGAAGGCACGCTCGCGCAGATTTACGCCCTCGCGGCCAACGGCGCCGACATCGTTCGTTGCACCTGTAACGATCAAGGTGCCGCCGAAGGCCTCGCCCAGATCGTGCCGCGTTCGCCCGTGCCGATCGTCGCGGACATCCACTTCCACGTCGAGATGGCCCTCGCCGCGCTCGAGGCGGGCGTGCAGGGACTTCGACTCAATCCCGGCAACCTTCGTAAGCCCGAGGAGATCAAACTCGTCGCCGCCGAAGCGCGTGACCGCGGCGTGCCGATTCGCATCGGCGTGAACGCCGGATCGCTGCACCCCGACATCTACAAGCGCTTCGGGGGAGCGACGCCGGAGGCGTTGGTCGAGTCCGCGCGCATCGAACTGGCCTACTTCGACGAAGTCGGTTTCTCCGACGTGAAGATCTCGGTCAAGGCGTCGTCGGTCGCCACGATGATCGCGGCGTACCGTCTGGCGTCAGCCACGTTCGATCACCCCTTGCACCTCGGGGTCACCGAGGCCGGACCGTTACCCGGTGGTCTCATCAAGGGCACCGCGGGCATCGCGACACTGCTCGCCGAAGGNNGACCTCATCGCGTGCCCGAGCTGTGGTCGCGCCGAAGTCGACGTCATCAAAGTCGCGAATGAGGCCCAAGAGGCGCTCAACGCACTCGACGTCCCCCTGCAGGTGGCGGTGATGGGTTGCGTGGTGAATGGACCCGGCGAAGCGCGCCACGCCGACCTCGGCATCGCCGCGGGCAAGCACCGCGGTCACCTCTTCATCCAGGGACAGATCGTGCGCGTGGTGCGCGAAGACGAGATGGTCGACGCGCTGGTGGACGAGGCGAAGAAGATCATCGCCGAGGGGATCGAAGCCCGTTTAGAGGCGCGTGACCGCAGTGCCGAAGCGGAAGCCGCCGCCGACCGCGCCGAGTTGCTCGGCGATCGCGGCGACGACGCCAACCACGCCCAAGAGCGCATCGAGAAGATTCGTCGTCACGTCACCGAGTAGCCCCACCGGTAGTCTTTGACATCTTCTAAAGGAGCACCGTGGCCAACCAGAGCGTCCTGACCTCGCAGGCTGAGGACTTTCCCCGCTGGTACCAAGACGTCGTCGCGAAGGCCGAGATGGCCGAGAACGGTCCGGTGCGCGGGACGATGGTGATCCGCCCCTACGGCTACGCGCTGTGGGAGAACATGGTCGCCGAGATGGACGCGCGCATCAAGAAGACCGGCGCGAAGAACGCCTACTTCCCCCTGTTCATCCCCGAGAGTTACCTCGCGAAGGAGGCGCAACACGTCGAAGGGTTCAGTCCCGAACTCGCGGTGGTGACCCACGCCGGTGGCGAGGCGTTGAGCGAGCCCATTGTCGTGCGACCGACCTCGGAGACGGTGATCGGTGAGTTCATNNGTCGTGCGCTGGGAACTGCGTCCGCGCCTGTTCCTTCGAAGTTCGGAGTTCCTCTGGCAGGAGGGACACACCGCGCACGCCACCTTTGAAGATGCGACCGCCTACGCACAACGCATCCACCTCGAGGTCTATAACGACTTCTTGATCAACGTCCTCGCCGCACCGACGTACCTCGGCATCAAGCCCGCGAGCGAACGCTTCCCGGGGGCCGTCAACTCACTCACCGCCGAAGGTGTGATGCGCGACGGTAAGGCGCTACAGATGGCCACGACCCACGAACTCGGTCAGAACTTCGCGCGCGCGTTTGACATCTACTACCAGAGCGAGGCGGGACAGGCCGAGCTCTGTTACACCACGTCCTGGGGCGCGTCGACGCGACTGGTGGGTGGACTAATCATGATGCACGGCGACGACGACGGCTTGCTCGTACCGCCTCGGCTCGCTCCGGTTCAAGTGGTCGTCGTGCCGGTGCGCGACGAACCAGACGTGCGTGACGCCGCCGACGCGCTGGTCGCGGAGTTGTTGGCGGCGGGCGTGCGCGTCGAGGTCGACCGGGGTCGAGGGAGTTTTGGCCGTCGGGTGACCGACTGGGAGATCAAGGGCGTGCCGCTGCGCGTCGAGGTCGGTCCGCGCGACCTGGCCCAGGGGCTCGTCACCATGGTGCGTCGCGACACCAAGGAGAGTTCGTCCCACGCACTCGGCGCTCTCGCGGCGGAGGTCCCGGCTCTACTGGACGTCATCCAGCGCGACCTTTTCGCGCGCGCCCTCGCGCACCGCGACGAGCGCACGAGCGATGTCGCGACGATTCCCGAGGCCCTAGAGGCGGCGAAGGACGGCTTCGCACGCCTCGACTGGGACGTGGTCGCCGGGGCGGGCGAGGCGGCCTTGAACGAGCAGGCCGTCAGCGTGCGCTGTCTGCAACGTCGCGACGGGACCATTCCCGCGTCCGACGG
>PKZN01000119.1 GCA_003133075.1 Acidimicrobiaceae bacterium | reverse complement strand
TGACCGCCGACCAGGGGCGTCTTCGTGACATTCGGCACGGGACCCTTAGCCCAGTTGAGCGGGCCCACGATCGTGTCGAGCTCCAAGGTGGAGAGCGCCTTGACGAACGCGGAAGGACTGCCGACCACGCCGGACTTNNCGAGCCCAACGCCTGCGCGGCGCTCGGGAACAACATGGCCTTGGCGATGGTCGCCACCTTCGGCTGATAGCCCTGCTGGGCGGCCTGCTGATAGAAGGTGGTGAAGTCCGGGGGGATCGGTACGCCGGTGAGAATCTGACAGTTGTTCGACTTGAAGAGCGAAATCTGTGAGGTGAAGTCGGTCGTGAGGTCGGGGTACAGGCCACTGGGCGTCACCGAGTAGCCGTTCAACGTTTTGATGAAGGCCGGGAAGCCCGTCGCCTCCGCGGCGAAGGCCTGACCGTCACTGTCGTTCGGCCAGAGACCACCGATACTCTTGTTCGTCGGAACAGCGGCCCAGATGTCGGAGTAGACGGCCTCGATGTCTTCCAAGCCCCAGAAGAAGTGGTAGGTGTACTTGTAGACGGTCTTGGGCATCGCGCCGCGACCGAAGAACCATGACTGCCACGGCGCGACGGTGCTGATGCAGGGAATTCGGTTCGTCTCACAGGCGTCGGCCACGGGGTTCGTCGTGTCCGGCGTCGAAGAAACGAGCATGACGTCGATCTTGTCGCTCTTGATCAAGTCATCGGCCACTGAAGCGGCGGTCGCATCCGTCGACTGACTGTCCTTGACGATGACTTCAATGGGGTGGCGAACCCCGTTGATGATTACTCCTTTGCCGAGGAGCGTCTTGAGGTTACCGATGACGAAGGCGTCCGCGGCACCGAACGCCGCGAGCGGTCCAGTCTCGGGCGACACGTAGCCGAACTTGATCGTCCGTCCGACTTTCTTCATCTCTTCTTCTCGCTTTAGGGAGAACGAGTGCGTGAGCGGAATTGATACCGCGGCGAGGCCGCCCATGAGCACGGATCGGCGCGACAGACCACTGTCGAGTACCCCTCGCGTTTCTTGATCGGACTGCGAACCTTCCAATTCGGTTTTGTCCTGTTGCATATCCATACTCCCCCCGGTTTCCATAGATATAGAAGTTCGCATAGCGCACCGAAGTGTGCTCTGCGTACACAGGCTGTCAGGTCCCGGTCCCCGCGTCAAGTCACTTAGCCGAAATCGGACCTCACTTCATCTGGCTTTCTCAGGCACAATCGAATTGTTCGTGATGCGCACAGTTGTTCATTAGGGTCGTCTCTAAGAATTGAGGTAGCCAATGGAAGAAAAACATCGCGACTTTGTCCAATCACTCGAACGCGGACTCGTCGTCATTCGATCCTTCGACGAAGACGCCCCCCACCAAACGCTCAGCGAGGTCGCCCGACGCACGGGCTACAGCCGAGCCGCGTGCCGTCGGCTGCTCTTCACGCTCGAACAACTGAACTACGTCGGCGTCGAGGGTCGCAACTTTTATTTGAAGCCCCATATCCTCGACATTGGTTACTCGTATCTCTCGTCGTTGCCGTTTCGAAGGATCGTCGAGCCCTTCATCGAAGAACTGAGCAGCGTCGTCAAGGAGTCGGTGTCGGTCTCGGTCCTCGACGAAGGCGACGTCGTCTACGTCTGTCGAGTGGCGACGTCGCGCATCATGACCGTCTCCATCAGCGTCGGCAACCGCATGCCGGCGTACTGCACCTCGATGGGGCGAGTCCTTTTGGCTTCGATGCCCGTGGAGGAGCAACGACAGCACTTGAAGGATGCGCCGCTTATCAAACACACGAAGTTCTCCCTCACCAGCGAGAACGACATTCTGGCGGAGTTGGTAAAAGTGCGCAAGCGGGGATGGGCCATGAACGATCAGGAGCTCGAGGTGGGACTTCGTTCCATCGCCGCCCCGATCAGAGACTGGTCGGGGCGCACGGTGGCGGCGATGAATATCTCCACCCACGTGGCCCGCACGAATCTCAAAGAACTCCGAGAGGAACTTCTGCCGCAACTCCTCGCGACGGCGGAGCGCGTGAATACCACCCTGTCGAAGCGCTGACGCGAACGTGAGCACGGGCGAAACCTTTGTCGCGTCGCGCCTACGACTTGACCGCTAGTTGCTTGGGGCCCCTCTCGCCTCACCAAGGTGAACCGAGAGGGGCCCCAAGCGACGACCTTCGATCGTCAACTCATGGCTGAACTCTTCAGGAGTGGATCATCCAGCGCCAGTGGGTTGTAGATCGCGCCCAGGTTGACGCCGTAAAGCAGGTGCCAGAGGTAGATGGCGAACACCAACTTCCAACCTCCGTAGTTCACCCCACCAAAACCCACGTGGTAGCCCTTGTAGTACACGAAGGGCACGAGGAACGCCGCCGAAATCGTGGCGAGGACGAGCGAGAATCCGAGCGCCTTCAACATGTTCGTCCCAGAGTTCACCGCCACCTTGCGAAACAGCGGGAAAACAAAGAGCGCGAACACCAGTGCGAACAACAGGCAGTCAAGTGCGTGGAAGAGCCCCCCAATTGCGAACTGCGCGACGAACGTGCCCTTCGGATCGATCGTCGCACCATTGGTGAGCGGCCAGTCCAAGGCCGGAAGTCCGATGCCCGGTAACCAGATCCCCCACAGCGTGGCAATCTGTCCACCAACTATTCCCGCCCACATCGCGGCGCCTACCGGATGGCGCGTTACCCATACGCGCCACGCCTTACCCGCGTTGAGCCCCCCTAACGGTTGATCCATACGTCTACCCCTTTCGTGTTGTGCGTGGTCGCCAAGGGAGGGTTGAGTTCGATATCCACTCGGTCCACCCCTCGTCGACTCACGTTCGCATTGCGAACGAATGTTTGCAATGCGTACAGCACCATGTCAGATTTCTCGCGAGTAGTCAAGTGGCGAGGGGGCGGAAGTTCTCTTCGGCAACCTTCAGGAACTCACAGGTGCCCCGAATCGGCTTCGCAACGACTCGTATCATTCGACCGTGACGATCCTCAGCAGTGATGGGCCGATCCCTTGAGACGTCGTTTTCGACGACGTTGGATGGGTCCCAAACACGGACCGGCTCGCGGCGCCGCGGTCTTTGGATCCGCCATTTCCAAGAACGCAAAACATTTCAACCACAAGGGGCTTCGCTTCGAGAGTCTTCGTAGCTGGTCCCACGATCACGGACTTTCGCAGGGGACTCGGCGTAGCGGTCAAGTCCTCGGGTCGTTGCTCATCGCGGTCGCTGGGCTGGCGCCGTCTTCGAGCGCCGCGGGTGCGTCGACGTCGTCACCACCGTACGTGCGCTTTGGCACCACATTGACGGACACGACGCTCGGCACCGGGACCGAGATCGACACGGTCGACATGCTCTCGTCGTCACTCGGCTATGGCGTCGCGTCCCCGTCAAATGCGCACCGAGGTTGGTTCTATCTCGTCCTGACCAGAGACGAGGGCCACTCGTGGCACGTTCGTGCCGCTTTGCCGCTGCCGTCGTTCGTCGGAACCTACGGCGTTGACGCCGAGCCAAAGATCAGCTTCGTCACCCCACAGATTGGCTACGCATCAGAGCGAGATGGCCCGTTGTACGTGACCGATGACGCGGGCGCGTCCTGGGCGAAGATGTCTATTCCCGGGGTACGGCCAACGTACGTCACTTTCGGCGGCGTCATCTCCGTCGTGAGTGACGTGTGCCGAAGCGCTGTCCCCGCCTTCGGTCCCTTGCTGTGCCCGAGCGATCTCACGCGCTATCGCGTCGGAGCGACGACGCCGCTTGGGACAGCTCACATACCCGCTCTCGGACCGGCGGGAAAATGGCGAGCTGCCACCGCATTGACGGGCCTCACTCCGCAGTCAGTCGTCGTTGTTGAAGGAGGTGAGGAGGGTAAACGGTCCTCGTTGCTCGCCACCACCAACGGTGGCGTTACCTGGACGCTGCTCAGCGATCCGTGTGAAGACCTGAACGTTGACCAGTTGCTGAGCGCAAACCCCCACCGCTGGCTGCTCTACTGCTTCCTGGATGGTGGGATGAGCCAGGGAACGAGCGAACTGTGGGACTCAACGAGCAATGGTTCGGCGTGGGCGCCCCTAGCCCGTGACGGCGAGAGCGGCAGCGACGTCGGACATATCGGCGACGTCGCCAACACGATCGAAACAGATGCGAGTGGTTCGATTCTTCTGGGCGCGATGGGCGGCGCGGCGGGCGGCCTCGAGGACAGCGTGGATGGCGGCGCGACCTGGAACAGGGTTCCGATACAGACGAATATCTACGGCGGATCGCTGGAGTACCTTTCGACCTTTGGGCGGTCCGGGGCGATCTTTGGCATACAGACCGGGCCACAGTTCTTGACGCTCAACGGCACGACGTGGCGAGAACTGCCGTCTCTTCCCGCTGGCCTCTACCACGGGCTCTCGATCTGCACCACACGACGTGGCACGCAGGTCGGCCTTAACCCCACCGTCACCGGGATCCCGGCTTCAACAATCGATTTTCCGATCGTCTTTACGAACCGAGGAAATTCAGCCTGCTACTTAAACGGCTTTCCCATCGTGCAACCGGTGGCCGGAGCGCAACGACGAGCCCTCGGCCAGCCAGCGTACGCCGAGCAGGTCGGTACGCGAGGGGGTTTCGTCATCCTCAGGCCTCACGGTGGAACCGCCAGCGTCGTGTTCGAACGCGAAAGCGCGAGGGGTTACCCCAAGTCCTACTGCGTGCCTCGTTTCATGGGTGGGATCACCATCAGGTTCGCACGACCCTCCACGTTCTTCATTGCAATTCCCCGCGGAAAGGTGTGTAGCGGCGTTTCAACCGTCAACGCTGGCGGCGTAGCGCCCGGTCTGATTTCGTGGTTGTAGGTGTCCCCTGTCGCGGCGGCAGTGCAGATAACAATCGCGTGTCGTGAATGCCAGATTGAACGCGACGAGTGCACGTTGCAACCGCGTCAACGATGTCCCCAACGAGGACCGACGGGGTAACTCGTTCCCCCCTGGCACCGGCGAGCGTGCTGACGTCGAACCTCTTAGTCCAGTCGAGTGCGGAGGCAATTAGGGCCTTCGTTGCGATGGCCCTCGCGTGCGTCTCCATGAGACGCAACCGCTCAGGTGACTACTGCGGTTCCCGCCGCTCGTCGTTACTGATCTGCTGCTCTCGCCACGGCTCATAGTGCTCTTCGTAGTCCGGATCGTGCAACCGCATCAACGCGTACTTTGGGAAAAGCACCCAGGGAGTCTTTTTCACCCACGATGGTTACTTCTTGTTGCGAACCATCCGTCGTAGGGCTTTCTGTTGGCGAAAGGGGTCGCGGTGAGACGTCGGCAGTGGGTCCTAGGCGATCTGCGCGGCATCACTTGACCACGTGACTTTGTCACGATCAGCACCGCGAGATGCGGGGGTCGCCACGGTGGTCGCCCGACACTTCCTCCGGCGCGGCATCACCGATGCTCATCGGTACCCTCGCCTCAAACGGCCGCTTGAACTGACCCTACCCCTGGCTGCCAGCGCCCGGTGATGAAGACACTCGGCCGCGAAGTTGGATCACGTTCCCGTCGGGGTCCAGCACGTCGTGGCGGGTGAGCCCATCGGCAGTGAACTGAAACGCGGTGACCACCCCACCGGCCGTTGGAACGACGTCGAGCACCGCTCCGAGCGCACCGACGTCAAAGATCGGCTTCAGTGGAAAGCCATCGCGAGCCTCAGGTGGGGTGCTGATCTCGACGGTGCGCGCAATTTTCTTCGGTATCGAGTGAATCAAGACCTCATCGCGCTCGCTGATCAGACGAACGTCCCCCGACGGCTCCACCCGTGGCTTCGCGTCAAGAATGGCCTCGTAAAACGCCGCCATTCGACTGACGTTCTTCGAGAAGATGACGAGTGAACTCATGACGAGACTGTAGCCAGTAACCAAACGACGGAAGATCGCGATTGCGTCGAAGTGGTGATGCGTGATTAGACCGCACGCGCTTTCGTGTCAACCACGCGATTCATCCCACACCAACTGGTTTGTCAGGGTATCCGTCACCGCAACGATTAACCTTCAACGACGGCGCTCAGGAGGAGTACGCGGTGATATTGGATCTCTTTCGACTTGACGACAAGGTCGCCATCGTGACCGGGGCCGGTCGGGGCATTGGGGCAGCGAGTGCGATAGCCCTCGCCGAGTGCGGAGCGGACGTCGTCATTGCTTCTCGAACGCAGGGCGATCTCGACGAGGTCAGCGAACGCATCGCGGGGACGGGACGAAGAGCCGTCAGCGTCGTTGCCGATCTCTCCAATCTTGATGCGGTGCGCGCCCTCGCCGAGACGGCGCAGGAGGCGTTTGGTCGCATCGACGTCGTCGTCAACAACGTCGGCGGGGCGATTCCGTTGCCATTCCTCGATACGACGACCGACTACTTCGAAGAGGCCTTTCGCTTTAACGTTTCAACCGCCCACGCACTCAATGTGGCGGCAGTCCCGTTCATGCTAGCGAACGGCGGCGGCTCCATCATCAACGTCTCATCGGTGATGGGCCGAGTAGCCGGACGAGGCTACGCCGCCTACGGGACCTCCAAGGCCGCGCTCTCGCACTACACCCGTTTGATCTCCAAGGACTTAGCGCCGAAGATTCGGGTCAACGCAATCGCTGCCGGCTCCACCGCGACCTCGGCCCTCGAGATCGTCACCTCGACACCCGAACTCAAGTCGATGATGGAAGACCTGACGCCGCTCCATCGGATCGCCGATCCCGAGGAGATCGCGGCGGCCGTGCTCTACCTCGCATCGCCGGCCGGTGCGTTTCTAACCGGCAAAGTCCTCGAAGTTGACGGCGGGACGGATATCCCGAGTCTCGACTTTTCTCTTCCCGACTACTAAAGTTCGATTTCTTCGTTTTCACCGTCGCGAAGCAACACCTAACTTTCGACTGGCGGAGGAAACGATCTTGTCTCGTGGCTATCAGATGGATGGGGTAATGGTGTGACCCGCCCCTCTTCAACGAGACGGTCGTAGGCGAGACGCCACTCAGGAAACATGGAATTCTCCTGCGTCCATTCGACGTACGTGGCCTCGTTGCACCACTCGCTGATGTGTCCCATCGCTCGACGATGCGGCTCGGTTGTCATGAATGCGACCATGGACTCTCGATCACTCCACGCGGTTCGAGTCCAAAAGACATCGTTCGCATCAGGCAGAACCTCAGTTCCAAGATTGCCGAAGGAATCGGTCGCTTGCGCAAAAACGGCCACGGCGGCCTCGAAAACATCGTCTCGATGTCGATCGTCGCTGAGGCGAAACCGGGTGATGACGATGAACACTGACAAGACTCTTCACCTACTGTCGCTGACCTTCTTCGAGAGAACTGCGCGCTGATAACGCCAAGAACATCATCGTCAGTCAACACTCGAGACTCGTTAACACATGAAGAAGTATGAGGTGGCCTCTCGGCCACCTCATACTTTTTCTCTGCAACGGGCGTAAGTTCTTCAAGCGGAGTGGGCGCTACCGCGTCGGTTGCGTCGGGGTCATTGCCATGGCCGCCCCCGGAAGATTCTCGTGGCGATGATTCTTCAGATTGCGCGGCCTCGCTCGTCGGAGCGGTCCCCTGCTTGCTGCTCGCACGGTTACGGTCGTCGCGTGTCGGGGATTCCTCCGAGGACTCCCCGACACGATTCGAGCGATCAGTGCAGGACCAGCTCCGGGAGTTCCGTCTCCGACAGAACCACCGTAGGAGCGGCCGTTCCCCGGGAGGCGGCGACTTCGGTCCAGATGTCGAGCACGAGCAGGCCCAAGCATTTCACCGCCCAAATCTAGTAACGCGGCTTCCTCGTGCATCAGGTCGTCGGCGACAGCGTTGATCACACCATGGATCCAATGTCCGAAGCGCCGGTCGGATATGCGAAGACCATATCTTTAAGATCATCTGCGCTCAGGCCCTTTCGGATGGCGAGGCCGAAGATGTTGATGATCTCTTCCGCGTGCGGTCCAAGCACGTGGGCACCCAAGATGCGTTTGCTGCCGTCCTCGACCAGCGTCTTGTAGCCGGTGTGGGTCAGCGCGACGCGCCTCGATGAGTACCAGCCAGAGGTGTCGTCGTGGTGCACACTGAAGTGAAGGCCCTGAGCGCGCGCGCCGGCTTCGTCGAGCCCCACTCGCGCCAGGGAAGGCGTTGTGAACACCACGCTCGGTACGCCCTCGTAGTTCGGCGTGCGGGTATTGCCCTCCAACAGATTGTTCGCAACGATCCCGCCCTGCATACCGGCCACCGGCGTGAGGGGGAGGTGGCCGCTGGCCACCGCATCGCCGGCCGCGTAGACGGCTGGGTTGCTCACGCTCTGGAGGTACTCGTTGACCGCGATGCCACCCTTCTCCACACGCTCGACGCCGGCCGCATCGAGGGCCAAATCGTCGATCTCGGGTACTCGTCCCGCGGAGTGAACCACCAGGTCGCAGACGATCTCGCCCTGCTCGTCGCCGCATCGAGTGCGCACGACGAACTCGCTTCCGCGCTTCTCGACACCCACCACCGCGGTGCGCACCTGCACATCGACACCGAGTTCGCGCGTGGTCGCCAGCAGATCGGTTACGAGGTCTGCGTCGAAGCCCTCGAGGGGACGCTCGCCGCGGTGAAACATGTGCACCGCGGCGCCGCCGCGCGCCGCGACGTGCGCGAACTCGAAGGCGATGTACCCTCCACCGATGAAGGCAACCCGCCGCGGCAGCTCCTCCAACTCCAAGAACCCGGTACTCGTGAGGAGATCCGCTTCTCCGGGGATGCCGAGCGGGGCATGCCGAGCCCCCGCGGCGATGACCACGTGTCGAGCGTCATACGTCTCGCCATCCACCCGGAGACTCGTCGGACCCGTGAACTGTGCTCGGCCCTGCACGGCCACGATCCCGGCATCGCGCAACTCTGCTTCGGTCGAGGCGGGGATATGTTCGGTGAACGTTCGTTTGAAGTGGATCATGTCGGACCAGGCGATTGTGGCGGTGGGAGCGGACAGTCCCTTTCCCTGCATGCGCCGAGTCCAATCGACGAGCTCGGAGATGCCGACGAGCACCTTCTTTGGATCACAGCCGCGCTGCGAGCACGTGCCACCGAGCGGTCGCGAGTCAACCATCATGACGCTCCACCCCGCATCGCGGCACGGGTGGGCCACGCTCTGAGCCGCCGATCCCGTACCTACGACGATGAGATCGAAGGTCATGAACCGAAGCCAGCGATATCTCTCGCCAAACGCACGCCAGCAAAGGGCCACCGGGCGCCGGGAGGGAAGAAGTTACGGTACGTGGCACGAGCGTGACCGGGCGGTGTGGCGACGGAGCTTCCCCGAAGCACGTGCTGACCCACCATGAACTTGCCGTTGTACTCCCCCACCATTCCTCGAAGTGGCTCGAATCGTGGATACGGCAGGTACGCGCTCGAGGTCCACTGCCACGCTTCACCAAACAGTTGGCGGGGCTCGTTCTCGTAGCGGGCGGGCCGTGCGGCGCGCGGATGCAGAGCGACCGGTGCGAACTCGGGCGCCGGGGCCGTCGACGCGACCGCCTCCCACTCCGCTTCGGTCGGCAGGCGCGCTCCCGCCCATCGAGCAAAGGCGTCGGCTTCGTAGTAGCTGACGTGAACGACAGGATCTTCTGGTCGAAGTGGTTCTCGACCGTGCAGGGTGAACANNGCGCGGCCGTAGCCGCCGTCATCGATGAACGCCAGCCACTCGCCGGCGGTCACCAACCGGTCGGCGACCTCGAAGGGATCCAACCAGACTCGGTGCCGGGGCGCCTCGTTGTCGAATGCGAAACCCGCGGAGAAATCCATCGCCCCGTGTGCGTCGGCGGGACGCTCAGCGCCGATTTCGACGACGCCGCCCGGATGGGCCACCCAGTCCAGTGACGTCGCAGCGGTCGACGACACAACGAGCCGCTCCGGCGCGTACCTCGGGGCGAGCGGATTGACGCTCAACGCGTGCTTGATATCCATCAAGATCAGTTCTTGGTGCTGCTGCTCATGGTGCAAGCCGAGCTCCACGATTGCGGAGAGCTCGAGGGAGGGTCCGGCGACGAGGAGGCGTTCCATGGACTCGTCCACCGTCTCGCGATAGGCCGTGATCTCCACCACACCGGGCCGCGAGAGAAGACCGCGTTCGCCTCGGGCGTGGCGACGACCCGCGGCCTCGTAGTACGAGTTGAACAAGTAGAGATAACCGTCGTCGATCGGTCGGTAGTTGGGCCACTGTCCGATCAACGCGAACTGCTCGAAGAACCAGGTGACGTGACCGCGGTGCCACTTGGTGGGACTGACATCGGGCATGGACTGGATCGTCTGATCCTCCGCGGACAGACCTCGCGCCAGTGCTTCGGTGGCGGCCCGAACGTTGCGGTAACTCGGCAACGACGCGCTCGGTGCGTGGCTCGAACGCTCGGGCGCTCGTTCCTCGTCGTGTTGACGTGCGAGCGAAACCCCGCTCGTGCGCTTTCGCGCCAGCGTCAACGCAAAGTCTCCGTCGGGGTCCTGCCACTGACCCGAGAGCGCGAAACCCGCCGCAGCCAATTCGCGCTCAACGCCGATGAGACGGAACTTCGCCGAGATCTCGGTACGAAGCTCTTCGCCGTCGTCGAAGTGAACCGACAGCCCGAGGCCCGAGATGACGACGTCTTGTTTGCCGAGCGAGACGAGCCCCATCTCAACGGTGTCGGACTGCGCGTTCCAGCGGGCCACGTACGTGAACTTCTCAAGATCAAAGTCGGCGCCGAGGTTCGCGTTAATGACGGTAAGGACGTTCTTCTCGAAGGCGGCGGTGACACCCTGGGCGTCGTCGTAAGCCGCCACCAGGCGAACCGGATCCTTGACGAGATCCGTTCCGAGCAAGAGGTACTCCCCGTCCTCTAACAGGTCACCAAAGCGCGAGAGCAACGAAGATCGCTCACTCGGGGCGAAGTTGCCAATCGTGCCGCCAAGAAATGCGAGCAGCCGCCCCGTCCCACCCGAGAGTTCCGCGAGGTCCGCGAGGTCCGCGTTGAGATCAACGGCTACTCCTGACACTTCGGATCGTGGGTAGCGCAGCGTGAGTTCGGCGACGGTGTCGAGGAGCGCCTCTTCGGCCGCATCGAGCGCGACGAAGACATCGAGTTGGTCGGCCGCGTAAAACGCGTCCAGTAGCAGCGTCGTCTTCTCCGACGTTCCCGAGCCGAACTCAATNNAGCGCCGAGCCCACTCCCTCGTATAACCATCTCGAGGGCAACGACTTCGGCCTAGAACTCAGTCCGAGACGGACGTCCTGGCTGAGAGCGTCGAGGACGTCGGGCGGGAGCGCGCCCAGCCCCCCACTGCCCCCCTCCGTCGCGTCCCCGAACTCGGGAGTGCGCGTATGCGTGTCCGTCACCAGATCCTCCGAACTATGGTCAGCGCCATAGCCGCCGCTACGAGCCTCACCATAGCGGGAGCCCGAAAGCAGAGAACATTTAGTGACGATCAGTATCGAGACCACGGACGTCGCGACCGTTTCTTCTCGTGCCGCCTCGCGCGTACCGGAGGTCCCCGCAGAAAATAAAGCGGGCGACCGGTGACTCAGTCGGGGCTCTCCTACTGGTCCGAGTACTTCGACCCCAAGGGGCCGACGCGACGTCCCGGCTACTCGACGGGGTGGATTGCGGAGCGGTTATACGGTCTTCTCGCCGAGCACGGACCGGTCGAGTACTGGGACAACGCGGAGCGACCCCGCAACGTCAGCGCGGACGTCTTCGTCGGTCACTTCTGGGCGTTCACTGCGATGTGCCGCGCCAATGTGTTCACTCGTCAGATCGCGGTCTACGTCCTCTCCGATCCGGTACGCGCCACGACTCTCCTGCGCGACGCCGCCGCGCGCTACGACGTGCCCTTCCCCGTCTGGGACCTGCCCCCTGAGGAGTTCGATCACGAGCGCACGATGGGGCTCGCGGACGCGGTAATCCTCGTCGGCAACAGCGCAACGCTCGACACCTTCGACGAGCGGTGGCGTTCGAAGATAACCCTGGTGAACTACGCTCCGAGGCCGACGCGCTGGCCCGCGATCACGACGTCGAACCGGCGCAACGAGTTCGTCTACGCCGCCACCACCTGCGGTCTGCGCAAGGGGTTCCTCGACGTCATCGAGACGTGGAGGACGATTCCCGCAGGTACCACAAAGTTGCACGTGATTGGCCAGCTCGACGAACCCTTCCGAGGTCGTCTCGCCGCGTCACGAGCAGCAGCGGTAGAGGTCAACGGCTGGATTGCCTCGACCTCGACGCGCTACCGCGACCTCCTGAGCTCCTGTCGCTACGCCTACATCCCGACGTGGGTGGAAGGACAGATGGGGACCGTACTCGAGGCCATTGCCGCGGGGTGCGTGCCAATCACGACGCGTGCCTCGGGCGTCGATGATCACGTCCTCGAACACTGCGTCGTCGTCGAGCCCGAACGGCCCGAGCAACATCGAGCCGCGATACTGGAGATGCTCGCATGGAGCGAACCGCAGTACCGTGAGCGTCAGGCGGCGATTTCCGATTGCATGGCCCGATTTCACACGTGGTCGGGTTTCGACGATCGAGTTCGAGAGGTGGTATGGCATGACGACTGAATTCTGGAAGGAGGGTATCGCCCTCCAGCCACACTTCCTCAGCGCGCAAGAGTGTGAGCAGCACTGCCGCTCGGTGCTGGAGCTCGATCGAACGGAGGGCCTGCCGCTCATCGAACGGCGCGTGCGCGAGCGATCGCTGAAGTACAAGGTCGTCAATGGATTACTCATCGCCGAGGCGATCACCGACATCGACGATCTCACCACGCGCGTCGAGGCCGAGCTCGAACGCACGTGCGGACCGGGCTTGGCCCCTATCGAGGACGCCGTCGCGGCGCGCAACATCAACGTCACCCCACCCGGCGGCGAGTACCGCTGGCACTACGACCGCAACGCCGTGACCGCCATCATCTATCTGAACGAAGTCCCCGGTGGCGAGACCGAGATCTTCGCGAACTACCGGATCCTCTTACGCGGCGGGCGGTATCAGAAGATTCAGCGGCGGTTGGACAGCCTCCTTCGACTTCGTTTCGTCCGTCGACTGTTCGGACGGCAACGTCTCGTCGAACCACATCAGGGCACGCTCTTGTTCATGCGGGGAAACACCACCTTGCACAGTGTGCGAGCCGTTCTCGGCACCGGCGACCGCATCGCTGTCGTTCTCTCCTACGACTTTCCGGGTCGCGAGCACCGGCGAGATGCGCTCAATGACTATCTCTATACGAGCGCGTCAGCAAGCCCGGGAGATCCGAACTACCGCGGGTGACAATCCCATCTGATGCAGCGGCTTCCGACCGTTGTGGAAAGTGACGGTCGCGAGCGCTTGGCGGCGGATTTCGCAGCGCCAACTTCGTCACGACAGCGGTAAGATCATGCGAGGTCTAGACGCGGGCCACACTGCCAAACGCGTGGATGTTCGTAGCACGATGCTCTCGAGCAATAGCAAGAACGCGCTCGCGATGTTCCACGAGAAGACGTCCTAACGGCGACTTGGCTTCGAAAGTTTGCTCCACGGTGAGTAATTTTCCATTGAGGGCGTCACATCTTAAGGAGACAACTTTTGAAGTGCACGGTCTTTGGTTGACGAGATGACATTTCGTACCTGCGCTCCCGACTGAGGTCCCTGCACGCTGATCCTTTCGGGCCCGTTTCCCTGTGCACATTCGTGATTTGACAATAAATCGCTACAATTGTTACCCCTACGTGGGCGGTCAGAGGGGGCGCAGATCCTTGATATCGCTCGAGACTGCTGC
>PKZN01000123.1 GCA_003133075.1 Acidimicrobiaceae bacterium | reverse complement strand
TCTTGGAAGAGCGGCACCCCGAGGGTGCGCTCCAAGATCGGCTGGAGTCGAGGGTGAAGGTACGTCACGGGCTCGTCCCCTCGACGTCGACGGATGTAGGGGTTGACCGCGTGGCCCTGGATGGGGCCGGGACGGATCAGCGCGACTTCGATCACCAGGTCGTAAAAGCAGCGCGGCTGCACGCGCGGGAGCGTCGCCATCTGCGCGCGCGACTCCACCTGGAANNCGGCGCGGTGCAGCGCCTCGAGCATGCCCAGACCCAACAGGTCGAACTTGACGAGACCGATCGCGGCGCAGTCGTCCTTGTCCCACTGGAGCACGCTGCGTCCGGGCATGCGTCCCCACTCGACCGGACAGACCTCGAGCACCGGTCGGTCACAGAGCACCATGCCGGCCGAGTGGATGCCTAAGTGCCGGGGCCGATCCAGCAGTTCACTAGCCATCGCGACGAGCAGGTCCGAGACCTCGGGGTCGCTACTGCGCAGTGCGTCGGACTCCCAGTCGACGTGGTCGCGGATGTGGTTGGCTTCGGCTTCGCTGTGGCCGAAGGCCCTCGACACGTCACGCAGGGCCGACTTGCGACGATAGGTGATCACGGCCGCGACCTGGGCGGCGTGGTGACGACCGTAGCGCTCGTAGACGTACTGGATCACCTCTTCTCGGCGCCCCGACTCGATGTCGACGTCGATGTCGGGTGGACCGTCGCGCGCCGGGGAGAGGAAGCGCTCGAAGAACAGGTTCAGCGCCACGGCGTCGGCGTTGGTGATGCCGAGCGAGTAACACACCGCCGAGTTCGCCGCCGAGCCGCGGCCCTGGCAGTAGATGTCGTTGGTGCGACAGAACTCGGTGATGTCCCAGACGGTCAGGAAGTACCCGGCGAAACCGAGCATCTTGATGACGCCCAACTCGTGGTCGATCTGACGCCACGCGCCCGCCACGCGCTCCGCCTCGCGCGATCCGTAGCGTTGCGTCGCGCCGAGGGCCACCAACTCTTCTAAGTAGGTCTGCTCGTCCTGGCCCGCGGGCGTCGCGAAGGCCGGCAGGTTCGGCGCCACGAGCCGGAGGTCGAAGGCCAATTCGCTCACGAACTCCCCCGCTTGGTCGACGACCCCGGGCCAGCGCGCGAAGCGGCGACGTTGCTCGGCGTCGCTGCGCAGGTGCGCGAGCGGCGAGGCGCAGAGCCACCCCTCCATCTCCTCGAGGCTCTGACGGGCGCGGATCGCCGAGAGCACGTTGGCGCGAGGGAAGTCGCGCGGCGTGGCGTAGTGCACGTTGTTCGTCGCCACGACCGCCACGTTCGCGCGCACGGCCATCTCGGCCAGTACGTCGTTGCGTGCGACGTCGTCGGGCGCCCCGTGGTCCCAGATCTCGACCGCGACGTTCTCGCGCCCGAAGCGCTCGATGAGGTCCGCGAGGCGTCGCCGGGCGGCGCTCGGTCCCTCGGCCATGAGCGCGCGCGCGAGGGGACCCTTACGACATCCCGTGAGCACCAGCCACTCGTGCGCGGCGGCCGTGACGTCATCGAGCGTGAAGCGCGGCGCCCCCTTCTCCCCTCTCGCCAGGTGCGCGAGCGCGAGAGTCCTCGAGAGTCGGGCGTAGCCCGCGGGCGAACGCGCGAGTAGCACCAGGTGCTCGCCCGAGGGGTCCGAGACCCCCTCGCGCTCGCCGGTGCCCCCCAAGGTGACCTCCGCGCCGAAGACGCTCGCCAGGCCGAGTGCGCGCGCGGCCTCGGCGAAACGGACCACGCCGTAGAGACCATCGTGGTCCGAGAGTGCGAGGCCCGAGAGACCAAGTCGCGTCGCTTCGACGACCAACTCTTCGGGGTCGCTCGCGCCGTCTAGAAAACTAAAGCCCGAGTGCGCGTGCAGCTCGCCGTAGGTCGCCATCAGTCATAGATTCCAACGAGCCACCACTGACTCGACTCCGCCACCATCAACAACGCCTCGCCCGTGGCGAGGACCAACTGGAGGTGCGCGCGACGGCGATGGCGTGCCCACCAGCGCTCAACCAACGGCCAGGGACCCGCGTGCCAGACGATCTCGCGACGAAGCGGCGAGGAGAAGAGGACCACCGCGGGCTCGGCACTCAAGGCACCGCGCGCGTCCATCACCACTGGCCGATTCGCCGCGTCGCGCAGTTGCACGGGCGCGGGGTGGGCCAATGTCGTCGCCGGCGAGGGGGCCGCGAGTCGACCGGGCCACGGCGCGAGGTCGCGAACCTTCGACTCCGGTGACCCCCAGGGCACGAGCGCGCCCTGGTCCTCGGGCCCGCGGCCCCCACGCAGACTCGCCACCGCGATGGCGTCGGCCCCGAGACGACGACGGACTCGGTGCGCCGCCGCCTCAGCCCGGTCGTCGCTGGCGCCGCGTTGCCCGAAGAAGCCTTGTTGTTCGTCGAAGAACTCCTCCTCGCCGCGCAGTTGGGCGAGGCGACGTGCGAGGCGGGGGTCACGCTGACCCTCTAACTCGCTGAGCTCACCGCGCGCCACCCGGTGCAGCGTCAGGGCGTGTTTGTTGAAGCGCTCGCCCACCCGCGCGCGCTCGAGGTCGGCGAACGCGCCCACGCTGTGGAGCCCCAAACGTTGACACGTCGTCGTGAGGTCCTTACGCCCCAAGACCTCGAGGGGCTGTGCGCGACGAAAGGCGTCGCTCGCGCCGCGCGGCACGATCACTTCGCGATGCGCCGCGAGCTCCGCGCAGAAGAGCCCTTCGGCGACGCCGAGTTGGGGAGCGACGCCCACCACGTCGAGGACACACTGGCGCACCATGGCCAGCACGGCGTCGTCACCCCCGAAGAACCGACTCGGTCCGCGTAACGGCAGCACGAAGAGACCGAGACGCACCGCTTCGCTGAAGGGACACATCGCGTCGAGGGCGTCGAGCAACGAGAGCGTGTCGCGCAACGTCGAACCGTCGGGTGCTTCGAGCGCGAGGGCGTCGACCCACACGGCGAGGAGTTGCTCCATCAGTTCGCCTCGGCGCGCCCGCGACGATTCGGTACCACCACCACGTGTTCGCTCCCACGCTGTGCTTCGCCACGACCGCTCACGTGCACGGTGAGATAACGCGCGTCGAGTTTGGACGAGGCGACCCATTCGGCCTGGGTGACGCGAAAGAACAGGTCCGCCGGCAACGGCCACGGCGCGCGCGGTTCACTCAGCGCGATCAACACGGTGCCGCGTTCGCGCACTCGGTCCATGAGACGTCGCGCCGCGAGGAGGCCCGCGCGCGAGGGCGGTCGCACCAGCACGAGGTCGACGCCGTCGAGTAGGTCCGCCGCTGACTCGGCCCACTCGCCGCGCGGACGGGGCACGAAGAGCACCCGACGCAGGTCGAGCCCGAGTTCGACCATGGCCACGACCCCGGGGTCGTCCACCCCCACCACGGCCGCCCAGTGACCCTGTGCACTGGCCTCGCTCAGAAGACTGAGCGCCAGGCTCAATCCACCCAGACCCACCGGCGCCTCGACCACGACCGTCGAGCCACGACGCAGTCCCGCGTCGGGCACGAGTGCGCGCCACGGCTCACCGAGGGGCAGGGTGCGACTCTTCGCCAGCGCGACGGGACGCACGCGAGCGAGGAGTTCTGGGGAGAGCGACGGGCGAGGTGGCGATAAAGCGAACATATGTTCGTAAGAGTAGCGACTCCTCGTCACACGTGCCAATGCCCTAAAAACAGGGCAAAATGGAGTCATGTGTGGTCGCGTCGCCCTCTTCAGTCCCCCCTCCTACTTCGCCCGGTTCCTCGAGGCGGCCCTCGCCGCGGACCTCGATCCCGAGGGTCGAGCCAGTTGGAACGTCGGACCCCAGCGCTCACTCTTCGCGGTCGCAGAACACGAAGAGGCCCGCGTGCTCGATCGCTACCGCTGGGGACTCGTACCGAGTTGGGCGAAGGACCC
>PKZN01000041.1 GCA_003133075.1 Acidimicrobiaceae bacterium | reverse complement strand
GCCACGGCGTAACCGGCGCCGTAAAGCTCGTTGCCGGTGATGATCGAGGACGACGTGAAACTCGGGAAGTCCGCCTTGTCCGCCAGGAGCACCTTGCGAACCCACGGGATCCAGGGGTCACCGTTGTCGGTCACCGACGGGAAGTAGTCGAGCGTGTACGCGCCCGCTTCGCCCGGGTAGTTCACCGAGATCGGGTCCGCGCCGACGCTGGAGATGATCCAGGTGGGCGAGTAGCCGAGCGCCTTGGCGACCTCGAGGATGCCGGTGGTGAAGCCGGGGACCGAGTCGAGGACGACGACTTGGACCTTGTCGGCGGCGAGCGTACCCACGTCGGATTCGATGTCACTCGATGAACCCGTGATGGCGTCGGCCGCGTTGTAGGTCAGATTGTTCGCGCTGGCGATGTTGATGCCGCCGTCTTGGAGACCGAGGAGTCCGTTGGCTCCGAAGTCGTCGTTCTGGCCGATGAATCCGACCGTCTTGCCGGCTTCGTGGGCCTTGATGAACTTCGCGAAGATCTTGCCCTCGGCGTTGTAGCTCGTCTGGTAGCCGAAGAGGTCCGGGTACTTCGTCGGGTCGTTCCAGGCCTTGGAGCCGGAGTTGACGAACAACTGTGGTACGCCGTTGGACTTCAGGTAGCTCTCGACGCTCTCTTCGGCGGCGGTGCCGAGTGATCCGACGGTCGCAAAGACGTGGTCCTGGGCGACGAGCACCTGGTTCTGGCTCAGCGTGGTGACGCTGGCGCCGGCGGTGCAGCCAAGTCCGTAGGCGGCGAGGTCGTAGCAGTCGTCCAAGCGGATGTACTTGATCTTTCGTCCGTTGACCCCGCCCTTGGAGTTCACGTACTTAAAGACGGCGTTCGCCGCTGCCGAGACCGGGGCGTAACTCGCCGCGATGCCCGATAAGGGCACGGACGCGCCGATGGTGATGGTGGAGGCGGTGACGCCGGGTGTTGAACCCGCCGCGCCGGCACTACTACCGAGTAAGCCCACCGATATCCCACCGAGCGCGAGCGCCGATGCGGATACGAGCGTGGCGGAACGTCGAAGACGACCCTTGAACATGTTTCCCCCTGTGTGAAGTACCTAAAACAACTCGGTGGCTACTGTACCTCTTGAGTAACNNCACGCCAAAAATGATGCCCTGCATGTTCGCGCCGAGGTTCGACGTGGGGTTCACCCCGGTCAGTGAGTTGACGTGGGAGACGAGATTCGCGCTGAAGGAGTAGATGATCCCGCCGATCACGGCTCCGCTCAGGGTCCCGATTCCTCCCAAGACCATGAGGGTCAAGAGCGTGATGGACAAGGTGAGGGGGAAGGTCTCGGGGCGCACCGAGGCCTCAAGGAGTGAGTAGAGCGCCCCGCCGACGCCGGCGAAGGCGGCCGAGACCACGAAGGCCATGGTGCGCGTGCGCGCGAGGTGTACCCCCATGAGTTCGGCCGCGACGTCGTTGTCGCGCACCAGACGCATCGAGCGCCCCGCGCGCGAGTGGAAGAGGTTGGCCATGAAGAAGAACATCACGCCCGCTACCACCACCGCCAGATCGGCCGTCCACTGGGCGTTGGCGTTGATCGAGGCGTTTGCGCCGTGAAAGAGGTGCTCGAACCACTTCGGGGTCACCAGCGAGTTGAGGAAGATGCCGCCCTCCCCGCCGGTCACCGAGGTGAAGTTCTGGGCGAGGGGCGTGACCGCGGCGGAAAAGGCCAACGTCATGCCGGCCAAGTACGGCCCGCGCAGGCGCGTCGAGGGGATCGCGATGACCAAGCCACTGATGCCACCCGCCACCAAGGCGAGGAGCAGCGTGAAGACGAGTGGCGTTGCGGCGTGGTGGTGCGCCCAGATACCCGCGGCGTAGGCGCCCACGGCCATGAAGCCCGAGTTGCCCAACGAGATCTGGCCGCTCCAGCCCGTCAACCAGCTGAGCCCCAGGATCACGATCGCAATTGCCGCTCCACCGGCCAACTCTGAATCAGCGACCGGAGGGAGGAAGAACGTCACGAACAGGGTGAGGACGGTGAGCGCGGCGACCGCCGCGACGCGCGAGTTCGTGGTCTCTTGTCGCGGAAGGCCGCGCCACCAGTTCATCAGACCCTCCGGCTCACGCTCTTAGAGAAGAGTCCCTGGGGGCGGATCATCAAGGCGAGGACGAGGATGATGATGCCACCGAGCGGCGCGACGTTCGGTGACCAGTAGGCGAGGATGAACTGTTCGGCCAGTCCGATCAGCAGCCCGCCGGCGACCGCGCCGATGGGCGACTCGAGGCCGCCCACGGCCGCGGCGATGAAGCCGGCGACGAAGATGCCGTCCATGTCGGTCGGAAAGAGTCCGAAGTTGCCCGAGGCGACGATNNAAGAGACGCGACACCTCGGGCGCCAGCGCCGACGCACGTAGCTGCAAGCCCAACTTGGTGAAGCGAAAGAGCGCCGCCACGAGCAACATGATGCCAATCGCTAAGAGGATTTGGAAGACAATGAACGCCGACAAAAAGACCAGATGGCCGTGGTCCTGGTAGTAGATCTGGGAGAACGGTTCGGTGATGTTGCGCGTGGTGCTCGTCCAGATCGCCGCCGCCAGCGCCTCTAAGACGCCGAGGAAGCCGACCATCACCACGATCGGGTTGATCTCGGGTTTGCCGTAAAGCGGTCGAATGAGCACTCGTTCGGTGAGGCCACCAAGCGCCATACCCACCACCACGGAGATGATCACACACCACCAGTAGCCGATCCCGCGGTCGATCTCGGTCATGCCGATGTACGTCGCGAACATCGCCATTGCGCCCTGGGCGAAGTTGAGGACGTGGGTGGACTGCCAGATGATCACCAGGCTGAGGGCGACGAGGGAATAGATCACTCCGGTGGCGAGTCCGCCGAAGATGTTGTGCATGAAGGACGAAGAGAGGAATGCGGTCACGACACGACTACGCCCAGGTAGTAGCGCCGCAGGTCGTCGTCGTCGGCGACACCCTGCGCGTCGCCGTTCGCGACGACCGAGCCGAGGTGTAGGACCACCGCGCGGTGCGCGATGCGCAGCGCGGACTTCGCGTTCTGCTCTACGAGGAGCACGGTTAGGTCGTCAGTCTCACAGAGTTCGCGAATCGTCCTCATCAACTGCGCGGTCACTTGCGGCGCGAGACCGAGGGAGGGCTCATCCAGTAGTAACACGCGGGGCCGGGCAATGAGGGCTCGAGCCATCGCCAACATCTGACGTTCGCCGCCCGAAAGCGTCGAGCAGTGTCGCTTGCGACGCTCGCCCAAGATGGGGAAACGCTCGTACTGCTCGTTGAGACCATCGGCGAGATTCACCTTGGCCGAGAGCNNCCCACGAGGTTGGTCTCGTCGAGGTGGACGCCACCACGTTGCGGCTTCACCAGACCCGAGATCGTGCGCAGGAGCGTGGTCTTACCGGCACCGTTCGCCCCGAGGACCGCGGTGATCTGTCCAGTAGGTGCGTCAAAGTCGACCTCGCGCAGTGCGCGGACCGCTCCGTAGTTGACCGAGAGGTCCTCGACCTTGATCACTCGTCGATACCCAGATAGGCCGCGAGCACGTCGGGATTCGTACTGATGTCCGTCGGTGAGCCTTGGGCGATGACTTGGCCGAAGTTCAACACCACGAGGTGATCGACGAGTTGCATCACGAAGTCCATGTTGTGTTCGACCAAGAGCACGCTCATTGACGCGTGTAGTTCGACGATGAGTTGTGTGAAGACCTCCAACTCAGATTCGTCAAGACCCGACGCGGGTTCATCGAGCATCAAGAGCGACGGTCGTTCCATCAGCGCTCGGGCGATCGACACTTTCTTCGCCACGCCGTAGGGGATACCGCTCGGCAGAGCGGCGGCGAAGTGTGCGATACCGAGTCGCTCCAGTTGATCGAGCGCCTCGGCCCGTAGGAGTCGTTCTTGTCGAACGCCGCTCGGCAGTCCCGCGATCGCGCGCCAGGTCCCGCTGCCGGGCCGACTCTGGGCACCGGCCATGACGTTTTCGAGCACACTCANNACCCACAATCTGGTGTTCGAGGACGTTGAAGGACACGTCGTTGAGTGCGAGGAGACCACCGAAGCGCACCGACACGTGGTCGAACGCCAAGGTCACTGCGCGCGAATCTGTGTCCCCCATAGCGGGTCCAAACTAGCCCGAAGTCAATGCCGCAGTTATTCGAGTTCTCGCCCGATGACCAGTCGCGAGACTCATCACGCCACGACGCTCGCGCAGTGCAGACACTTCGTCGCGGCGGCCGGCAAGTCGGATGAAAGGCACTCGGGGCAACTCTTGGTGTCGGGCGCCGGCGCCGGTGGGCCGAAGACCGTCGTTCCGGTACGGGCCATGTAGTTGCGATAGGGCACGACGAGCGCGTAGTAGATCACGGCCATGTAGATCACGAAGTAGATGACCGCCGAGATGAACTCACCGATGTTGATGAACTGTCCATTGATGAAGAATCCGACGCCTTGATGGTTGAACCCACTACCGGCCAGGGAGTCAATTATCGGCGTCACGATGTAACCGGTGAAGGCCATGACGAGGCTGTTGAACGCCAACGCCACCACCAGACCCACCGCGATGATGATGAGGTCTCCTCGTAGGAGGAAGTTCTTGAATCCCTGTACCATGCTGTCTCCTCAGCGTCGTTTGCCTCGACGATATCGACTCTGGTGAGGGGAGGAGTTACCTCGCGGGGGCGACGAGCGCGTTGATCACGTCGACGATCTCCTCGCCACTCGTGCCGGGGCGAAAGACCGCGGCGACGCCGAGTGAACGTAACTCCTCGAGGTCCCCGGGGGGCACAATGCCGCCCACGACCACCGGCACGTCGGAACCGCGCTCGCGCAGCGCCTGGACGACGAGTGGCGCCAGGGTCATATGCGCCCCCGAAAGCATGGACAGGCCCACCACGTCGACGTCCTCTTGGACCGCGGCGGCGGCNNACGGCCGAAGACCCCCTCCAGCGCCGACATCATCTCCCCGATGGTGGCGAAGGCCGACGCCGCGGCGATAAGGGCCGGCATCAGGTTGATCGTCGGATCGGCGGCCTCGCTCGCCAGGCGAGTCAGCGCCGCGCGCACCGCGTCGCTGTCTCGATCGTGACGCACCTTTTCGAGTCGGTGGAGTTGTTTGCGCTCGTCCTCGTTGGTGATGCGCAACGTGGCGAGCTCGTCTTCGTCATTGCCTTCGGTGAAGTCGTTGACCCCAACGACGATGCGTTGACCGGCGTTGAAGGATCGTTCGAGTTCGTACGCCGAGTCGGCGATGCGGCCCTGGAACCAGTTCTCCTCGATGCCGCGGATGCACCCTTCGAGCATGGAGCCTTCGCCCATTTTGGCGATCTGGGCGAAGAGCACTTCCGCTTCGAGCTCCATCTCATCGGTGAGCTGCTCGACGAACCACGATCCCCCGAGGGGGTCCGCCACGTTCGCGACGTTGGTTTCGTGCGCGATGATCTGTTGCGTGCGAAGGGCGATCCGAGCCGCCTTCTCCGAGGGCAACGCCAGTGCTTCATCCATCGAGTTGGTGTGGAGCGACTGGGTGCCCCCGAGCACCCCAGCCAACGCCTCGATGGCGG
Organism: Acidimicrobiaceae bacterium; assembly: GCA_003133075.1. Lineage (GTDB taxonomy): Bacteria > Actinomycetota > Acidimicrobiia > Acidimicrobiales > RAAP-2 > RAAP-2. The sequence continues at coordinate 2,764 of PKZN01000041.1, read as the reverse complement.
TGCGCGCAATGTTGATCTCGGGCTGTTGCGCGGTGAGCGATACGCCCGCGGTTTGGGTGTGGAAACGCAACTGCCAGGACCGCTCGTCGCTCGCGCCGTAGTGCCCACGCATCCACTTCGCCCAGAGCCGCCGCGCCGCTCGGTACTTGGCGATCTCTTCAAAGAAGTCGATGTGTGCGTTGAAGAAGAACGAGAGCCGCGGGGCCACGTCGTCAACGCCGAGACCGGCCTGTCTGGCGAGTTCGACGTAGGCGAAACCGTTGGCGAGGGTGAAGGCCAACTCCTCGGCGGCCGTGGATCCGGCTTCACGGATGTGATAACCCGAGACCGAAATGGAGTTCCACTTGGGCATCTCGGCGGCGGTGAAGGCAATGGTGTCGCGCACGAGTCGCATCGATTGACGCGGCGGGAAGACGAACTCTTTTTGTGCTTGGTACTCCTTCAAGATGTCGTTCTGGAGCGTGCCGCCGAGTTCGGCGCGGGCGACCCCCACCGATTCGGCGTGCGCGACGAAGAGCGCCAGCATGACGGCGGCCGGAGAGTTGATGGTCATCGACGTCGTGATCGAGGCGAGGTCGATGTTCGCGAAGAGATCGTGGACGTCGGCCAACGTGTCAATGGCGACGCCGCAGCGCCCCACCTCGCCGAGGGACATCGGATCGTCCGAGTCGAGACCGAGCAACGTGGGCATGTCGAAGGCGGTCGAGAGACCGGTACCGCCTGAGCGGATGATCTCGCGGAAGCGTTCGTTGGTGTCAACGGCCGTACCGAAGCCCGCGAACATGCGCATCGTCCAGAGCCGCGACCGGTACATCGAGGCGTGCACGCCCCGGGTGTAGGGGTAGACGCCTGGAAACTCCGCGTCCGCGGGACCGTAGACCGGCGCCAACGCGACGCCCGACATTGTCGCGAAGCGCTCGTCGCGAATCGCGGCGCGCTCGTAGCGCGCTCGCCACTCCTCCAACGCGCTCTCTTCGGCCATCCTTCACACCTTTCGACGCCGTCGACGTCAGCATAGGGTCGAGGAGAAAGAGCGTTCTGCGCGCTCGTTGCCTTCGACTTAGTGAAGGTGAAATCGAGCCCAGATGAGGGCCAGCGCGAGGGCCGTTGACGCCCAACACAGCGCTCGCAGTGCGCCCTCGAGTGGCCGCAGTAGCGACGTCGACGTGAGGGGAAGCACCGTCCCGTCGCGAAGTACCTGACTGCCCTCGATCGAATCGGTGCGTCGGCGGATATCGCGCGCGGGCCCCGAGAGCAACCGCTGGGTGTGCGAGATGAGTGCGGCGAAGGCGCCACCGAGGAGGGCGGTGACACTGAGCGCGGCGTGTTCGGCGAAGTACGCCGTGAGCAGGGGAAATGTACCCCACCCGAGGGCGAAGACGGCGTCAGTATGAAGGCGAGCGCCAAAGAGCTCGAGGTTATATCCGAGGGCGATGACGATACCCACCACGATGAAGATGGCGAGGTAGGGACTCACCACGACCACGCCAACAATGCCGAGCGCGGTGGCACCGCCAAGACCCGCTACCGACGCCGCTACGAGCTGCCACGTTGGAATCGTGGTCGCCAGTGGTCGGCCCATAAGTTCATCGAGCGCGTGGGCGCCCACACCCACGCCGAGAAAGAACGCCGACAGCGTCACCCAGAGGTAGACGGCGTTGACGGGACCGACGAGGCAGGCTCCAATAGCGACGAGGGAGAGGTGGAGCATCGTGTAGGGAGGGTGGAGCAAGGTCCACCACTCCTTCATTCGAGGTCGAACGAGAAACTTCGGTTCGGCGTAAAAAGCCGCGCCCTGCGGCGCACTCTTTTTTGAGGTCGGCCGAAAGATCGTCACGTCGCGCGGTACCCCCACATCACGAGGCCGCCGCCCAGGCTCATCGCGCGAGACTCCACGTGCTCGATACCGGCGTGTTCCCACGCGCTCACGGTCCAGTCCACCGAATATTTCTTATAGTGCGCGGAGATACTCGGTCCGAGGAATCGTCCGACGTCCCACCAGCCCTTGCCTCCGGTTACGTAACCCGCCGCCGGCAGCACCACGCGCGTGTAGAACCACCACGCCGCTCGTGTGGCGGTTCGGCGAGGCACCGCGAACTCGAGATTGGCGATAGGTCCACCCGGCTTGACGACGCGCGCGAGTTCGGCCATCGTGGCCTTCGGGTCATCGACGTAGCGCAAGAGATAGGTGAAGGTGAGTGCGTCGAAGGTGTCATCGGCGAACGGCAGCCGTTCCCCGCGCCCCAAAACGAGCGAGACCCGTCGTTCTAAGTGACCGCGCGTGACGTTACGTTGACCCTCGCGCAGCATGTCCTCGCTGAGGTCCAAGCCGACCACGTGGGCGTCGGTCTTGTCGGTGAGTGCCTTGGTGACAGCTCCCGGCCCACACGCCACGTCCAACACGAGTCGTGGTTTCGAACCCACCACGTGGTCCAACATCGCGTGGCGCCAGCGTCGATCCTGTCCGAAGGAGAGGATGTAAGCGAGCAGGTTGTAGCGCGATGGCAACGGTGCGAAGAGCGTGCGCGAGAAGTCGTTCGGGGTTGCGCGTGACGCCTGCACGTCACGGCGACTAGACACGTCGCCTTCTCGTCAACTCGTCGGTGAAGGAGCAGGGGTGAACAACGCCCGCACGCACTATGACTTGACCCACGTGTTCACCTTTATGTTCGAGGGACGGTTGCTGCGCCGGTCGCAGTGGGCTATCGCTCGTTTGCTATTCGACCCTAATCGTTCGCCCTCTCGTGCTTCGTCGACTCCGGCG
>PKZN01000150.1 GCA_003133075.1 Acidimicrobiaceae bacterium | reverse complement strand
TCGGGCGTCTTGCCCCAGGGCCTCATGCTCAACGCTTCGACCGGGGTTATCTCCGGCCCGGTCGGCGCCTCGGCGACGAGCGAGACCTTCACCGTCACCCTGACCGACCACAACGGCACCACCACCTCCAAGCAGTTCACGATCAACGTGTGCCACCACCGGTGAGCACGTACTAGAACGCGGTGACCACAACAAAGGTCTGAATCTTGGTTCACGCTTTCGGGATGACTGCGTGAGCGATCCGAGAACCTCATTTTCCCGCCATCCGAGCTGAGACAGACACGCGATTTCTTCGGTGAGCGGTTTTCGCCGGGATTACCTGAGGACTTGAATTGGTGATGCTGATCTATTGAGCGGNNCGCGTTCTCAGCTTAGAAAGCGGCACGTGAAAATCTGACACGCGAAGTTAGTGTCCTGATCGGTGACCAATTTCGTTGATCAGGCATCGAACGTCCGGGTTGATGGGCAAGCGACGGGCAACATCTGTGTGAGTTTCGACTCTGGCGCTTGGCTCTCTGATTGACTCCGCCATTTGAATGGCTACTTGAGGGATCGTGGCAACGGGGATCCTGACAGCAAGTCCACGGTCATCAACGGGGCACCTTATGTCATGCTTGGGCAATCACGGGCAACATACGCGCGAATTTGAGAGCTTCATAGAAGGGTGTGGGTACCTCAGAATCGATGATTGACTTAAATGTCTTGATAGATGAGCGACATTGATTTGACGAAAGTACCTCGTTATTCCTGATCACAGGCACTATGAACTACCTTAGTGTCATTCAATGTGAAATCTCCAGTAGGCCCGAGGATCTTTCGGACTGTTTCCAATCCACTCGACCAAGCCCTCCTCTTCAAGCGTTTTGAGTTGCTGAAGTACCACAGGTCTCGACAGTCCCGTCGACTTGACAATTTCGCCAGTACTTACTCGCTCTGCTTCGCGCACGAGAGTAATTATCCTCCTCGCGTGGTCGGGTAGACGAGCGTCTAGAGAACGGTCGTATGGAGCAGAACGAAGAGTCAAAACTGTGCTTCCCGACGTTTGTCGATACTCGGGAGAGGCAAGCCCTGCTAATGCCATCTCTTCAAATATTCTGCGAATACCTTCGCCGAGCTCTTGGCCAAAATTCAGATCAGAGCAGACTCGAGCGATGCGGGGGTTTCGCGCGAATCTCGTGATTGCTCGGGCGTCATGAAGGTCGACAATGCCCGGGAACCGCCCCGGACTCTCCACCTCAACTCGGTCGTCAAAGAGTTCAATCCGTACGTGATCGCCTTGAATCGAATACGAACGGTGCACGACCGCATTCACTAGACCTTCGAGCCAAGCATCTTCAGGCACGAGGCCGATTCGTTCGAACACTCCGCTCACCCCGAGAGCCCGACGTGTAGGAATCTGTTTTGCAACGTGTTCTCGAACGGCGATCAGGATGTGTGGAATAGCGCCTTCAAATCGGACGTCACTGATTAGTCGTTGCCGCCGACCGGTGCCTCGCTCTACGCCTTCGTATCGTAGGACCCTCACGTGGGCTTCCGGAAAGTACTTCTGCGGTGTCTTCCCAAAAAGAAGCATCGCGCCAACTGTCATTCGACCATCCGCGGTCATCAGTCCGCGAGCTATGAGAAGCCGTTTGGCGTCAGAGTGCCCAACGGCTTGGGAGTATTGCTTGAGGAGAACCCCATCCAACTCGTCGAGTTCAACACAGTCCATGGGAGTCATTTCGTAGTTCGTTTGGCCCTTGTCGAATTCCAACTCTCGGCGCTGGTCGAAGGTGAGCTTCCTCGTTTCGTCGCCCACGCGGAGAAAGACCTCATCCTTTGTCGTCGCGTGGACTTGATTGCTGGGTTCCACTTCAATGATCATCAAGTGGTCGGGTATCCCGAGTTGGTTTATGCATTCGATTAACTCCGCGCGCATTGAGACGGTGGGAACGGTCAGATCCATGGCTGCCTGACGCCAGGCATTCTGGTCGGAGACTGAAGAATCGACACCTTCTACGTTCCCGGCGGCGATTCCAATAACGATCAGCCCGCCTTCGGCGTTGGCGAATCCAACGATCGCCTCCGAGAGCGTCTTTGGTTGGGTTCTAGTGCTCTTCCTCTCGAACCATTGATCCTCGCGGATGGTTGACAGGTTTCGGCCGCGATCGGCGATCGGTGCGCCGAGCGCTTGGCGGGCAGCAACTGTAGACATACCACTACTCTAAATAATTAATAGTAGAGTGTCAAGTCAAGTTCCAAGAGACTTGATTCGATCTGGGAACCGCATCATCGTTATCCCCTCGGGTTGAGAACACGCGGCGGAACCACGGGTGTTTGATCTGTATAGCTTCACAGAGACCCGTCACTAACGGGGACGATGACGATGCAGCGATTGCCGACCGTTGGTACCTTGCGAAGTCACATGCACCTGGAATTCGCATCTGGAGAAACGCCGTGGCTCAGCGACGCACTTTCGGTTCAATCAGGAAACGATCATCAGGGCGATGGCAGGGCGTGTATTGGCACGAAGGAAAATTTTGCTCCGCCGGCACATTTCAGACCAAAGCGGACGCTGCTGCTGCCCTCTCGTCAATTCAATCGGATTTGACTCGTGGTGCTTGGATTGATCCCTCGGCAGGCAAGGTCCCCCTAGGGAGGTACGCCGGTGAATGGCTCGTTCAACGCACAGACCTGGCGCTAAGAACTAGAGAACTTTACGAGTATTTGCTGGACAAACACATACTTCCGTCGTTGGGTTCGTCGACGCTCCAAAGTTTGACTTCGTCAAGGATCAGGAGTTGGAATGCAGAGTTGGCGGAACGTCACGCGAGCACTGCGGCGAAGGCATATCGACTTCTCGCGACGATCATGCGCACTGCAGTCACTGATGGTTTAATCCTCACATCACCGTGTCGGCTCTCCGGAGCGGGCATCGAACGCGCTCCAGAACGCCCACTCGCGACGGTCGCGGAAGTAAGCACGCTGGTGGAACTAATGCCCGAACGATTACAGCTCGTCGTGCTCCTCGCTACTTGGTGCCAACTGCGCAAAGGCGAAATTCTCGGTCTCCGGCGATGCGACTTCGACATCATGCGCAGATCTGTTCGTGTTGAGCAAAGTCGCACCATCTTGCGGTCAGGTGAGTCGATCGTGAAGTCGCCCAAGACGCTGGCCGGTCGGAGGACTCTGGCGGTCCCCTCCCACGTCCTACCTGCCGTTGAAAGGCACTTGAATCTCTACACGGCAATCGAGAGCGATGCTTTCGTCTTCACAACACGGACAGGAGCGCCACTCTCATTGGGCGTTTTACAACGAGCTTGGTTCAAAGCTCGCTCAGAGATAGGCCGACCGGAACTGCATCTTCATGACCTGAGGCACACCGGTCTGACACTTGCCGCGGCAACCGGAGCAACTACCGCGGAGTTAATGCGACGAGCGGGTCACGCTTCAGCGGATGCTGCGCTGCGCTACCAACATGCGACTCAAGAACGAGACTACGTTCTCGCCGACGCCTTGGCAGAGATTGCCCGGCCGGCAGAAGTCAACGAACTCGGGCCAGCGGCGCCCAAGTCTGACGAAGCATTGCTGTAACGCACGCCGACAGGTTGATCCAATCATCAACGGAACTAGGACTGTCCCGCATGGTCAAAGAGCGCTGGACAAGTTCGGCGGCGTCGCGATTCGGGTCTCTCCACCCGTGGGCAATCGTTGGGCAAGTTCGGGCAAGCCGCAAACGGAAAGTAGCGATTCGAGTAACAAAGAACCGGGGTGCAATAGCGCATGGAATCATTGGGCTCTGGTGAAATTTCGCGGAGCGGGCGATGAGAATCGAACTCGCGTTCTCAGCTTAGAAAGCTGATGGCACGGCCAATGTCCAATTCGATGTAGCGGATCTTGTCCGCCGCTTTGGGGACTTCGCCTGGCCACCAGTGGGGACTTTTCGTGGCCACCAGCGGGGACCGCAGTTGGCCACCAGCGGATGCTCTCTCACGGCCACGGACACGATCTCTTGGGTTTGGTGCCCGGGTGGCAGGGGGACTCACTCAGCATGAAGCCAGCGAACTCATAATCCCTCGGTCGTGGGTTCGATCCCCACCGGCCCTACGTATGAAATTATTTTGGATCATTCGACCTGATAGAAGTGGATTTACTGCTTTCTATCTCTAGTTTCAGATAGCAGCACTATCGTCTAAGTGCTAGTCATAACTAGAGAATGGCAGGAGATATCTCTAGTTATAACTAGAGAATGGTCCTTAATATTTCTAGCTGTAACTAGCATAATTGAGACACTTTGACGAATCTGCTTCTGGCAGCGGCGCAACCTCGGGGGTCGTCTACCAGCACACGTGGGACTTGAACCAGTTCGTTTACGACACCAACGTCTCGGCAGTGCTTGCTCCGACCGCCCCCGACTCTCCTGCCGGTGGTTACTTTAACGTGGCGGGACTGATATCGGTGACCGGCACGGTGCCGGTGACGGCCACGACCAACTACAACTGGAACTCGAACGGTGAACTCTGCAGCGTGGGACCAACCGCTGTGATGCCCACAACCGCCACGTCGGCCGGTTGCGGTTCGACGCCGTCGGGTGACGTGAGTTATCAGTACAACGGCGACGGTCTCCGGATGACCTCATCGACGAGTAGTTCAACAACGTCGACAGCCTGGGACACCTTGGGCGATATTCCTCTCGACATTGACGACGCGACGACTACCTCGGGATCTACGACCAATGTCTCGTATATCTACGGAGATCTTCTCTCGGGAGGAACCGCACCAATTGAACAGATCACTACCACGTCTTCTGGAACCACCGCCGTCTTTCTCGCCTTGAATCAAACCGGGGTTCAAGGTGTGTTCAGCTCGACGGGATCGACGCTCGAGCTTTCGGACTACTCGCTCTACGGTCAACAAACCGTCGTCTCAGGAAGCGACGTGACGCCCTTTGGTTTCGAGGGTGCCTACACCGATGCAACGGGGCTGCTCTACCTGATTAACCGGTACTACGACCCCGCGAC
>PKZN01000086.1 GCA_003133075.1 Acidimicrobiaceae bacterium | reverse complement strand
GCGTGCAACTTCTGCGTCGAGATCCCGACCTCGCCACCGAGTCCGAGTTCTCCACCGTCGACGAATCGAGTCGAGGTGTTCACGAGCACCGCCGCGGCGTCAACGCGTCGCACCCACGCGTCGGCATTCGCCGCGTCCTCGGTGAGGATCGCCTCCGAATGGCCCGTGCCGTAGGTGGCGACGTGGCTGATCGCCTCATCGAGGGAGCCGACGACTTTGACGGCCAACACGAGGTCCAAGAACTCCGTCGCGAAGTCTTCTTCGGTTGCGGCCGTCGCTTCGGGCAACCAGGCGCGCGCCGCAGCGTCCGCGCGCAGTTCCACCTCGGGCATCGACGCGGCGAGGGCGGGCAGGAATGAGGGCGCGATCGACTCGTGCACCAACACCGTCTCGGTGGCGTTACACACCCCCGGTCGCGAGGTCTTGGCGTTGCGCACGATGGCGACGGCCTGGTCGAGCGTGGCTGTCGCGTCGACGTAGACGTGGCAGTTCCCGTCGCCGTCGAGCACGTAGGGCACGCGGGCGTGTTCGCGCATCGCCGCGATCAGACTCGGACCCCCGCGCGGGATCAGACAGTCGAGCACGTCGGTCATCTGCATGAAGGCCGCGGCGGTCTCGCGCGAGGTGTCCGCCACCAGCGCGACCCCGTCTTGGGGCAGGCCTTCTTTTTCGAGGGCCTCGCGCCAGAGTTCGACGATGAAGGCGTTCGTGCGCTGCGCGCTCGAGGACCCTCGCAGATACGCCGCGTTACCGCTACGCACGCACAGCCCCGCCACGTCGCTCGTGACGTTCGGTCGGTTCTCGTACACCACGCCGATGACCCCGAGGGGCACGCGCAGTCGCTCGACGCGCAGCCCGTTGGGTCGCGTGCTCGCATCCACTCGTTCGAAGAGTGGGTCGGGCGCACCGGCGATCTCGCGCAGGGCACTCGCCATCGAATCCACGCGCGCGGGGGTGAGCGTCAAGCGGTCACGCCCCGGACCGGACTCCTCGTAGGCGGCAACTTCCGCGGCGTTGATCGCGAGGAGTTCCTCACAGCGCGACTCGAGCAGGTCGGCCACCTGGCGCAGTACGGCGGCGCGCGACTCGTCGCTCGCCTGGGCGAGTGCGATGGCGGCGCGCTTGACCGCGACGCCCTGTGCGGCCAGGTCCCCGTTCGTCATAGAGCCAGCGTAACGGGCGGGGCTACGGCCGCCGTAAGAGGACGAGGTCGTCGCGGTGCACGACGACGACCTCGTCGCCGTCAAAGAAGGACTCCGCCGAGGCGCGCACCAGTCCCTTGGCGATCGTCTGGCCGTCGGGACCACGCACCTCCACGGCGTCGCCCTCGACGAAGGAGCCGGTGAAACTCTCGACGCCCACGCGCAGCAGACTTCGCCCGCCTTCTTCGAGCGCTCGTCCGGCCCCCTCGTTGACACTGATCGTCCCCCGACTCGCGACCGCGAAGGCGATCCAGGATTTGCGAGCCGACAGTCGTTCCGGGCGGGGAGAGAACGTCGTACCGAACCCTGGCGTTCCTTCGAGGGCCAGGCGTAAGGAGTGGCTCGCGCGGGCGGGTGCGATGACCGTGGTGACGCCCGACCACATGGCCATGTGCGCCGCGGCCAGTTTCGACGCCATGCCGCCGCTGCCGACGCCGGACCTGCTCGACCCGGCCGCCTCGAGCAAGTTGGCGTCCAAGGCGGTGACCTCTTCGATCAGCGTCGCCGTGGCGTCTAAGCGAGGGTCCGCGGTCAAGAGCCCGTCGGTGTCGGTTAAGAGCACCAGGTGCGAGGCACCGACCAGATTGGCGACCAGCGCCGCCAAGCGGTCGTTGTCACCGAAGTGGATCTCCTCATCGGCCACCGCGTCGTTCTCGTTCACGATCGCCACGACCCCCAAACCCGCCAGCGCTTCTAAGGTCCCGCGAGCGTGCAGGTACTGACCACGGTGCGAGAAATCCAGTGGCGCGAGGAGTACCTGGCCGACCGGCGCTCCGAGCGCGGCGAAGGCGTCACGCCAGGCGTGCATCAACAAAGGCTGCCCGACGGCCGAGACGGCTTGGAGCGTCGTGGCGTCACGCGGTCGCGGGCGGCCCTGGCCAACCTCGGCCCAGCCCGCGGTGATCGCGCCCGAGGTCACCACCACGAGGGACCAGCCCTCGTTACGCAGGGCCACCACGTCGCCCGCCAGTGCCGCCAACACCTCGTGGGCGACGTTGCCGCTGTCATCGGTGACTGACGTCGTCCCGATCTTGACGACGACGCTACGACTCGTCATCGCTCTCGTCGAGGTCGAGTCGGCCGTGTCGCGCGAGTCGCTCGCGGCGGGTGGCCCGGTGGTGTTCACCGCGGTCGAGGCCCGTGCCGCCGTCGTCGCGCCACCACTCGAAACTCAACGTGCCGATGGTGACCACGTCACCCTCACGCACGCCGGCGCGGGTTAAGAGACGATCGACACCGAGTTCCTTGAGCCGGTGCACGATCTCCGCCAGCGCCTGATCGTCGGTGAGGTCTTGGAACCGCACGGCGCGCGTGGCGGCTCGTCCTTCGACGACCCAACCGGTCTCGCCCACGCGTCGCACCGTGATCGATTCGGGCATGGGTCGGTGCACCACCACCTCGTGCTCNNTCCGCGTCGCGCGCTCGACTCACCAGACCGGCGAGTTCGCCCACGAGCGCGTCGAGACCTTCGCCGGTGACCGCCGAGATGCTCGTGACGCCGTCGAGTTCGTAGGCCGCGACGTCGCCCTTGGAGCCCACGACGACTCTCGGACGCTCCAGCAGGTCAGCCTGGTAGTCGCCCAACTCGCGCAGGAGAATCTCGAGTTGCTCGCCCGGGGGCATTGGCGCAGCCTCGGAGAGGTCGAGCAGTACACAGAGCACCCGCGCGCGTTCGACGTGACGCAAGAAGTCGTGGCCGAGACCGCGACCTTCGGCGGCACCCTCGATGAGCCCGGGGATGTCGGCCATGACGAACTCGGTGGCGTCGCCCGGACGCGCGGCGCGTCCCCCGACGCGCACCACTCCGAGGTTCGGCACGAGGGTGGTGAAGGGATAGTCGGCGATCTTCGGACGCGCCGCCGAGACGCGCGAGATGAGCGTCGACTTACCGACGTTGGGAAAACCGATCAACGCCACGTCGGCGTTGAGCTTCAACTCGAGATCGAACCAGAACTCTTCGCCGGCTTCTCCCTGCTCGGCGAAGGCCGGCGCGCGACGTTGATTCGAGAGGAAACGCGCGTTGCCCTGCCCGCCGAGGCCGCCCTCGGCGGCGAGCCAGCGGTCCCCGGGACCTCGCAGGTCGACCAGGAGCGTGCCGCTCGGGTCGTAGACCATCGTGCCGACCGGCACGCCCACGACGACGTCCTTCCCGCGGGCGCCGTGTTGGCGCTTGGAGGTGCCGTGTTGACCGTCGGTGCCGCGGCGAAAGGGGTGATCGCGAAAGCCCAACAGCGAGGCCTGATTGTGGTCGGCCTCTAACCAGACGTCGCCGCCCTTACCGCCGTCGCCCCCGTCGGGGCCGCCCTTGGCGACGTGGGCCTCGCGACGAAAGCTCACACAGCCCGCCCCGCCGTTGCCACCTTTGGCGTGGAGTTGGGCGCCGTCGACGAAGGTTGACATCCCGCCAGTCTACGGAGCGCCCCTAGCGGAGCAGTTGCTCGAGCGCGGCGTCAAAGACCGATTGGTGACGAGCGACGTCCTCGTCGGTGGTGTCGGGACACATCAGCGCCATGTTGTGAAAGGGCGTGATCAGCACCCCGCGATTGACGCCGAAGAGGTGGAGGTACTCCTCGAGCGCCTCATCACTGGCCCGGGCGGAGTCGCCCCCGTTGCGCGGCGCGGGCGCCACGAAGCGGTACTCACACCTCGCGCCCAGTTGGCTGATCGACCAGGCCAACTCGTTGGCCGCAATGGAGCGAGCGACGCCGCTCGCAAAGAGGCTCGCGCGCCGCTCCATCTCGACGAAGGCGCCGTCGGTGAGCACGTCGGCGAGGACGCAGCGCATCGCCGCCATGCTCATCGCGTTCCCGGCGAGGGTCCCGCCGATCCCCCCGACGTCTTCAAGATCGTTGCCGCGCTTCGCGAAGGTGAGCACGCGCTCGGCGAGTTCCTCGCGCAGTCCGTAGGCCCCACCGGGCACTCCGCCACCGAGCGATTTGCCGATGGTGATCGCGTCGGGGGCGAGTCCCCAGCGCTTCGTCGCCCCACCGGGGCCGGCGGAGAAGGTGTGGGTCTCATCGATGATGAGCAGCGTCGCGGTCTCGTCACAGAGCGCGCGCACGCCGTCGAAGAAGCCCTCGTCGGGCAGGACGATGCCAATGTTGGTCAGCGCCGGTTCACAGAGCACCGCCGCGACGTCGCGCGCCGCGAGCGCCGACTCGAGTGCGGGCAGGTCGTTGAACTCGACGACTCTCGTGGTCGTCGTCGGATCGACGGCCGGCGCGACGTTGCCGGGACGGTTTCGTTCCTGGCCCTCTTCGTCGAGGACGACGAAGGACTCATCGACGGTGCCGTGATAGGAGTAGGAAAAGACCAGTACCTTGGGTCGCCCGGTGACCATGCGCGCGAGACGAAGGGCCCAGCGATTCGCGTCGGTCGCCGAGAGCGTGAAGGACCAGCGCGTCGGCCCGAATCGGCGGGTCAACTCGGCGGCGACCCACTGCGCGTCCTCGGTGGGGAGCATCGTCGTCACGCCGCCCTTCACCTCGACGCGCTGGCGTAGCGCCTCGATGAGCGCGGGTGGGGAATGACCGGCCATCGCACCGGTGTCGCCGAGCGCGAAGTCGGTGAGCTCGTGCCCGTCGAGGTCGGTGATCGTGGCGCCGTGGGCGCGGGAGAAGCCCAAGGGGAAGCCGCCCGCCCACTTGGCCATCCACGTCATCGGCACGGCGCCGAGGAGGTTCGTCGATCCTTCGCTGAGCGCCCTCGAACGGGGATGGTCCTCGCGGTAGCGGACGCGCTCGTCCTCGAGTAAAGCCGCTAAACGTTGGCGATTTGGGGTATTCACGTGGCCATCGTAGGGGCTAGTTTGTGAAACTTCTGGGTTCCCTCGTAGGTGAAAGGTACGTTGAACAGGGAGTTTAAGGATTCAAAGCCGTACGAAGCGCCAATTCTTAGGACGATATCCGCAGATTTCCGTATTTTTCCGGTAAAACTGACCATGGTTGCTGGGAACGCCCAGTCCCGATTCAATGAGAGCAAGGAGTCGACCGGTGAACAAGGCCGAGTTGGTAGAAGCAATTGTCGCCGAAAGTGGCGCCACCAAGAACACCGTAGCGGAAGTACTTAAGGCCTTTGAGGACGTCGTGGTCGGCAACGTTTCCAAGGGAGAGAAGATCGTGCTGTCAGGATTCCTGTCCTTCGAGCGAGTGGAGCGCAAGGCCCGTACCGCCCGCAACCCTCAGACCGGCGAGGCGATCCAGGTCAAGGCCTCGCGTGCGCCGAAGGTCTCTATCGGTTCGACCTTCAAAAAGGCCGTCAAGGGAACGATGTAATTCACTTCGTAACTAAGAAACCCCCGGGCACAGCCCGGGGGTTTCTTAGTTTTAGGAGGAAAACTCAGCTGGCGAGAACGTCAACTAGTTTTCTGCCGCCCCGGTAGCCGAACTTTACGGTTCCCTCAGCGAGCGCAAACAGCGTGTCGTCCTTGCCGATGCCGACGTTGCGGCCCGGGTGGAACTGGGTACCACGCTGACGAACAATGATGCTGCCGGACTTGACGAGCGTGCCGTCAAAGGTCTTCACGCCCAGGCGCTGGGCCTGGGAGTCGCGGCCGTTACGGGTGGAGCCCCCACCTTTGGTCTTGGACACGGGTCCTCCCTATGCCTTGGCCGAGATCTTGGTGATCTCGACGGTCGAGTAGTGCTGACGATGGCCCCAGCGACGGCGCTGGATGGCCTTGGGTTTGTAGGTGAGGGCGCGGATCTTGGGACCCTTCTCCTCACCGATGAGCTTGGCGGTGACGGTGGCGCCCTTGAGGGCCGGACCGGCGGTCACCTGGTCGCCGTCGACCAACAAGACGGGCTGGAAGGAAATGTCGGTGCCGACCTCTTCGGAGCGAAGGTCGACACGGACCACCTGACCCTCGGTGACTCGTTCTTGGGATGTTCCTACACGGATGACGGCGTACATAAGGGTTCCATCCTAGCCGAACGCTCGAACTCTCCGCGAGTTACAGGCCGGTCTTGACGATGAACCCGCGCCCGTCACAGACGCTGCAGACGACCGAGAGTGACTCCAAGAGCCCCTCATTGACGCGCTTGCGGGTCATTTCGACCAACCCCAGCTCGGAGATGTCAAAGACCTGGGTGCGGGTCTTGTCGCGCGAGAGCGCCTGGCGCAACGCCGAGGCGACCGCCTCACGGTTGACCTTGGACTCCATGTCGATGAAGTCGATCACGATGATCCCGCCAATGTCGCGCAGGCGCAGCTGTCGAGCGACCTCGTCGGCGGCCTCGAGGTTGTTGCGAAAGACGGTCTCTTCGAGGTTGTTGGTCCCGACGTTCTTGCCGGTGTTCACGTCGATCACCGTGAGGGCTTCGGTGCGCTCGATGATGAGCGACCCGCCCGAGGGCAGGAAAACCTTGCGGTCGAGGGACCGGTGGAGTTGCTCGTGGACGAAGTAGCGCTCGAAGAGGGGCAGATCCTCGGTTGCTCGGTCGTAGTACTCGATGCGGTCGGCCAACTCGGGGTTGACGGCGTTGACGTACTCCAGCACCTTCTCATAGAGCGTGCGGTCGTCAATCAAGACGGCGCGGTACTCCTCGTTGAGTTCCTCGCGCAGCACGCGCACCGCTAAATCGAGGTCCCGGTAGATCAGTCGTGGTTGATTGGACTTGGCGACCTCGGCCTCGATGGCCGACCACTTCTCCACCAGCGACGTCACGTCGCGCGCTAAGTCTTCGGCCGAGACGCCTTCGGCGGCCGTACGGATGATGATGCCGTGGCGTGCGGGCTTGACCTCGTCGATGATGCGACGTAGTCGTCGTCGTTCGCCGTCGGGCAGTCGCTTGGAGATGCCGATGGTCTGCGAGTTCGGGACGAGCACCGCGAAGCGCCCCGGCAGCGAAACCTCCTGGGTGAGTCGAGCGCCCTTGGCACCAATGGCGTTCTTGGTGACCTGGCAGAGCACGGTCTGGCCGGCGCGGATCATCTCTTCGATGCGCTTGTTGTTCGCGTTGGCGACGGGCGCGCCGTCGACGTCCTCGGTGTCAAAAGAGACGTCGCCCTTGTAGAGCACCGCATTCTTCGGTATGCCGATGTCGACGAAGGCGAGTTCCATACCCGGCAGGACGTTTTGAATCCGCCCGACGTAGATGTTCCCGTCGATCTGGTTGGTCTCGTCGGCGTTCTTCGCCAGCGTGTACTCAACCATCGAACGACCTTCGAGCGTCGCGATGTGGGTGCCGTCGGGTGTGGTGTGCACGGCCATGAGGTAGCGGCCCTGGGCGCGAGTGCGCCGCTCACCGCCGCGGCGCTTACGACCGCGTCCGGGACGATTGGGGTCGAGACCGGCTTCGGGGGCGGAGGCCTCCACGGGGGCGTCGACGACGCGCCGAGGAGCGGCGCCGTTGGTCTGGGTGGCGCGGCCTGGATTCTCGCGGTTCTCGCGGTTGCCTTGTCCCGAACGACCACGACCGCCGCGTCGGCGTCGGTTTCCGCCACCTTGGCCCGTGGACGATGGCGCGACGGCGCCGGTCGAACTCGGTGTGCCGAGGCTGGGCCGAGTGTCGCCTATTTGCGGTGCGGGTCGGGTGTCGCCTACTCGAGGACTAGACGATGAGGGCAGGGGTTGGATGGATTCGTCGCTCACGACGGGTACTCCTTGCGTTCTTGGGGGCTAGGGCGTGACGGGCCACGCCGCGGGATGAAACCGCGTGGGACGAGTGACTCGCGACCGCGGTGGATGGAGAATTACTACGGACTCGTTGGGCCGTGACGATGAGGGCGATCCCAATACTTAGAAGAAGTACCGCACTGGCGTGTACCACGAAATGTCCTCAATACTGTGCGAAACGGAGCGAAACCACTGCGTTAGCGCGACGATCTTTTGCGTCCGACACCCCGTGTGCCAGTACGCCCAACGCCACCAGGTTACTCCACTGGGCCATTAACTTGACTTCTTTAGCGTCGTCGTCGTGCCCGGAGCGCCGGATTTGGCCCCGCCCGTGGGGGTCGTGAGGGCCGAGCTGATTTTCAGCGCCGGCACCGGATGGGCGACGAGGTAGTTAAAGGTCTTCGCCACCACCGGGGCGGAGGCGTCCGCCCCGTAGCCCCCCTCGTCGATCACGCAGAGCACCACGTATTCCGGGTGGGTCGTTGGACCAAAGCCCACGAACCACGAGTTGGGCTCGAGACCCGGTGCGTTCGAGGCCGTGCCCGTTTTACCCGCGATGGGAAAACTCGAGAGCGAGAAGTTGATGTTGGCCTTGAAGGGGTCGTACGCGGTGCCCTTGGGGTTGTCGACCACCCCGGTCAAACCTTCCAGAATCGGATCGCGCACGCTCGCGGGCAGGCTGACGTGACCGAGCACGCGCGGTTGGTAGCGAATGACGACCTTGCCGTGCGCGTTGACGACGGCGGCGGCGACCTCGGGGGCGTAGCGAGTGCCGCCGTTCGCGAAGGTGGCGTAGGCGTTGGCCATCTCGATCGGCGAGATGGCGGTCGTCCCCTGGCCGAAGGCCATCTCGATGTTGTCCCCGGTGTACCAACTCACGTAGGGAAAGGCCGTCGGGTCCTCGGCGTGGAGTTCCTTGCGCACTTCGGGCGAGTCGACTCTTCCCTGAGCCTCGTCGGGCAGGTCGATATTGGTGGTCTGGCTGAGTCCGTAGTCCGCCGCGACGTCCTGGATCGGCGTCTGACCGTAGCGGCTCTGGTTGTTCCAAAAGAGGTAGCCGAGATTGTAGAAGTAGTAGTCCGACGAGACGGTGAGGGCCGTGGACAGATCCACCGGACCGGCCGCTTCGTTGTCGTCGTCGTGAAAGACGCACAGCGAGTGCTTCGCGGCCTTCTCACAGCCCGGCAC
>PKZN01000012.1 GCA_003133075.1 Acidimicrobiaceae bacterium | reverse complement strand
CGCGTCGGTGCGGGCGGTGGCGGGAAGACCTACCAAAAGAGTCGACCGGCGAACTACTACGGTGCGCTCGCGGCCATTGTGGTACTCGGTCTGGCCCTCGTGGTCTATTCGCGCTACGAGTTTCAAAATCCGGTGAAGCATCACACGAACGTCGTCCAGCCGGCGATCGGCACCACGCGCTACGCGGCCTTCTCGATTCAGGCCTGCGGGGAAACCCTGCCGTATCTCACCTCGGACCCCACCGCCACGGGTGGCTACGTCGTGGGACCTGACGACATCATCAGGGTTTCACCGAAGACCGCGTCCGAAGCGGGCGACAACGCCACGCTCACGACGTTCGCCTCGGAGTTCAAGGGCCTCATCGTGAGCACCACGGAACTCGCGGTCCCCACGACGAAGGGCGCCGCGGACGCGGCGACGACGTATAAGAACGGCCAAGTCTGCGCCTCGACCACCAAAGACGCGGGCAAGACAGGAAAAGTCGTCTACGCCTACTGGTCGACGCTGGCCCAAAAGACTCCGACCCTCACGACCAATCCCGCGAAGATCAAGTTCGCCGTGGACCTTCGAGTGACCCTCGCCTTCGAACCAAAGGGCGTCACGCCCGCCGCGCCCTCGGCGAAGAGCGTCGATGAGATGGTGCTCAACGCGACCACCGCGTCGACAACGACGACGACCGCCGCGACGACCGCGACCACCACGACGACGCCGACCTCATCGACATCGCCGCCGACCACCACGACCACCACCGCGAGTACGACGACCACGACTAAGGGTTGAGGTTGCAGTCGATCATCTTGGTCGGAGGCAAGGGCACGCGACTGCGGCCCCTGACCTACGAGACGCCCAAGCAGATGTTGCCCCTGGTCGGGGTGGCCATGATCGAGTGCGTGCTCGGCGCCCTCGCCCGTCATGGCGTCACCGACGCCGTGCTGTCGCTCGGTTACCTGCCCGACCGTTTCATTGAGGCCTATCCCGAAAACGTCATTGCGGGCGTCAACGTCACCTACGCGGTGGAGCCAGAACCTCTCGACACCGCCGGGGCCATTCGCTTCGCCGCGAACTTTGCCGGGATCGACGAGACGTTTCTAGTACTCAACGGCGACGTCGTGACCGACCTCGACGTGACCGCGCTGCTGGGCTTTCACCGCGAGCGCGGTGGCGAGGCAACCCTGGCGCTGCATCCCGTCGAAGAGCCGTCGCACTTCGGCGTGGTCGACACCGACGAGGACGGGCGCGTGCTCGCGTTCATCGAGAAACCGCCGCCGGGTACCGCGCCGACGAACCTGATTAACGCCGGGACCTACGTCTTTGAGCCCGCCGCGCTCGATCGCATCGCGCCCACGGGCCGCGTCAGTGTGGAACGAGACACGTTTCCCAAACTGGTCGCGGCGCACCAGCTCTACGCAATGAGTGATCACGCGTACTGGCTCGACACCGGAACCCCCCAGCTCTACCTGCAGGCCAACGTCGACGTCTTGAAGGGCCGCAACTCGCAGCACCGTTTCCAGGGTGTCGTCGACGGCTCGTGGAGCCACCCGAGCGCCACGATCGATCCGACGGCGTCACTGAGCTACTCGGTCGTCGACGCGGGCTGCTTCGTGGGGGCGAACGTCATCTTGGAGGACGCGGTGCTGCTACCGGGAGCGGTCGTCCAAAGTGGTTGCGAGATCCGTTCATCCATCATCGGCCCCGAAGCCGTCATCGGCACGAGCTCGATACTCGGACCGACCTGCGTGGTGGGCGCCAAGGAACACGTGGCGGCCGACTCGCGATTGGCGGGCGACGTTCGCCTCGGCGGGGTCTAGCGAGCGACCGCACTCACTGTCACACGCGGGGCCTAATCTCTGCGGCGTGGTGGAATTTTCCGACCAAGACCTCGCCGGTGCGCGATTCGATCGTGTGGACCTCACGGGAGCCGTCTTTGACCACGTGGACCTCACCGACGCCCGCCTGCGCGCGGTTGACTTCAGCGGGGCACAGATTCGTGGTGCCGGGTTCGTGGGGACGCGACTCCTCGACGTGGAACTCATCGACGTCGAGATCGGTGGTGACGTGCGCAACGTGACCATCAACGGCGTCGACGTCGCTCCGCTCATCGAGGCCGAGTTGGACCGCCGTAGCCCGGATCGGGTGAAGATGCGCCCCGAGCACGCGGACGGCTTTCGTGAGGCGTGGACGATCCTGGAACGGCTGTGGGAAGGGACGATCGCGCGCGCGAGGACCTTCCCCGAGACGGCGCTCAACATCCGCGTGAATGAAGAGTGGTCCTTCATCCAGACGATACGGCATCTCAACTTCGCGTGCGGCGCGTGGGTGAACCGAGCGGTCCTGGGTGACCCTTCGCCGTATCACCCGCTGGATCTTCCCTGGGAGGACGCGACCGGGCTCGACGGCGTGACGTGGGACGTGGACGCGCGGCCGTCGCTCGAGGAGGTGCTCGCGGTGCGACGCGAACGCGACGCGACGCTTCGCGAGGTCATGTTGTCACTCAGCGAGGAAGAGCTCGCTCGTGAAGTGACTCGACACGAGCGCGGGTGGCCCCAGTTGGAGGACTATCCCGTTCGACGGTGCCTGCGTACGATCCTCAACGAGGAGTGGGAGCATCGGCGCTACGCCGAGCGAGACCTCGACGTCTTAGAGGCCGCGTCGCAACGCTGAGACCCTCACGCGAGCGTGAGGAACTCCGCGGGACCCTCAGCGAAAGAGATCCTCGTGCTTAGAACGCACGATGTTCTCACCCACCGAACCTGGACCAAAGAACGACTCGTCGAGGCCCCGAATCAACGCGAAGGGCGTGGCCGCGGCCTTGTGCAACACCAGGTTCGCCGCGCCCGCGATCTCGTCGGCGATGGCGACCTCGGTCGCCTCGAGGAGGCGGCCGTTGGCGTCAACGGTCCCGCGCAGGTCCAATACGGGTCGTAGCCCCGCCGACCCGAGGGCGACGTCGGTGACCCCTTGGCGCCACACGCGACCAAAGGTGTCGGTAATGAGCACCGCGACCTCGACGCCGCAGCGTCGTTCGATCTCGCTCCTCAGTCGCCGGGCGGAGCGATCGGGGTCCTTGGGCAACAGCACCGCGGTGCCTTCGTCGGTGTTCGAGAGGTCGACGCCGGCGTTGGCGTTGATGAAGCCGTGTCGGGTCTCGGTGATGCGCAGCGTGCCCCGTCGGCGCAGCACGCGGACCGATTCGCCCTCGACGATGGCGACCTTGTGTTCGTCACTTCCGTCAAACGGCACGACTTGACCTTCGGACTTCGAGACGACCTTGCTGGTGACGACCACGAGGTCGTGGTGCGCGAGCACTTCGCCGGCCTCGGCGACGGCGGCCAGCAGCAGCGTCACCAGGTCGTCGCCCTGTTGCACCATGGTGCTCGTGGCGAGAGGGACCAGGCGCAGTTCGCTCACCCCAACACCACCTGGGCGAGACGTCGAGCGTTCTGCGGATCGGCCATGATGGTCGTCGTTACTTCGACGTGTACGCCGCGACTGGTGATCGCCTCGACGAGGTCGGCGTCGGCTTCGTCGATGATCCACGTGCCCACGAGTCCTTCGTAGAAGTCGACGACCCCGAGCGCGGTCGCGTTGTGGCCGAGTTCGCGAAGTAGACGATCGGCTGGACCCTTTAACGCCACACCCGCCACCAGCGGCGAGACCGCGACGACGTCGCTACGACGATCGCGCAAGACCTCGCGAACGCCGGGCAATTGCAGGATCGGATCGATGGAGATCAAGGGATTCGACGGCGCAATCACGACTCGACTCGCGTCGGTGAGTGCGGCCATTGCCTCCTTGCTCACTCGCGCGCTCGCCGCGCCCGTCACCTCGACGGCGCGCACGACCACGTCGTGGTGGCGGCGCACGAAGTACTCCTGGAAGCTCATGCGACCTTCGTCGGTGATGAACTCCGTCGCGATAACGTCGTTCGTGACCGGGAGCAGCGTCACCTCGACACCGTGTCGCACGCGCAACTCGTCAGTCACCTCCGTTTTCGTAGCTCCCTCAGCGAGCCGCTGGCTGCGATAGAGATGCGTCGCGAGGTCACGGTCGCCGAGTCGAAACCACGCTTCACCGCCCAGCGCGTCGAGTTCATCCATCACGCGCCAGGTTTCACCGCGCAGTCCCCAACCGAGTTCGTCGTTGCTCAGTCCGGCCAACGTATAGGTGATCGTGTCGAGGTCGGGACAGATAGTGAGGCCGTGGAGCACGAGATCGTCGCCAACGTTGACGACCGCGGTAAGTTGCGCCGGGTCAATCTCGCCAGAGAGCGCGCGAAGTAGTCGGGCCGCTCCCACACCGCCGCTGAGCACCGTTATCACCTTCGAGACTCTAGGGGGGCGTCGGTATCATTGCGTGTTGTGAGCAATGACCTCGACGAGGCCTGGGCCGGGTCGTTGGCCTACGTGGTGTTGCGCCTGGACGGTGGTCGGGTGGAGCGCGTGCGCGAAGTCGGGGACCTCGATGCGGTGCGGCCCTGGGCGTCGATCTCGAAGATGGCCGTGGCGCTGGCTTTCGGTGTCGAACTGGACTGGAATCTTCACGCCTACCACGAGGTGGTGGGACCCTCGGGCGCGAACTTCGCCAATCTCCTCTCGCACTCGAGCGGCCTAGGGCTCGAAGAGGGTGACCCGCGCGTGCCAATCGCGACCAAGCGGGTCTACTCCAACTACGGCGTCGACCTCGCCGTCTCGAGCATCGTCGGTGAGAACTCGCCCGCGCAGTGGCTGGACTATCGCGTCTTCTCACCCCTCGGCATGAGCACGACCGCACTCCTTGATCGTCCCGCCGCAGGGGTCTCGGGTTCGACGAATGACTTGGCGACGATGGCGGTGGCGTGGCTGCGCGGTGACGGCGTCACCGTGGAGACGCGTGACCTCATGATTCGTCCCTACCTGCCCGACCTGGCCGGCATCGTGCCGGGCTTCGGACGCTTCACGCCGTGTCCGTGGGGGATGGGCCCCGAAGTGCGGGGTGACAAGTCGCACTGGATGGGCGACTGGCCGCCATCGAGTTTCGGGCACTTCGGCCAGAGCGGGTCGATCCTCTTGGCCAACGCGCACGAGAAGATCGGCGTCGTCGCCACCACTACGGAGCCCTTCGGTCGTTGGGCCATCGAACTGTGGCCGGCGTGGACGAGCGCGCAGCGCGCGATCGCGCTGGCTTCGTGAGCGAGGAGCGACTGCGCGTCGGCTTCGACCTGGACGGTTCGCTGGAGTCGCTCGGCAACTCGATGACAGACCTGGCGGACGCGCTCGACGCGACCGGGGAGTGCTCGCTGGTGCGATTTCGCAGCCGCACCGCCCCCGCCGCCGCCAACGAACGACGTCTCGCGCTGCGATTCCTATGGACGCCGCTGTGGCGTCGCAGTCTTGGACCCGCCATCGATCGACGGGTGGGCCCCCTTGACGTGATCCACGTTGCCGGTCGCGCGACGCCACCGACCAGATCGACGCCGCTGATCATCTCGGTCGACGATCTTCGCCCGCTGCGCGGCGAGAAGGGCGAACATCCGCGCATTACCCAACTGCGCCGCGCCGTCGCGACCGGCGCCGTGCTCGTCGCCTCCACTCGTAGCGCGAGTCACGAGGTGCAGCGCGTCCTCGACGTCAAGCCGGCCCGCGTGGTGGTGGTACCCCCCGCCGTGCCGCTGGTGGAGCCCACCCACGACGGCACCGCCCTCGTGGTGAACTTGACGGGCGTCGTCACGCCGTTCCTGCGCATGGCGCCGGAGTTGGTGGACTTCGCGCGAGAACATCACGCCGAGGTGGTCGCGGTCACCAGCGCCGCCGTGGCGCAGCGCATCCGTGCCGCCGGCTTAGAGGTGACGGTGCGCTCGCGCGCCGAAGCGCGCAGCGCGCT
>PKZN01000069.1 GCA_003133075.1 Acidimicrobiaceae bacterium | reverse complement strand
TTCTTCAAACCCGAGGTGATCATCCGGTTAACGGCGTTCGCGCCACCCCCACCGACGCCGATGACCTTGATCACGGCGTGGTAGTTGCTCTGATTGAGACTCATGGGCTCCCCTTGGCTCTGTCTTCTATTGTTACCGCCCCCACTGGGGCGCCGTGGCGAACAGTCACTGAAGGCTAGTCAGTGCCCGAAATCTGGTCAAATGCCCGGCTTTCGTCACGACGTCGGTGGCGTCACCGCGAGTTCGTCGGGCACGGACACGTCGACGACGTCGCCGGGTACGAGAGTGGAGTGCGCGATCACCGATGCGATGGCGACGAACTTGGCGTGCAGATTCGTCGGCGGGCCCAGGATGAACGAGAGCGGTGTGGTCATCTGCAAGGTGACCACACCCTGCGCGTCGTCGGTGATGACCGAGACCTGTGGGCTGAAGGCTCGCGGCAGCTGACTCGCAACGTAAGCGGCACCGCGACCCGCGACGGCGTAGGGCCACGTCGAACCGCGCGGGTGGAGGTACTCGAGCGTCGGGAAGTTGGCGTTGAGTGGAGCCGGTCCGAGGGCGCGTCCCTCGGCGTCGACGAAGGCGAGGTGGTGCGTCGCGGTGAACGCGACGGCCACCGCGACGCTCTCGGTGACTTGGACGACGACGGAGTTGGGCCAGTGTTGGGTGATCGTGACCGAATTGATCCACGGAAACACCGACAGGTTCTTCTCGACTCGCGCGGCACTCAGTCCGATCATCGAGGGGTGCGCGGCCAGGCCCGAGGCCCGCAACACCGCCACCACGCCCTCGTGACGCAGTCCCACGAAGGTGACGTGCTGTACCCGGAAATACGACTGGTGCAGGGTCCACTGCGCCCCGAACGCCAGCGCGGTGACGAGCACCCCGAGGCCCACCAACCACTTCGTGCGTCGACCCACGCGGCGCCGAGGGGCCCGGGCCTTCGCCGCGTCGGCCGCACGCACGAAGGACGGCGTGCTCTCGCGGTCGCGCCGCGTCGTGACCGTGGTGCCCTCGTGTCGCCGACTCACCGGGGTGCTCCGAATCCGAGAAAGCGATTCTCCGCGAGCAGCGTCACGCCGCTCGCGTCGCGCACGCGCGCGCGCACGAGCTCAATCAGGGCGTAGACGTCGTTGGCCGATCCGTTCTCGTCGGCTTGGATGAAGTTCGCGTGCTTCTCGCTCACCCGCGCGCTCGCGTAGCGCAGGCCCTTACAGCCCGCCGCTTCAATGAGCCGCGCCGCCGCGTCCTCGGGCGGATTTCGAAAGACGCTGCCCCCGTTCGCCCCGCCGGGTTGGTGCTCGCGCCGCCACCGAACGACCTCACGGATCCGAGCCTCGGCGAGTTCCCCATCACCACGCACGAGCGCTAGTCGCAGCGAGAGCACCACGTCGCCGTCGCCCAGCGCGCTGGTGCGATAGCCGAGCGCCAGACGGTCCTTCGACCACGTCTCGATGGTGCCCGCGCGCCACACCGTGGCGTCGAGTAACGACGACGCGAGATCGTCGCCGTGTCCGCCGGCGTTCATGGCCGCGGCGCCGCCGAACGTACCGGGAACACCCACGGCCCACTCGAAGCCCACCAGACCTTCGCGCGCGAGGCGTCGCGCCGCGATGGGCAGGTCGAGCCCCGCGCCCGCGTTCACCACGACGTCGCTCACACCCGCGTCCCAGGTCAACTCGGCCAGTCCACCCGTGAGGTGGACGATGAGCACGTCGTGTTCCCCGTCGGCGACCAGCAGATTCGATCCGTTGCCCACGCACACCACGGCGAGACCGCTGGCGAGCATCAAGGGGCCGAGTTCGACGAGGTCGGCGACGCTCTTGAGCGTGACCAGGACGCGCGCACGACCCCCCACCCGATAGGTCGTGCGCGAGCCGAGCGACGCGTGTTCTTCCACGCGGTCGCCACCCTCGCGCACCAGCGCCGAGAGATCGCTGCGGTTCACGCCAGGCCCCCCGGTAGGGTCGCGATCACGGACGCCACGTCACCGGCGCCGAGGAAAAGCACCACGTCGCTGTCGTTGCTGAGTTCATCGAGGAGATCAACGACGAGTTCGAGTCGTGCGCAGTAGAGGATGTCGAGCCCGGGATGGTGACGCGTCAGTGCCGTCGCGATCACTTCGCCCGTGACGCCGTTCGGGTTGGCCTCCCCGGCGAGATAGAGGTCGGTGACGATCACGTGGCGAGCGAGGGAGAAGGCGGCGCCGAACTCTTCGACCAGCGCGATCGTGCGCGACACTCGGTGGGGCTGGAAGACCACCGTGATCCGTTCGTACCCCGACGAGCGCGTCGCGGCCAGCGTTGCGTCGATCTCGCCGGGCAGGTGCGCGTAGTCCTCGTAGACGTCAACGCCGCGCCAGGCGCCGCGGTACTGGTAACGACGCGGCGCGCCCACGAAGTTCGACAGTCCGCGTTCGACCGCGTCGCCGCTGATCTCGAGCGAGCTCGCCAGCGCGGCGACGACCGCGGCGTTGGCGACGTTGTGGGCACCGGTCACGCGAAGTTGCACGTGCAGCGTCTCGGCGGCCCCCACCAATTCGAAACTCGCACGACGGCGCTCGAGTTCGACGTTGGTCACGCGCCAGGCGGCGTCTCCGCCGGCGCCCACGGGCGTGACGTCTCGGCCGACCTCCTCGCTCACCGCGCGCGCGCCCGCGTCATCGACCCACGCGACGACCGGCCCGCGCGTGCGAGCGAGCAGGTCACGAAAGGCCGAATGAAGTCCCTCGAGTGAGCGGTAGTGGTCGAGGTGATCCGCTTCGACGTTCAACAGGCCCAGGGCGTAGGGCTCGATCTGGGCAAAGGTCCCGTAACTCTCGTCGACCTCGACGATGAGGTCGCCCTCGCCCCAATGACCGTTCGCGCCGACGCCCGAGACGGGCGCGCCGAGCAACCACCCATCGTCGCGGCCGGCGGCCAAGGCGACGTGGACCATCATGGAGGTTGCGGTGGTCTTGCCGTGCGTGCCCGCGAGACCGATCACCCGTCGCAGCGAAGAGAGTTCCCCGAGAACCGCGGCGCGGGTCAGCAGCGTCGCTCCCGCGCCCCGCGCGGCGTTGAGCTCAACGTTGTCCTCACCCACCGCGGGTGACCAGAGGACGACCTCGGCGCCGCCCACGTGTGCACCGTCGTGACCGACGAAGGTCCGAACCCCGCGCGAGGTCACCTCGCGCAGCACGTCCGAGTCGTGCGCGTCGCTCCCGCTCACCACGGCGCCCATCTCCGACAGCGCGATCGCCACCGCACTCATACCGGCCCCGCCCACGCCGATGACGTGCACGCGCACTCCCGCTCGTAACGACGTCACCGCTCGCCCCGCACGTCGATGATGACGGCCGCGATCGCGTCGGCCGCGCGCGGCCGCGCCAAGGCGCCCGCGGCTGCGGCCATCGCCGAGAGCCGCTCGGGCGACATCATCTCCTCGAGCCGATCGGCCAGCGCCGCGCCGGTGCACGCATCGTCACGCAGCAGCACTGCTCCCCCCGCTGCCACCACCGTGTGCGCGTTCTTCGTTTGGTGATCGTGCGGCGCGCCCGGTAGTGGCACGAGGATTGAGGGAATCGACAGTGCGGTCAACTCCGCAACGGTGATGGCGCCCGCGCGACACACCGCCACGTCCGCGAGCGACCAGAGTTCGACCATGTCGCCGAAGGCCAGCACCCGGTAGTCGAGCCACTCGGTCTCGGGTTTCAGGGCGAGATACTCGAGGTAGTCGCGCCGACCGGTGACGTGGATGAGCGTGCGGTCGCGGCGCGAGGACCATAACTCGGCGAGTTCGCGCACCGCGGCGTTCACCCGACCCGACCCCAGGGAACCCGTCATCACCACCACCACCGCGCGCGCGGGCTCGATGGGCGGCGAGGCGGCCGCCCTCGCGCGAGCACGGGCTCCCGCGCTGCGATCGACCGTTTCAATCGCTTCGCGCAGCGGTGCGCCCGTAACGATCACGTTGGCGCCCGACGTCGGAAAGGCGCAGCACCGCGCGGCGGCGAATCGGCGCAGGAGGCGCTGCGCCGCACCCGGCTCGGCGTCGAACTCCACGAGTATCAGTGGGCAACGCCAGAGCACCGCCGCGAGGGCCACCGCGAAGGAGGCGTAGCCCCCGACCGACACCACGGCGGACGCACGCCAGCGACGCAACTTCCACGCCGCGACGCAGCAGGCAGCCAGGAGACCCGCGGCACCGATCAGGTTTCGCGCGAGGTCACCCGCGCGCAGGGAGCGCCGCAGACCCCGACCCGGCAGCAACGTGAGCGGGACCTCACCGTTGGCGAGCAGTTGGGCTTCTTGGCCTCGTCGACTCCCGACGAAGCGAAGATCCGTCGAGGGGACTCCCCCTTCGCCCAACGCCTCGGCGATTGCCGTCATCGGGAACACGTGTCCGCCGGTCCCGCCACCGGTGATCACGACGGGACGTGACATTAGAAGTCCCGACGGTGCGGTCGCGGCTCGTGGCGTCGTTCGATGCGGCGCGGCTGCTCGAGGGTGTCGCGAAAGTTCGTCAACCTGTACTCCCGTATCGTCAGGTCCCCCGAACGGGAGCGGTCGTGCGCGATGTTATAGAGCAGTCCGACCGCGGCCAGTTCCGTGATGAGGGCCGTGCCGCCGTAGGAGAAGAACGGTAACGGCACCCCCGTGACGGCCCACCAGCCAACGACCGAGGCGATGTTGAGCAGCGCCTCGACGGCGATCCAGGTCGTGATGCCGACCGCGACGAGCCGGTAGACCTGGTTGGAGCACTGTTGGGCGATTCGCACCGCCACCATCACGAACGCGATGAACAGCGCGATCACCGCGAGGGTCCCGATGAGCCCGAGTTCTTCGCCCACGATGGTGAAGATGAAGTCGGTGTGCGGATTGGGCAGTAGTCCCCACTTCTCGCGACTGTGGCCGAGCCCGAGCCCGGTCAACCCGCCCGCGCCCAGACCGATACGCGACTGGGCCAGTTGGTACCCGCTGTTGAGGAGGTTGGCGTTGGGGTGGAGNNACGGCGACCATCGCGAGCGCGATAACGAGCACCACCGACGCGGTACCGATGTCGGGTTCGAGCACAATCAACCCGCACCCGAGCCACACCGGCAACGTCCATATCGCCAGTTGGACCCCGTTGTTCAGTTCGTCGTGGTGGTGCGCCACGAGCCACGCGATGAAAACAACGACGCAGAGCTTGAAAATCTCCGAGGGCTGCAAGTCAATGACGCGCAGGTTGAGCCACCGCTTGCCGCCATTCGCCGAAAGCCCGATGGCCTTGACGGCGAGGAGCAGGAGGAGACCGCCGCCCATGAGCACCGGCGCACCCTTGATCAAGCGGTCCAGTCGCACGCGCGCCGCGAAGTAGAGCGCGAACACGCCGAGCACCAAGTAGGCCACATCGTGGACCATGATCGAAAACGCGCTGCCCCCGTTCGCCGCCGACTGCCCTTCACTCGCCGACGCCACGAAAATTGTCCCGAACACCACCAGCGCGGTCGTCACGATGAGCAGCACGCGTCCCGCCGGGTTGCCCCGGGGCAGCGCGTGCCAGAGGCCCCGAGGCGCGCTCGATGGCGTCGTGGCGTGTTCACGCAGCGACATGCTCAAACCACCTTGGCAATCTTCAAGAAGTCGCCGTAGAAGATGCCCAGGCCCAGCATCGCCAGCAACCCCGCCATGATCCAGAACCGGATGATCACCGTCGTCTCGGGCCAGCCGCGCAGTTCAAAGTGGATGTGGAAGGGCGTCATGCGGAAGATGCGTCGACCGAAGAGGCGAAAACTCAGCACCTGGAGGATGACCGAGGCGGTTTCGGCGACGAAGATGCCGCCAATGATCACGAGGAGGAGGTCGAGATTCATGAGCAGGCACAGCGCGCCGAGCCCCGTACCGACGGCGAGGGAACCGGTATCACCCATGAAAATGCGCGCGGGCGCGGCGTTCCACCAGAGAAAACCCAAACTCGCGCCGACCAGCGCCACAGCGACGAGCCCGAGGTCGAGGGCGGCGTGCAGACGATAGATCTCGAAGTGTCGAAACTGCCAATAGCCAATAATCGCCAACACGCCGAAACAGAACGTTGCCGACCCCGCGGCCAGCCCGTCGAGGCCGTCGGTGAGATTCACCGCGTTCGACGTGGCAATGATGATGAACGCCGCCAACAAGAACCAACCGACCGCCGTGAGATTCCAGCCCGGCAATGAGTATCGCGTGAACGACAGGTCCGTAGACGTNNACCGCAATGCACAACAGACCGGAGCGGGTGACCACGACCGCCGTGCCCACGTGGCCCATCGCGTAACCGAGCACCGCGGCCACCACGATGATCACGCCACCCATGGTGGGCGTGCCGGCCTTGTGATGATGGGTGTGCGGACCGTCTTCTTGAATGTGCTGCCCCAAAGAGCGTGCCTGCAAGAAGCGAATCCAGAACGGCGTGACGAGCAGCGAAATGAGAAAGGCGACCCCGCCCGACTCCATGAGACTTAACATCCGGCACCTCGCAGCAGTTCTTGGACGACGTCACGATCGTTAAAGGGCACGACGTCGTCGCCGATGGTGATGGTGGATTCGTGGCCCTTTCCGGCGACGACGACCACGTCACCGGAACGAGCCTCGTTGAGCGCGACGCCGATCGCGCTACGACGCTCACTGATACGTCGCACGTCGGTGCCCGGCGCCACGCCGGACATCACCGCGTCGATGATCGCCTCGGGTGATTCGGATCGAGGGTTGTCCGAGGTGACGACGACGACGTCGGAGAGGGATGATGCCACCCGTCCCATCTCCGGGCGTTTGGCACGGTCGCGGTCCCCACCCGCGCCGAAGACCGTGATCAGGCGTCCCGGCCCTTTGAGTGAGCGCACGTCACGGAGGAGACGATCGAGACCCTTCGGGGTATGGGCGTAGTCGATCACGACGTTGACCCCCGCTCCGTGGAGCACGTCGAATCGACCGGGGACCCCTTGGACCGAACCCATGGACGCGGCGACCTCTTCATCGGAGGCACCGAGCGTGGTCAAGATGGCCATGGCCATCAACGCGTTGTCGACGTTGTAGTCGCCCGCGAGCGCAGAGTTCACGAGGTGTCCGCGCCAGAAGAACGTCGAACCGTGCAAGGAGTTCACCACGTCACTCGCCTCGCCNNTCGTCGTCCACCCACACCACCGCGCGCTTGGCGTACTCCGGCGTGAACAGCGAGGCCTTCGCGGCGAAGTACGCCTCCATTGTGTGGTGATAGTCCAGGTGATCGTGGCTCAGGTTGGTAAAGGCGGCCACACAAAATCTCAGCCCTTCAACTCGGCGTTGGTCCAGCGCGTGGCTCGACACCTCGAGCGCGACGAGGGAGTTTTTTTTCTCCGAGTCAAAGGCCGCCACGTCGCGGGCCAGGTTGCGATAGAGCTCGGGCGCCGCGGGCGTCGTGCGTTCGCCGGTCAAGGTCCCGATACTTGACGCGTTCCACGAGAGCGCTCGCGCCAGCGACGCCACGATGGTGCTCACGCTGGTCTTACCGTTTGTACCGGTGACGCCCACCATCTTCACCCGCGACTCGGGGTGATCGACGATGGTCGCACTGGCGTGGGCCAGGAGCGCGTTCAACTGGGACGACGGCACGACGACGACGGGGACCGGTACCTTCAGCGGCGAGTCGCTCACCACGCAACTCGCGCCGCGCGTCACCGCCTCGAGGGCGAAGCTCGCGCCGTGGCGCGAGGAGCCCGGCACCGCAAAAAAGAGCGTGCCCGGCGCGCACGCGCGCGAGTCGTTCTCGACGCGCGTTATTTCCACACTGCTCGTCGCGACGTCGAGCGAGAGGTCGTCCAGAATGTCGCCGAGCTGCATCAGGTCACGTCCGAGGCGATACTGGCGGCCGAGCCCGTGAGGGGCTTTTGAACCGCGCCGTTCGAGGGGATGCCGTAGTGGTGCAGGGCGTAGGACATGACCTCTTGGAAGACCGGCGCGGAGACCGAGCCGCCGTAAATGTCGTTCAGGGGTCGCTCTATCACCACGATCATCGAAAGGATCGGGTCATTGGCGGGGGCGAAGCCGACGAAGCTCGCGTTGTAGTTTCCCGTCAGTCGGTCCTGACCGGGAAAGGGAATCGTCGCCGTGCCGGTTTTCCCGGCCACGCTGTAGCCCGGGATGATGGCGTTGGTGCCGGTGCCGTCGAGGACGACTTGTTCGAGCATCTTGACCATCGTGGCGTCGACGTTCGGTGAGAGCACCACGCGCGTCGCGCTCTTCGCGGTGGCCTTGAGGGTCCCGTTCGCGTAGACGTAGCCGCGCACGAGTTTGGGTTCAACGAACACACCGCCGTTCGCGATGGCGTTGTAGGCGTCGAGCACCTGGATGGCGGGTACAGCGTCAACTTGGCCAATGGGCAGCGCCACCTGGTCGCTCGCGTACCAGTTGTTGGCGTTCACGAGCAGCCCCGAGGTCTCGTCGGGGAAACCAATCGAGGTCGGCTGACCGAAGCCCATGCGCTCCACCTGGGCCAAGAGGCCCGACTCGCCCACCAACTTGCCAATCTCGTAGGTCCCGATATTCGACGACTGCGCCAGGACTTCGGTGGCGGTGAGGTGTTCGAGTCCGTGGTTCTCAGCGTCGTGGAAGTACCGCCCGCCAACGACCACCGAATTGGGCACAGGAAATACGGTATCGGGCGTGATGAGCCCGTCTTGCAGCGCGGCCGAGAAGGTGACG
The DNA here is from genome assembly GCA_003133075.1 of Acidimicrobiaceae bacterium. Classification (GTDB taxonomy): domain Bacteria; phylum Actinomycetota; class Acidimicrobiia; order Acidimicrobiales; family RAAP-2; genus RAAP-2. The sequence continues at coordinate 4,968 of PKZN01000069.1, read as the reverse complement.
ACCTTAAAGACCGACCCGGGCTCGTAGGCCTGGGAAAAAGCCAGGTTGTTGATGGTCTGTTCAATGCCCGAATAGCCGACGTTCTTTCCCCACGCGGGAATCGGCCCGAGGGCGCCCGCCTGGGTCTTCGTGTTGACCAGCGAGGCGTCGGCGAGCACTTCTCCGGTCTTGACGTCCATGACNNGCCTTGCGGATGACCGTGGCGTGGGATGCGGGCAGGTTGACGCCGGAGGACGAGACGAACTCTCGCGTGACGCCGGTCTGTCCGGCGAGAAGTTTTTGGTACTCGTACTCGAGCCCCGTCGAGCCGGCGCCGCTCGCGTTCACGCCTCCGAGCAGTGAGGTAGCGAGCGTGCCGTCGGGGTAGGTGCGAACCGAGGAGTTCTCCACCACCACGCCGGGGAACGCCAGCGCCGCGACCCGTCGACCGTCGGTGAGATCCAATGCGCCGTTGACCACCACGTAGCCGCTGTGTTCACTCAGCAGTCCGGTGAGTGTCGACAGGGGAATACCCACGAGTGGCGACAGCGCTTTCGCCTCGACGCCGGGGTTCTTGATCTGGAAGTCGTCGGCGATCACCAGGGACGTTGGTCGCGACACCGCCAGGGTCTCGCCGTGTCGGTCGTAGATGCCACCGCGCAGCGCCGTGGTGACGAGGTTCTCCTTCACTTGGGCGACGGAGAGCTTCGCGTAGTGCGCGTGATTGACCACCTGGAGATCGAAGAGCCGCACGCCAAGGGCCACGAAGGCCAGCGACAACACCGCGCGCAACAGCAACAGTCGACGCGGTCCACTGGAGCGAGGGGGTGTCGACGGTCGCGAGGTACGAGGTCGGCTGTGGGTCGTGGTCTGGTGGACGCTCACCGAATCGTCCTTGATGTTGCCGGTGCGTATCCCGAGAACTTCGGTAGTGGCAGAGGAGCATCAAGTGACGTAGAGGGGACCTGGGTGACCGAAGTCGGGTCCACCAGGTGCAGGGCCCCCGCCTGGGTCGCTATCTGACTGGGCGCGGAGAGATTGGTCAGCGAGCCGGCCTGGACCGCGTAGGACGACTGCTCCTGGAGGAGCTCGCTTTGGAGGTTGTGAATCTCAATCTGACGATTCGCCTCGAGCATCGATCCGGTTAGTGAGAGTGCGAGGGCGACCACGACCACCGTCGCGGCCTTGCGCGCCGAGGACGTGCCTCGCCAACGCCGTGCGGCGACTTCACGACGAGCCGCCGTGGCGCGATGCGCAGCCGGTCGCGTAGGTCGCGTGGTAGGGCGAAGCGTGTCGGCGCGACGAGGAAAACTGATGACGCTCACGTCGCCACCTTCGTCGCCACTCGGAGTCTCGCCGCTCGCGCGCGGGGGTTGAGCGCGATTTCGTGCGCCGAGGCGAGCTGCGCACTGGCCTTGACGACGCGTACCCGCGCGATCGCCCCGCACACGCAACCCAACTCGGGCGAGCAGCGACAGCCCCCACTTTGCTGTTCAGCGAGGAACGACTTGACGACGCGGTCCTCCCCCGAGTGGTACGCGATCACCGCCAGGACGCCGCCCACGCTCAGCGCATCCAACGCGACCGCCAGGCCCTCGTCCAATTGGACCGATTCGTCGTTCACCGCGATACGCAGCGCTTGGAACACGCGAGTGGCGACGTGTCCGCGTCGCCGCGCAGCCATGGGGACCGCGCGCTCGACGGCTTCGGTGAGTTCAAAGGTTGTTTGGGGTTGGCGCGCAACGAGCGACTTGGCGATTGACCCGGCGAAGCGCGTCTCCCCGTTCTCGCGCAACACTCTGGCGAGTTCGTGCTGGTCGACGCGGGCGAGATACTCTGCGGCCGTCTCGCCCGAGGTCGGATCCATGCGCATGTCGAGCGGCGCATCGGCACGAAAGGAGAAACCACGAGTGCCGTCGTCGAGTTGGTGTGACGAGACTCCAAGGTCCATGAGCACCCCGACCACGGGCTCGGTGCCCACGAAGTCAGCGTTCTCCGTCAGGACGTCGGCGAGTTGCGCGAAGGTCGCAGCGACGATACGGACGCGCTCGCCAAAGGAGGCGAGCCGTTCAAGTGCCGCGGCGCGCGCCTCGGGGTCGCGGTCGATGCCGAGCACGCGTAACTGTGGCGCCCCGAGGAGCAACGCTTCGCTGTGCCCACCACCACCCAACGTGGCGTCGACGACTACGCCAGCCGGCAGGCTGACGAAGAACTCGACGATGCTGCTCGCGAGTACTGGTTCGTGATAACTGTCTCGGGCCATCCGCAGCCTGTCAATCGAGACAACGGGCGAGAGGGCGGAGGAGGAACCTCGACTCGTTGTCACAATTGTCAGGCTGCGCGTGGTCCGCGGCCGGTACTGCTGTGGTGCTCCAATCACTAGTCACTGCCCTGCTTGAAGATCTCTTCGGCGGCGTCGACCTTTTCGGCGTACGTCGCGGGATTCCAGAGTTCGACGTGGTCGAGCGCGCCCACCACCAACACCTCGCCCGCGAGCTGTCCGTATTCGCGAATCGCGGGCGGTAGGGCGAATCGGCCCTGCTTGTCGAACTCGACGTCCGAGGAGTTCGCGGACCAGTACCGTACCTGCTGACGGTCAACGGCACCCCCGACACGACTCTGCTGGAGGCGCTCGTCCATTTGTCGAGCGAACTCGCCGGGCGTCCACAGCGCCACGCACCCCTCGGTGTTGGGGCTGAGGTGGCCACCGCGCTCGAAGGGCACGCGAAACTTTGCGGGCAGGATGAGTCGACCCTTGGCGTCCAGCGAGTGCTGAAACTGACCCACGAATCCGAGCATGACTGTCCTCCTGCGGGTTCACCACTTATCCCCACTTCGTGACACATTACACCACTAGTCGCCACCTCCCTCCAAATCGCTCCCCATTTGGGCCAATTTTGCGATGGCGAATCCACCGTCGGGCGCGCGGGGTCCCCGAAGCGATCAAGTGTTCGTCATGGGCTACGCGCTGAGGCGCGCGCTGCGCTGAACCCAGGGTCCCGAAACCTCGTGAAGCCGCGCGAGGATCGCCTCGTCGTCGAGACGAAGCGAGGAGACGACTTCGTTATCGAGCGCGCCTATCAAGCCCTCGGGTACGTGCGCCAGGTACGCCACGACGTCCGCCGTCGCGCCGGTGCGCAGGACGCTCGAGAGGAAAACGCCCTCGCGCACGCGCCACTGCGTCACGCCCACGATCTTTCGACCGTCGAGCAGTACCTCCCCGGGCCCTCGACCGGCGAAACAGGCCACCCGATATGCGCGGGGTCCTTCCAGCGCACCGCGGTGCACGAGTAACGGGGCGTCGGCGAACGGTGTCAACGCCTCGGCCCACCACGTCCCCGCTTGTAGCGAACTGACGTGCACGTCCGCCACCCAACGCTCGTCGCGGCGCGGTATCCACCAGTCAACCCAGAGGTCTCGCGGCTGCAACAACACAACTCCCCCACCGCCTCGCCGTCGACGCATCGACGTCGTGCCCAGCCGCGACGCGTCGATCACGTCAGGTTCTTGGGTACTCCCGAGGACGAGCGTTGCTCGCGCCACTCGCGAGACGATCATGGTCGGTTCTTCTAAGGCCCGTAAATCGCCGTAGTCGTAGAGCTCTTCTACGTCACTCACGACGCTCGGGGCAGGTACGGGGCCCAGAGCGGATCGGGGTCGGGCACGTGGCGCCATCGCCACCAGGGCCCGTCGGGCACGCGCGGCTCGAAGTGCATGCGCCAGCCAATCTCTTCCAACAGTCGGTCGCCCTTTTGCATGTTGTGGTGGCGACAGGCGGCAACGACGTTGGTCCACTCGTGACGCCCGCCGCGCGAACGCGGCACTACGTGATCCACCGTGTCGGCGTGCTCGAGGCAGTACGCGCAGCGATAGCTGTCGCGGAGCAACAAGCTCCGTCGGGTGAGCGGCGGCGTGCGAATCTTGGTCGGCAGTTTGACCATCTCGTGGAGGCGAACGATCGCGGGAATCTCGACCACGACGCTCGCCGAACGACAGACCGCGGGCTCATCCGGCATGGCGATTGGTTCGGCCCGTCCGGCCAGCATGAGCACGACCGCTCGACGCTCGGAGACGAGTTGCAGTGGTTCGAAGGTCGCGTTGAGCAACAAGACACGACCCACGGCTACCGTCCCGCTCGTTGGCGTTGGGACCACGTGGCGGCCTCCACGACGGCTCGCCCCGTCATGGGCGCGCCGCTACCGCCGTTGGCCGTCGCCATGCGGAACTCCCAGTACTGCGAACTCGGCAGTGGAAGGAATGGCGCGCGTCGCCACCATGCGCGTCGGCGCAGCCGCCAGGCGGCGAGGGTGACCACGGGCGCCGTCTGCGGGTGGCGTAGCAAATAGGTGCAGAGATCACGCACATTGACACCCCTCACGATGCGCCACGCCATCCCACGAGCGCCGCGCCGAGGAGTGGACCATCGGCGCCAAGTAGGGAGCGATGTAGTTCAATGTCGTGCGAGTAGCTCATCATCGCCACGCTCCGAGCGGCTTTGTTGGCCTCGAAGAAGAACTCGTCGCCGAATCCGAGCGCCACGGAACCGGCGATGAAACACTGAGAGAAGTCGAGCACGGAACTCAGCGAGCCCACCGCGCGACCTACGAGCTCACCGGTGCGCTGTCGCGTCGCCTGATCGGCGTCGTGCGCGGGACGACCGGTGCGTTCTTCAATCGCGCGACCCGACGCTTCCGCCTCGAGACAGCCGTAGGAACCGCACGCGCAGAGCGCGCCGTCGGGCACCACGTTGAGGTGACCAATGTGACCAGCGTTGCCCGTCGTGCCGTCCAGGAGTCGGCCGTTCAAGACGATGCCGCCACCGACGCCCGTTGAGACGACCATTGACAGATACGACGTCACGCCCCGGGCGCCACCGAACGATCCTTCGGCCAGCGCGAGGGCACGCGCGTCGCCCTCAACGTAGACCGGCACGTCGAGCGCGTCGCGCAACGAGTCGCGCAAGGCGAACTCGCGCCAGAAGGGAATGTT
>PKZN01000020.1 GCA_003133075.1 Acidimicrobiaceae bacterium | reverse complement strand
TGAGCAGGCGCACCTGCAGCGTGCTGGCGGCTTCGACTTCGATGACGCCCAAGCGGTCAAAGGAACGGAAGACGGGCGGCAGACCGAAGCGACCGCGACGTTCGGCCATGACGGGCCTGGAGGGTCCCGGCGACGCACACACACCGTCGTCGAGGAACGCCAGCGCGGCGCGTGGTGCGCCACCGATGATGGCCCCGGCGCCGCCGCGCTCAACGATCCGGCGCGCGACCTCGAGGGCGTCGACGCCGCCGACCGTGGTGAGGGCGAGGGGCTCGCTGAGCGCGTCCGCGGGCGCGACGCGAGCGTGGCGAGTGAATCGTCGGCGAACGACGATCCCCGCGAGGCCCGCGATGAAGGTCTCCACGACGGCAATGATCACGAGGTCGAAGAACAGGTTGACCCAGAAGTGATGGGAGTGCAGGACGTGCACGCTGTAGTGATGGTGCGTGAGGTGGCCCACCATCGCCGTCAGGGCACCCCAAAGATCGAAGAGCGCGACGGCAAAGATCGGGAACCAGACCCAGCCCGCGAGGCGGCGATAGAGCACGCGCGAGGCGACGAAGCGTTCGACGGCCGGCGGGTCATCGAGTCGGCCCGCGTCCGGGCGATCGGCGAGGTCGACCGGGGTTACGTCGAGTTGGTAGTTGCCGGCCGCGACCGCGAGGTCGCGCACGCCGCCCGCGGTCGCAACTTGCAAGACGAGGTCGGTGGCCAGTGAGACCCCGAGGGACTCCAGCGAGACTTGCGCTCGCACGTCGTAACCGAGTTCGTGGTCGTCGCTGCCCGGTAGCACGATGCAGTCATGGCGCGCGCCAGCGCAGAACGACTGGAGACGTTCGCGAACCTCCGGCAAGGCCGTCCAGGTGGCGTCGATGAACTTCGCGAGATCCGCCGTCGAGTCGGGGTGGAACAGGTTGCCCGCCACCACGACGAGCGCCGCGTCGTCGATATCGCTGAGCAGTCCGAGGAGCTCACGCACCGGGCGGCTCGAGGGGTCCGTCGTNNATCGACGGCGTGCTCGCGGACGCCGCCGGTCGCCAGCACTACCTCGATTGGGGTGATTGGAAGAGTTTCTTCGACGCCGTGGGTGACGACCCGATCATCGAGGAGATCGACCGACTCCTAGAGCTCCTCGATCAGTCGCTCGCCGTGGTGCTCGTGACGGGGCGTCCCCGTCGCGTCCAGTCACCGACGGTGGCCTGGCTCGAGCGATACAAGCTTCGCTGGGACCTCTTGATCATGCGCGAGTACGGCGACTACTCCGGGGTCGACCGCTTCAAGCGCGAGACGTTGCACGACCTGGTGAGCCACGGCTTCGACGTGCGTTTGGCGCTCGATGACGACCCGAAGAACCACGCCATGTACGTCAGCGAGGGCGTCCCGTGCATCTACATCCACTCGGGCTACTACCTCTGACGCTGCGTTGCACCCCGGCTCGCGCCGAAGATGCTTTTAGATGACCGAGCTCAGTTCAGCTGACGTCAAAGCGGTCGAGGTTCATCACCTTGTTCCACGCCGCGACGAAGTCACGAACGAATTTTTCTTGCGCGTCGCTCGAGGCGTAGACCTCGGCGATCGCACGTAGCTGGGAGTTCGAACCGAACACCAGGTCCGCACGGCTTGCGAGCCACTTGACGGTGCCCGTCGTACGGTCGCGACCCTCGAAGGTCCCTTCGTCGTCAGCGGCCGCGTGCCACTCCGTGCCCATGTCGAGCAGATTCACGAAGAAGTCGTTGCTCAACGTCTCAGACCGGTTGGTGAGCACGCCGAGTTCGGACTGTTGAAAGTTCGTCCCGAGCGCTCGCATGCCACCGACGAGGACCGTCATCTCGGGCGACGTCAGTGTCAAGAGGTGCGCGCGGGCGAGCAGTAGTTCCTCCGCGGCGCGACGGTGATCGTGTCCGAGATAGTTACGAAATCCGTCGGCCGTCGGCTCTAAGACGGCGAAGGATTCGACGTCGGTTTCTTCGAGCGAGGCGTCGGTGCGTCCCGGCGTGAAGGGGACCGTGACGTCGTGCCCGCCGCGCGAGGCGGCGGCTTCGACGGCGGCGCACCCGCCGAGCACAATGAGATCGGCGAGTGAGAGGGCTTTTTTGCCCGCCCGCGCGTCGTTGAAGTCCTTCTGGATCGTCGCTAACGTCGCGAGCACCGCCGAGAGATCGGCCGGGGCGTTGACGTCCCAGTCCTTCTGCGGCGAGAGGCGAATGCGAGCCCCGTTCGCACCACCGCGCTTGTCGGTGCCTCGAAACGTCGAGGCGGACGCCCAGGCGGTGGTGACCAACTGGCCAATAGAAAGGTCCGAGGCGAGAATCGTTCGCTTGAGTTCGGCGACGTCGGCGTCGTCAATCAATGGAAGGGTGTTCACGGGGACCGGGTCCTGCCAGATCTGTGGTTCCGCGGGGACGAGGGCCCCGAGGCCGCGGACGTAGGGGCCCATGTCGCGGTGGGTCAGCTTGAACCAGGCTTTCGCGAAGGCGTCAGCGAACTCGCTCGGGTTCTCGCGAAAGCGCTTCGAAATCGGCTCGTAGATCGGGTCAAAGCGAAGTGCGAGGTCCGTCGTGAGCATCGTCGGAGCGTGCTTCTTCGCCGGGTCGTGAGCGTCGGGCACGGTGTCGGTCGCGGCTCCGTCCTTGGGCTTCCACTGATGGGCGCCCGCGGGACTCTTGGTCAGTTCCCATTCGTAGCCAAAGAGGATCTCGAAGAAACTGTTGTCCCAGGTGATCGGTGTCGTGGTCCACGCGCCTTCGAGGCCACTGGAGATGGTGTCGCCACCACGTCCGGTCCCGAAGCTGCTGGTCCAGCCGAACCCCTGCTCTTCGATGCGGGACGCTTCGGGTTCGCGGCCGCCGTAGACGTTGGGGTCGGCGGCGCCGTGGGTCTTGCCAAAGGTGTGACCGCCCGCGATGAGCGCCACGGTCTCCTCGTCGTTCATCGCCATTCGGCGAAAGGTCTCACGGATGTCGATGGCGGCCGCTAACGGATCGGGGGCTCCATTGGGGCCCTCGGGGTTCACGTAGATGAGACCCATCTGCACCGCGCCGAGTGGCGTGTCGAGCTGGCGCTCACCCTGGTAGCGCTCGTCCCCGAGCCACGTCGTCTCATATCCCCAGTGGATATCGTCTTCGGGCTCCCAGACGTCCTCGCGTCCGCCGGCGAAGCCATAGGTCGCAAAGCCCATCGACTCCAG
>PKZN01000022.1 GCA_003133075.1 Acidimicrobiaceae bacterium | reverse complement strand
CACGCGGTCAGGCCGTGAATGACCACGAGGTCCGCCTGGCTGGCCACGCTCACCTCGACGCCCGAGGCCGTGGCGCACAGTTCCGCGATGTCCTCGAGATTCGCTTGCCCTCCCACCAGGGTGATACCGCGCGCGCTGACGTCCTGGGAGAGATCGGGTGGGGTGTCACTCAGACACTCTTGAATCATCCGCATCGTCGAGTTCAGTACGTCACGAGCGGCGGTATTGATTAACTCCGCGCTGACTTCAATCTCGAGAAGGTCACCTCGCTCGACGTTGCGCGCGAGCACCACGCTCGAAAGTCCCGCGGTTCGCCCGAGCGCCGATCCGAGCGAGCACTTGAGCGTCTCGACGACGGCGGGTGCCACGACCACACCGTGGCGAAGCCGTAACAGCGCCGCGATGGCGGCGTCGACGTCGTTGCCCCCGAGCCGACGGGCGCCGTCGGTGACGATCCCGCCCAAGGAGATGACCGCCGCCTCCGATGCGCCCGCGCCCATGAGCACGACCGCCGAACCGACGGGGTCCTGCACCGGTAGACCGAGGCCGATCGCCGCGGCGAGCGGCGCCTCGATCAGACTCACTTCGCGCGCGCCCGCTTGAATCGCGGCTTGACGCAGCGCTCGTCGTTCAATGGCGGTGGCGAGGGAAGGCACACTCATCACGACGCGCGCCCGACTGAGCTTCGAGACCCCGGCGCGGTCAAAGAGCGCCGCGATGAGCCGCGCGGTCACGTCGAAGTCAACGGTGGCGCCTTGATTGAAGGGGCGAAAGACGACCACGTGCCGCGACGTTCGCCCTACGAGTTCGAGTGCCCCGTGACCGAGTTCGACGACGTCGCCGGTGTTGGTGTCGATGGCGACCATGGTCGGTTCGTCGAATACGACGCCGCGCTGACTCGTGGCCAAGCGCGTGCGCGAGGTGCCGATATCGAGCGCGACGTCCAAAGCCATAGGGACCAATGGTAGGGCGAGGCCACCGCGAAGCAGTTCCTAACTAACCTGCTCAAGGTGGCAGGGCGGGACTCTCGATGGTGGCGCACGGGCCGACGCGCCCGCCCACCCGCCCATTCTCGGCTCTGGGTGCACCCGAGCGAGTTGCCGAGTTTTGACGACCTCGACACCACCGCGACCCCGCGCCCGCGTTCCCTCTCGCCACGGATCATCGCGGCGATGATGGCACTGCTCTTGGTCATAGGGGGCGTCGTCCTGATGGCCAATCGGGGCACGAGCACCGCGGGGGGCGATCTCCCCGCGCACCTGGCGGCCGACGTCAACTCGCTCCCCGCCTCCTCGCGCGTCGCGGCCGCGCACACGGTGGACCTAGCGATCACCACCCCCGGTCACGTCATCAACGTGCCGGCACTAGTGCTGCCCCACGACCTCGCCGTCACCACGACGGTGATACCCGCGAACGCCATCATCACCGGATCGACGACCACCAAGATCAACTTCCCCGTCACGCTCGAAGGTCGCGACAACGTCATGGGCTTTTCCATCGTGCACCTCGGCGCGGCGGTGTCGGCATTGTCCCTCGACGCGATGCCCGCGAGCACGTCGGTCGTCGCGGTGGCACCCATCGTCACCAGCTCCACGAAGGCGCCCGAGTTCGACTGGTCCGTGACCACGCTCGGCGATCCACTCAACGACGCGCAGGGAGTGGTCCGATACTTAGCGACGAAGTCGGACACGTCACTGAGTGGGTACGTTGACGCCATCGCGGTAGACGCCCGTGGTCACGTGGTGGCCGTGCTCTCGTCACGACACTTTTGGTACCCCGCGCGTTTCGTGGCCCAAGTCGCCGAAGTGGTCGCGACCGGACGGGGCTGTCACGCGGACCTCGGCATCACCGGTATCAATGAACAAGGCGGCGGCGTCAAGGTGACCAGAATCGCCCGCTACAGCCCGGCCGCCCACGCCGAACTCGCGGTGGGCGACGTCATCACGCAGTGGAACGGGGTGGACCTCGACACCTGGGATCAACTCGTCTCCACCCTGTATTTGACCCCGGCCTACACCACGGCCCACGTCACCTTCGCGCACCGCACGACCGTGCACCACGTGAACGTCACGTTGGGGTGTCCCTTTAAGTTGGTGCCGTGACGCAGAACCCATTTGGCGACATGTTCGGCGACATCTTCTCGATGCTCGGCCAACAGGGCCCCGACGCGTGGTTCACCACCGCGACCCAGTTGGCTCTTAACATCGCGCGCGGCGATGACGGCGACCCGAACCCCCTGCCCATTGAGCGCCAACGCCTCGAAGAGCTCGCCCCCCTCGTGGCTCGACACGTCGACGCGCTCTTCGGCGTCGCCTCGGACCCCGACGTCGTGGCGGTCAACCGATCGGCCCTCACACTGGCGGCGCTCGAGCAGTGGCGCCCGCTCATGGATCCGATGATCACCAAGACCCCGTCGAAGGACCTAGAGGACCTCGATGCGCAGGAGAATCAACTGATGGCCCAGATCTCCTCGACCGTCGGGCCGCTGTTCGCGGGGTTTCAGATGGGCTCGGTCGCGGGCCACTTCTCGGAGCGGGCCTGGTCGCTCGCGGTGTTGCCACTGCCTCGCCTGGAGGCGCGCAAGCTACTCGTCGTCAACAACCTCGCCACCTTCGCCACCGAGTGGTCCCTCGAGCGCGACGAGGTCTACGTCTTCGCCCTCGCCCAGGAGTTCGTCGCCTCGCTTGTCTTGAGCCAGCCCGGCACCGGCGACGCCCTGCGGGCGCTGTTGATCGACACGGTCAATGAGTCCAACGCCATCCAGGGCGACCTCATCGAGCGCCTGCAGTCACTGATTGAGACGGGTGACCTCAACGAGATGATGTCGCATCCCGAATCCCTGCTCGAGGGGATCAATATGCCCGACGAGAGCGACGCCACGCGCGCCATCAACGCGGCCGCCAGCGTCCTGCTGGCCTTTTTCACCGCCGCCGCCCACGAGATCACCGAAGCCATGCTCGGACCGCAACCGGCGCTCTTTGAAGCGGTGGCTCGCCATCGACGCAGCGACGCGCGTGGTGAAGACGCCGCGGCGGCGCTGTTTGGCATCGCGACCCAAGGACCCCACCACGACGCGGCGAACGAGTTCGTCACGACGTTGGCCGAGCGACACACGCTCAGTGTCTTTGGGGCTTTGCTTCGGGTGGACGGTCTACCGAGCGCAAGCGAACTCAACGACCCCAACGCGTGGTACGAGCGAGTGACGAACTCGCCGCTGGCCTAGTTTTCTTCGTCGTAGCCGAGGTTCCACTCGACCAGCAGGTTCTCGCGCTCGGCGTCGCGGTTCACGCGCTCACGGTTGCGGCGAAACTGCGGGTCGTGCGGGGGGAGGAATCGGAGTCGGGCGTCCACGCGGTCGACGAAGGCTTGGATCTGCTCCTCGTCCCCGAAGACCATCCGACACTCCCAGTGCGGCGCCACCGGTCCCAAGTAGATGACTTGGACGTGACCAACCGGGTCGACGACCTCGGTGACCTCTGCGGTGGGGACTTGGCTCACGACACTCCTTCAAAAAGCGCTAACTTCCGCCATTCTACTGGTCGCGGACCGTCTATCTCTAAGGAGCTTCTGAACATCCACCGGTAAGTCCGAGACACATGAAATCGTAACGATTGTTGGTCGCCAACGTCGCTACTGTGGGAGTAGAAGTGAGGGAAGGAGGTGTGTATGAGTGCAGAATGGATGGCCGACGGAAAGTGCCGGCAGTATCCGCCCGAGACGTTCTTTCCTCGTGACGGGACTGGGGTGATCATCGCCCAGAAGATCTGTGCGACGTGTCCCGTGGTCGCCGAGTGCCTCGTCTACGCGCTCGACAATCACATCGACCACGGCGTCTGGGGCGGCAAGAGCGAGCGCGAACGACGTCGCTTGTTGCGCGAACGACGTCGCGTACGCATCTTCAACCGCGAACTTCACTAAGCCCGCGTCTTGTTCGAGTGTGTTGCCAATGTCTCTGAGGGGCGACGTCTCGACGTCATCGAGGAACTAACTCGCACCGCCGGCGCGTCGCTGCGCGACGTGCACCGCGATTCCTTCCATAACCGCAGCGTCTTCACGCTGATTGACGACATCCAGCCGCTCGCCGACGGCGTGCGGGCCCTGGCCCGATCGGCGCTGGAACTGGTGGATCTTCGAGCGCACGAGGGCGTCCACCCGAGATTCGGCGTCCTCGACGTCGTACCGTTCGTAGCGCTCGACGCGANNCGACGACGGGCCTTCACCTCGCTCGCTCCCGATAGGGGTCCCGAACGGCCCGATCCGGCGTGCGGAGCCAGCGCCGTGGGCGCGCGCGGCGTGCTCGTCGCGTGGAACCTGTGGCTGCGTGGGGTGAGCCTGTCGGACGCTTCAACGGCCGCGACGGCGATTAGGACCTCAACGGTGCGGTCCCTCGCCTTTTCCTTGGGCGAGTTCGTCCAGGTGAGCTGCAACCTGATCGAACCCGTAGAGGTCGGTCCGTCCACGGTCTATGACCAGGTCGCGGCGTTACTGCCGCGAGGCTCCATCGACCACGCCGAACTGGTGGGTCTTCTCCCGCGGGCGGTGCTCGAGAAGGAAGATCCCGCCCGCTGGGAGCAGTTGGGGCTCAGTCGCGAGACGACGATTGAGGCACGTCTCGCCTCAGCCGGCTTGCGCCCGACGTTCGATGGCTCGGGCCCGGCGTAGTCGGCGACGCTCTCGTTCGCTCATCCCACCCCAAATCCCGAACTTCTCACCGTTATCGAGGGCGTACTCCAGGCAGTCCTCGCGCACCACGCAGCCGCGGCAGACTTCCTTCGCTTCACGGGTTGACGCGCCGCGCTCGGGGAAGAAGAGATCGGGGTCAACACCCATGCAGTTCGCGCGGGCTTGCCAGCCCCGGTCTTCTAATCCGCTCAAGAGTTCGACGATTTCCACGTTGTGTGCCTCCCAAAGGATGACGTCTGTCACCGATGTAATTACAACGGTGTCATTGTTACGGGAATTCGAACAAATTGCAAATCGAATTTAGGTACGACCTGGTGAGAACGGTTTTGAATCAGCCTGCTTGACGGTGTTTGACGAAGTCATCGAGCGCGTAGGTGCCGAGGTCGTTCACGTCGGTGTAGAAGAGTCGCCCACCGTTCACCCGAGCGATCTGCTCTACGAAGGGGAACTGGCTGCGTTCAATATCGAGGGCGAAGGTGTTGATCGTGATCCCCGCCTTGGTGCAGCGCAGCACCTCGGCCATTGTCTTCTCCAAGGTCTCTTGGACGGGGGGCCACGCGAAGAAGGGCTCTCCCGAGGCCATGAGGTGCGCGGTCGGCTCGCCGTCGGTCACCACCACCACCTGACGCTCACCCCGCTCGTTCCGTAACAGGTGGCGGCTGAGGGCCAATGCGTGCTGGAGATTCGTGCCGTAGTTGTAGTCAATGGTGAGGGCCGGGATGTCATCGATCTTGAGCTCCTGGGCGCGTTCGCCGAATCCGACGACGGTCACGAAGTCGCGGGGATACTTAGAACGGATCAGCTGCGTGAGGGCGAGGACCATTTTCTTGGCCGGGACGAGATTGCCTCGCATGGCCATCGAGAGCGAGAGGTCAATCGCGAACACCGTGGCCGAGCGCCGGGTGGCTTCGTACTCTTCGACCTCGAAGTCGTCGGGGTGCAGTCGCACCGGTGTGCCGGGGCCGCTTCGCAGTAGTGCGTTGCGCAGCGTCTTTGGTAGGTGGAGCGACACCGGTTCGCCCGGCTCCCACGGCTTGCTCGTCTCTTCGCGGTCGCCACCACGCGCGAGGGTCGCGACGGGATGTGCGCCAATAGTTGGTGAGTCGCGCAGCTGATTGAAAATGTCCTTCAGCGCGATCTGGCCAATCTTGCGAATCCCCTTGGCGCTCAGCTTCAAACGGTTGCCCTGGCGGTCGATAAAACCCTCGTCCTTCATGGCTTTAAGGGCCTTCTGCAGTCGCTCCACGTGTCGCGCGGCGTCGTCGCCCAGGTTTCGCCGAACGGCTTCGACGTCGACCTCGGGCAGACCCTGGGCGGCGTGACTCTGGCCGAGGAAGTCCTCGAGACCTCGCAGTTCACCGAGTTGCTCGGCGACCGAGGCGGCTTGGGCGAAGGAGGAGCCGTCTTGGCCGCGCATGCGGTGCGATTGGTTCCAGTCAATGTCGGGGGTGGCTTGGCGCAGGTTCGACACCAGCCGGTTCATAGAGAAGTTCAGTTCCATGTTCTGCATCATCTGGTCGAAGAGCGCGCGCAACTCACCTTGTTGCTCGGAAGAGAGCGAGTTGAACATCGCCTCTGCGGCCGCCGCCCGTTCGGCCATCATGCGAATCACGTCCTCGAGGCTCTCGGCCCCGGGGAAGTAGTCGCCGAACTTGGCCATGAAGTCCTCGAACGTCGGATCGAGATCCTCACCGCGTCGGTCTTGTTCAATCATCGCCGAGAGCGCGTCCATCATCTCGCGCATNNCGCGCGGCCGAGGAGACGAACTCGTAGTCGCGGTACTCCCCCAATCGCTCGGCCAATCGGTCGCTCATGAGCTGTTGTTGCATCTTCTTCTGGTCGACGAGATCGCGCGTCACTTCCTGGCGACGTTCGTCCCCCGAGGCCTCCGCGTCGGCGAGCAGCGCCTCGACTTCTTCGGCCTCCACGGCTTCGATGTACTCCAGCCACTCGCGGTAGCGCTGCATCTCGCCGTCGGGGTCGGCCTGTTGTTCGAGTTCGCGTCGTTTGCGACGGGTGCGCTCTAAGAGTTCGCGCAGCCCCTCGACGCGCTCGCCGTCCTCGCGTTCGTAGCCCTCGCGCAACAGTCGGTCCATCGCCTCATCCAAGTCGCCGCTCTCCATGAAGTCGTCGGCCAACAGCGAGAGCATCTGTTCGACGTCGAGATCGTCGAAGTCGTCCCCCTCACCGAAACGGCGATAGCCGTAGCGAACTGGCACTAACGGTTCCTCGAGCGATAGAGCGCCCGGGCCCCCGAGGCGTCTTTCGCCAGGCGCTTGGTGAGATAGAGACCTTCGAGGACGAACTCGACGGCGGCCGCCTTTTCGCCGTCGCTCGCGTTCGGTCCGGCGATGCGTTCGACGGGGCCTTCGAGCGCCGGCATGGCGTCGAGGACGGCTAAGTAGTCGGCGTCGGGCAGGTCGTCGCCGGTGTGCACGATCGCCTCACCGTTGAATGCCTCGACGATCTCGGACGCCTCTTCTAACAACACGTCCGCGAAGCACTGACGAACCGCGAGGGATACGAGCGCCGCGATGACCTGGTCGGCGTCACTGTCGTCCATCGTGTCGAATTCGATCTTTCCCTGCGTGGACTGCACCATGGCGCTCAAGTCGCTGACGCGCGGCACCACGACCGCGTCGTGGGTGCGCAGCGTTCGACGTAGCGCGTTGGCGATGACGGTTTCGTAGTTCGCGATGGAGAGTCGCACCGAGACTCCCGAGCTCTGACTGATCACGTGACTGCGTCGCGCAACGTGGCTGACGCGCGCGACGATGTCGTCGATGAACCACGGCACCACGATCGGCGCGCTGGAGACGGGCACGTGGGCTTCTTGGTGCATGATCTCTATCTCGGTGGAGACTTCGAAGGGATAGTGCGTGCGGATCTGGGAACCGAAACGGTCCTTTAAGGGGGTGATGAGTCGACCACGGTTGGTGTAGTCCTCCGGGTTCGCCGTCGCCACCACCAGTACGTCGAGGTCGAGGCGCACGAGGTGTCCTCGAATCTGCACGTCGCGCTCTTCTAGGACATTCAACAGCCCGACTTGGATTCGTTCGGAGAGGTCGGGGAGTTCGTTGATCGCGAAGACACCGCGGTTCGACTTGGGCACCAGGCCGTAACTGAGGGCCTTCGGGTCGTCGAGGAAGAGGCCGCTGGCGACCTTGATGGGATCGATTTCGCCGATCAGGTCAGCCATCGAGGTGTCGGGCGAAGCTAGCTTTTCCGCGAAGCGTTGACTGCGGTGCACCCAGGCGACGGGCGTCTTCTCCCCCTTGGCGGCCAGGAGGTCGATGCCGAAGGCGGAGATCGGCGCGTAGGGATCGTCACGAACGTCGGAACCTTCGATGATCGGCAGCCATTCATCGAGTAGCTCGACGAGTGAGCGGATGATGCGGGTCTTGGCCTGACCGCGCTCGCCCAGGAGGATGATGTCGTGCCCCGCGAGCAGGGCGGTCTCTAACTGCGGCAAGACGGTGTCCTCGTAGCCCAAGACCGACGAGGTCAATGGAATGCCCGCCGCGAGGCGAGACTCCAAGTTCCGGCGGATCTCCTCGCGGACTGATCGAGATTCGTAGCCCGACTCGCGCAGTCCCTTGAGAGTCGTGGGTAGGTCGGCGGGGTGAATTGGGGTGCTCATAGGTACAGGTTAAAGGTTCGTCCCCTGGAATTATTCTCAGCCGGCGAGCCCAGATCGTCCATTTGAGTGGTCGCGGCACCGGTGGCTCCTGCGGTGAGCCGGCGAGGTGTTCGACGTTCGAGTGGTGGAGGTCCGCTACCTCGGCCGGGACAACGAGTGACGCGTGGCCGCAACGACGTTACCGCCGGGCCGATAGGCGAGATGAGCGGCGCGCGGCGCATCAAGTACGGCGAAATCAGCCCTCGCACCGAGCCCGAGTTGACCCACGTCTCCTCTTCGGAGCGCCAGCGCACCACCCTTCGTGCTCGCCCACAGCGCCTCGTCGACACTCATCGACATCTCGCGCACCGCGAGCGCGATCACGAACGCCATACTCGTCACGTACGACGAACCCGGATTGCAGTCGGTGGCGAGTGCGACCGTGACCCCCGCGTCGAGGAGTCGGCGCGCCGAGGGATAGGGAGAGCGGGTCGAAAACTCCGCGCCCGGCAGCAATGTCGCCACCGTCGCCGAGGCACTCAAGAGATCGATGTCGCGGTCGTCAAGGTAGGTGCAGTGATCGACGCTCGCGCAGTCGAGTTCAACGGCCAGCGCAATCGCCCCGCTGTGGGCGAGTTGATTTGCGTGCAGCCTCGGTGCGAGACCCTCCGCTCGGGCGCCCTCCAGAATGACTCGCGCCTCTTCCACGCTGAAGGCGCCGCGATCACAAAAGACGTCCGCCCACTTCGCGAGTGGCGCGCAGACATCCAACATGCTCGAGAGGAGAAGCTCAATGTAGCCTTCGCGATTCTTCTGGTACTCCGAGGGCACGACGTGCGCGCCCAGCCACGTTGTCTCGGTCGTGAATTCGTCGGCGAGACGGAGGTCTCGCGCCTCGCCGTCCACGGTGAGCTCGTAGCCCGACTTGATCTCGACGGTCGTGACGCCACCGGCCTCGAGTTCCGCGATGCGCTTGCTCGTGCCCGCGCGGAGATCCTCGAGGGTCGCGGCCCGGGTCGCGGCGACGGTGCGTGCGATGCCCCCGCCGTCGTAGTGCTCCCCGGCCATGCGCGCTTCGAACTCGTCGCTGCGTTCACCGGCGAACACCAGATGCGTGTGTGAGTCCACGAAACCGGGAATCACCGCACGCCGCTCGGCGTCGAACGACTCATCGGCGTCGGGCGCCGTGGCGTTGGCCCCGACCCAGAGCACTTGTTCTTCGTCGACCACCATCGCCGCGTCGTAGAGCCGCCCGAGTGCGCTCTCGTCACCCAACGACGGATCGTTCGTCGTCAATTCGGCGATATTGCGAATGACGCGTGTGGTCATGAACGCTCGCGCATGGGCACGCGCAGGCCCGTGTCCTCAGCCGTCGCCTCGGCGATCTCGTAGCCGGCGTCCACGTGTCGCAACACCCCCATCGCGGGATCGTTCGTTAGGACCCGTCGAAGCTTCTCCCCCGCCAGCACCGTTCCATCGGCGACGCAGACCTGTCCGGCGTGGATCGAACGCCCGATGCCGACGCCGCCGCCGTGGTGGATCGACACCCACGTCGCACCAGAGGCGGTGTTGACCAACGCGTTGAGCAACGGCCAGTCGGCAATGGCGTCCGAGCCATCGAGCATGGCTTCGGTCTCACGATACGGTGACGCCACCGACCCGCTGTCGAGGTGGTCCCGGCCAATCACCAGCGGCGCACTCACCTGGCCCGAAGCCACGAGATCGTTAAAGACGACGCCGGCCTTGTCGCGCTCCTCGTAACCGAGCCAGCAGATACGCGCCGGCAGCCCCTGGAACGCCACGCGCTCTTGGGCCTTGGTGATCCAGCGGTGCAGTGGTTCGTTCTCGGGGAAGAGATCCAACACCGCGCGGTCGCTAACGGCGATGTCGTGGGGGTCGCCCGACAGCGCCGCCCAGCGAAACGGGCCCTTCCCTTCACAGAAGAGTGGCCGGATGTAGGCGGGCACGAAGCCCGGATAGTCGAAGGCTCGGGCGTAGCCACCGAGCTGCGCCTCGCCGCGCAGTGAGTTGCCGTAATCAAAGACCTCCGCGCCCGCATCGAGGAAGCCGACCATCGCGCTCACGTGACGCACGATGGACTCGCGGGCCCGGTCGGTGAACTCCTCGGGCTTCTTCTCGGCGTAGTCGTGCCAGTCACCGAGGTCGATTCCCTCGGGCAAGTAACTGAGTGGGTCGTGCGCCGAGGTCTGGTCGGTCACGATATCGACTTCAACCCCTCGACGCAGTATCTCCGGAAAGAGCGTCGCCGCGTTGCCCACGAGACCGACGCTCAGCGCGACACGGGACTCCTTCGCCTCAACGACTCGCGCGAGCGCGGCGTCGAGGTCACTCGTCCACTCGTCCAAGTACCGCTGGTCCACCCGGCGCTGCAGGCGACTCGGGTCGACGTCGATGCAGAGACAGACCCCGTCGTTCATGGTCACCGCCAGCGGCTGCGCGCCTCCCATGCCGCCCGCCCCCGCGGTCAAGGTCAGCGTGCCCGCGAGCGTGCCACCGAAGCGCTTGGTGGCGATCGCCGCGAACGTCTCGTAGGTGCCCTGGAGGATGCCCTGGGTGCCGATGTAGATCCACGAGCCCGCGGTCATCTGTCCGTACATCGTGAGACCGAGCGCCTCCAAGCGTCGAAACTCTGGCCACGTCGCCCAGTCGGGCACCAAGTTGGCGTTCGCGATCAACACGCGCGGCGCCCACTCGTGGGTCTGCAGCACGCCCACGGGTCGCCCGGACTGCACCAGCATCGTCTCGTCCGCTTTCAACGTGGTGAGCGTGCGCACGAGGGCGTCAAAGCTACCCCAGTCGCGCGCCGCCCTACCGGTGCCGCCGTAGACGACCAAGTCGTCGGGTCGCTCCGCGACGTCGGGGTCCAAGTTGTTCTCCAGCATGCGCAGGGCCGCTTCTTGGGGCCACCCCTGCGCGCGAAGCGTCGTCCCCCTCGCCGCTCGTACCGGTCGGGCACCTTCCATGGGACCTCCTCTCAGTGCAGTGTGATGAAACGCGCCGTGATCTCAAGCAGCTCGCGACTCTGCACCAGATCGGCCACCGCCTTGATCTCTGGTGAAAGCCACCGGTCGTGCCCCGGTCCCCCCGACGCGGCGTTGACGCGCTGTGAGATTGCGGCGGTCACGGGTGAGGGCAACAGCGGCTCGCGCAGCGCCAACGCGCGCGCGCCCGCGAGGAGTTCGATCGCCACGACGTCGCGAAAAGCGGCGATCGAGAGCCGCAGCTTCCTGGCGGCGTGCCACCCCATCGACACGTGATCCTCCTGCATACCCGAAGACGGGATGGAGTCGACGCTCGCCGGCGACGCGAGCCGCTTCATCTCGGCGACCAGCGCCGCTTGGGCGTACTGGGCGATCATGAGCCCAGAATCGACGCCCGCGTCCTGGGCGAGGAACGGCGGGAGACCGTAACTGCGGTTCACGTCCAAGAGTCGGTCCGTTCGACGCTCCGACATCGAAGCGACGTCCGCCAAGACGATCGCGAGAAAGTCCAACGCGTAGCCAATCGGTGCGCCGTGGAAGTTACCGTTCGAGACGAGTGAGCCGTCCGCCAGCACCGAGGGGTTGTCGATCGCCGCCGCCAACTCGACGTCGGCGACGTGGGTGGCGTAGGAAAAGGTGTCGCGCGCCGCGCCGTGGACCTGGGGCGCACAGCGCAGCGAGTAGGCGTCTTGCACCTGAGATGGGTCGTCTACGTGCGAGCTCACGATGTGCGAGTCCGCGAGGAGCGCCATGAGGTTCTCCGCGCTGGCGAGCTGGCCCTCGTGAGGACGCAGGGCGTGCACCTCGGCCAAGAACACGCGGTCCGTGCCGCGCAGTGCTTGGATCGAAAGTGACGCCGCCAGGTCCATCTGTTGCATCAGCGTGAATCCGTCGTCGAGCGCCAGGATGAGTTGTCCGAGCATCCCGTCGGTCCCGTTAATGAGCGCCAGCCCCTCCTTCTCGGCGAGTTCAACCGGCACGAGTCCGGCGTCACGCAACGCGTCCGCAGCGGAGCGACGCGCACCACCGGCGTCGCGCACGTCGCCTTCACCCATGAGGGCGAGCGCCACGTGCGCGAGTGGCGCCAGGTCCCCCGAGCAACCGAGCGAGCCGAATTCGTGCACCACCGGCGTGATCCCCGCGTTCAACAGTCCCGCGTACGCTTCAGCCGTCTCGACGCGCACGCCCGAGACGCCCGAACAGAGGTTGGTGAGACGCGAGACCATCATCGCGCGCACCACTTCTTGTTCGACCTCGGGTCCCACGCCCGCGGCGTGTGAGCGAATCAAGGAACGCTGCAGTTCGCGGCGACGCTCGGGCGATATCGACGTCGTCGCCAGCGAGCCAAAGCCCGTCGAGAGCCCGTAGATCGGCTCGCCGCCCTCGACGAGCGCGTCAATGGCGCTTCGCTGTCGTCCCAAGCGTTCGCGCACCGCGTCGCTGAGTTCGATTGTTTCGAAGAACCGCGCGACGGCGATCAGTTCCGCGCGAGTGAGCGCTTGAGTTCCCACGGACACGCTCACGTCGATCTCCTTCGTACGCCCGCCACGGCTTCGAGCACCAGCAACGCGACGAGGCGCACCGTGCGCTGATCGGCGCTGTCGCGTTCGACGTCGACTTCGGTGAAGTCGATCGCCACCACGGACTCATTGGAACACACCTCACGCACGAAGTTGCGTACCTCATCGGCGCTCAGTCCCCCGGGCACCGCCGCCGGACAGCCCGGCACGCTCGTGCGGTCGGCGCAGTCGAGGTCGATGTCGACGTAGACCTTGCGCCCGCCCTCACTCGCGATCTCGAGGGCGCGCCGCGCGATGGTCGCGGGGTCGCCGTGGTGAAAGGCGTCGCGTTCGATGATGGTCACGCCCTTTTCCAGTGACACCCTGGCGTAGGCCGGTGAGTTTGAAAAGTCATCAATGCCCACGTGCACCACGTGGCGCGGGTCGAGGCCCTCGTCGAGGAGCTGGCGTACCGGCGAGCCGTTCGAACGTCCTTCGCGCATGTCGAGGTGCGCGTCGAGGGTGATCAGGCCAAACTCGTCGAAGTGCTCGCCCGCGAGTGCGCTCATCGCGTGCCAGGTGACCGCGTTGTCGCCACCGAGGATGACGCGCAGCACCGCCGACTCCTCACTCGCCAAGAACGCCGTCACGACGCGCTCGTGTCCCCCTTCGCCGTCCGGGTCAGCGACGTCGCCGTGATCGACCAGCACGACGTCCTCGGCCACGTCAACGCGGTCACGAAAGGACCACGTCGAGAACTTCCCTAACGCCGCGCGCACCGCCTGGGGCGTGCTGGTTGCAGAACGTGGCGAGACCGACGTGGCGAACGTGGAAACGCCCAGCAACGAGATCGTGCGGCGCCCGGCGAGTGGGGTGGGCCGCAGCAACGTCGCGGCGCTGGGCCAGTTGGGATCGTTCGCGGCGGACACACGGCCATGTTAGGCAGTGGGACCTTATGGAAACCCTGACGCGGGGCAGTCCCCAGGGCCATGAACGGGCCGAAATCTAGCGGTCGACGGTCCGCACACCGCTCTCGACGGGTTCGTCGGGCTCGGCCTCGATGAAGATCGGCACGGGTGTGGGGTGAAGTTCTTCCATGACGTCTTCGCTGTAGGAGGGCGTCGGCGTCGCGAGGTACTCGCCCTCCACGGTGCGCGTGACGACGTTGGGCGTCTTTCGCTTTCCGCCACCCTTGACGCCTTGAAGCTCTTTGCAGATCTTGTAGGTGATCGGGTACGCGATGAAGGGCGTCACGATGACCAAGAACCTCATGGCCCACAACACGTAGTTGAGCGAGAGGTGGAAGAAGTTCGCAATCAGGTCGGTCGAACTCGCGATGAAGAGCATCGAGATGAACACCAAGACCGCGACGCCCGCCGCGGTGCGCTTAGGCCGTTGGCTCGGGCGATCGAGCAAGTTGTGGATCTCGTTGTCGTGCGTGAACTTTCGCTCCAGCATCGGCCAGACGTAAGCGATGTTGAAGATGATGCCCGGCAGAATAACCGCGGGGACGAAGACCTCGAAGGGGATCGTATGGCCGAAGCTCGCGAAACTCCACGACGGCCATATTCGAAGTGCGCCGTCGAGGAATCCCATATAGAAGTCGGGCTGCACGGCGTAGGAGATGCGCGCGGCGTCGTAGGGGCCGAACTGCCAGATCGGGTTGATCTGCGCGAAGGCGCCGAGCAGCGCGGTGACGCCGCCGACGATGAAGAGAAATCCCGTGGTCTTGGCCATGAAGACCGGGAACATCGGGGTGCCCACGACGTTCTTTTCGGTCTTTCCTTCGCCGGGGAACTGGGTGTGCTTTTGCCGCACGAGTAAGAAGAGGTGCGCGGTGACGAGCCCGATGATGACCAGGGGAAGTATCAACACGTGCAGGATGAAGAAGCGCGGAATGGTCGCGGTACCCGGGAAGTTACCGCCGAAGACGAAGAACGCCAGGTACGTTCCAACCAGGGGTATCGACTCCATGATCGAGTACGCGATGCGGATGCCAGTGCCCGAGACCAAGTCGTCGGGGAGCGAGTAACCGAGGAACCCGTTGCCGATCGCCAAGATCATGAGCGTCAGGCCAATCGTCCAGTTCAACTCACGAGGCTTGCGGAAGGCGCCGGTGAAGAACACGCGGGCCATGTGCACGACGATGGACCCCACGAATATGTCGCAGGCCCAGTGGTGCATCTGACGCATCAACAGACCCCCGCGCACCGCGAAGGAGATATTCACCGTCGAGGCGAAGGCTTGGGTGACCGACTGGCCGTCGAGCGGCTTGTAGGAGCCGTGATAGATGACGTGTGCGACGGAAGGAACGTAATAGAAGGTCAAGTAGATGCCCGTGACGAGCAGGATCACGAATGAGTAGAGCGCGATCTCACCGAGCATGAAGGACCAGTGATCCGGAAAGATCTTGTCCATGAACGTGCGTCCGCCCTTGGCGACACCCAGGCGATCATCGAGTTCATTGATCGCTTGGCCGATCTTCCCGTAGGGACCCTCAGCCGCTTTCTTCGCTCGCTTGGTGGTGGGGACGGTCACGTCGCTCATACGTTGTGCCGTTCCCAGAATCCCGGGCCCACCGGCTGGTCGTAACCGTTCTGTGCACGAATGTTGCCCTCGGCGTCGATGTAGAGGGGCAGCTGCGGCAGGGGCCGTGGCGCGGGGCCGAACTCGGGGATCGCGCCGTTGGTCACGTTGAACATCGACTGGTGACACGGACACACCAGGAGTTGTAGTTCCTGCTCGTAGAGACCGACCGGGCACCCTAAGTGCGTGCAGAGTTTGGAGTAGGCGATGTAGCCCTTCGGGCCCCAGGACTCACGGCCCTTTTGCGTGGTGTAGTTCTCATTGGACACGCGGATCAACACCGTCTGGTCGACGGCCTGCCCGCGGTCGGTGTTTTCCGNNGCCCCCCGCCGAGCAGACCGGCGAGCATCTTTCGCCGCTTGACGACGCCACCACCTCGTTCGATGATCGCGGCCGCCATGGCGTCGCGGTCGGCCTGACTAGTGGCGAGTTCGTGACGCTCTTCGACGAAGGGACCGCGCGGCATGAGGTACTTACCCCACGCCACCAGGCCGATGCCCAAGAAGAAGAGTCCAAATCCCATCGTGGCTCCAAGGATCCACGGCTTGGCGTTCACCCAGTAACTCGCGCCAAATCCGGCCACGCACAGCAGTCCAAGCACGAAGGTCCCGGCGATCACGCCTTCGACGGTCTGGGGGTTCTTCGCCGCCGGCTGGAGGTGCGGGTCGTTCTCGCTGAGCTCGCCGATGGCGACGGGTGTGCGGTGTTCGCTCACGAGCGCTCCCCGATCCAGTAGCAGATCAGCACCAATATCCCTACCCCGAGAAGGAGACCCACGAAACCTTCAGCGACCGGTCCAAGGCCACCGAGACCGAAGCCACCGGGGTTGTTGGGGTGTTGAATCTCTGTCGTGACGTACTGGACGATGTCGTCGACTTCCTTGTCCGAGAGGTTGCCGGTGAAACGCGGCATGTTGGCCGGGCCGGTTCTAATGGCCTCGACGACCTGGAAGGCGGGGATGTGGCGCAGCGAGGGCGCGAAGGTGTCAAAGGCCAGTGCGTCACCGTCGCCTTCGATCGTGTGACAAGCCGCACAGTTCAGTGCGAAGAGCGCGGCGCCCTCGGCGACGTTGGCGTTCTTCAAGTTCGGCGTGGGGATGTCGGGATAGCTCGGTGAGAGTGAGTTGACCCAGGCGGAAATCGCGAGCGCCTGGTTGGGCGTCAGAGCGGGTTGACGTCGCGGCGCTTCGATGGCGCGCACGTCCTTCGCGGGCATGCGTCCCGAGTCGACCCAGAAGTCGATCGTCGCGGGTCCGAGTCCCACCAGGTCGGGAAAGGCGCCCGAGGTGCCGTTGGCGGGCACGCCGTTCGCCTGGGCACCGTGACACGACGCGCAGTTCTCCATGTAGAGCGCCTCACCGAGTGCGTCGAGGTCCGAAGACGGTGCTTTGTAGATGATGTACTTGTTGCCGTACTTGACGACCTTGCCGTCCTTTTTGACCGAGATCGTCGAATTGGGCGTGCCGGCGTTGCGCCGGGTGGTCTGGGTGTAGTTGAGCGCGTTGGCCGGCCCGACGAAGAGCAGCAGTGGCCCGGCCGTGAAGAACCCCACCGCGAGTAGCAGCGGCAGACGCCGAGCGAGGGAGGAGATCACGCTCGCACCTATTTCAACAAGAAGAGGGCCGAGTAGAGCCCGATCCAGACGACGTCGACGAAGTGCCAGTAGTAGCTCACGCCTTGGAACGTCGCGAGCTCACCGGGGTCACCTTCACGACCACGCATACGAAACA
>PKZN01000048.1 GCA_003133075.1 Acidimicrobiaceae bacterium | reverse complement strand
ACGAGGGCGAGGCGCCGAAGCGGTGCGTGGGTGGCGGTCGCAGCCGCGACGGCGGCCAGCGCCTTCGCGCGAGTGCGCTGGCGTCCCGCCTCGGCCACGACGCCGCCCTTGAGCTCGACGAGCGGCTTGATTGAAAGTACCTGGCCGATCAGCGCCTTGGCCCCACCGATGCGGCCGCCCTTGATGAGGTGCTCCAGCGTGTCGATGGTGCCCACGACGCCCGACTTCGGGAGCAGGGCATTGGCTCGTTCGGCGACGTCCGCGAGGGTCGCGCCCGTCGCGGCCAACTCGGCGCAGTCGATCGCGACGAGGCCTTGGCCCATGGAGACGTTCAAGGTATCGACGACGCGGACCTCGATGAGACCCTTCATCGTGTCGGCGGCGAGGTTCGCCGACTGATACGTCGCTGACAGGAGGGAGGAGAGCGTCAAGACCAGCACGCCGTCGCAGCCGTCGGCCTTCGCGCGCTCGTAGGCGGCCTGGAAGGCGCCCACCGAGGGGGCGGAGGTCTCGGGCAGCGTCTTTGACGTCTTGCACTTGGCCCAAAAGGCCTCCGGGGTCAACTCGACGCGGTCGACGAACTCCTCATCGCCGAAGCGAATGGTGAGTGACACGACGTCGATGTCGAGGCGCGCGGCGACGTCGTCGGGCACGTCGCTGGCGCTGTCGGTGACTACTCGAATCCGCGCCATGGCTCCCCCTAGAACTGCTTCAGCATTGCACCTTTTGACTGGGTCCGTCGAAGACGCCGGCGCAGCGCCACTACGACCACCAGATAGACGAGCAACCCGCCCACCAACGCCGCACTCAGCCGTGCGAGCAGGCCGATCCCGTGGGTCCAGGCCGGCACGGCGTAGAGCGCCGCGACCGCCGCGGTGGCGACGAGTGACGCGTAGAGACTGCGTCGAACGTGAACACTCCAGACACCGCTCGTGATGTTGACGCGGTGTCGAGCGAGGACCACCAACGCCGCGACGGCCGCCACCGAGTAGCCAATCGACACACTCGCCGTGAGTCCCGCCAACGAGTGACGACCGAGCGCGACGCAGAGCACGATGGTCAGGGCGTTGTCCAAGAAGTAGAGAGCGAAGACCTCGCGGGCACGCTGCATCGACTGCAGACCTCGCACGCAGAGTTGGAAGATGGTGAATCCCGGTAGTCCGGCCGCGAGCACCGCCAGTACGGTGCCGGCGGCGAGGGGGTGGGCGGCGTTCACGTGATTGAGCAAGATCCCCACCAACGGCTGGGCGATGACGATCAAGACCAGCGTGCAGGGGATGATGATCACGAGTGACTGGCGCAACGCGAAACGGAGACGCTCGGCGAGTCCGGCGTAGTCCTCGTCGGTGGCGAATCCCGCCAGCTGCGGGGTGATCGCCCCGAGCACCGAGACCACGACGACGGCGTAGGGCATCTGCATGAATGACCAGCCGTAGGTGTAGGCGCTGACCGGCCCGTTGCCCCCGTTGCCAAAGGCGTAGGCCAACACGACATAAAGCGACAGCTGATTCGCAATCACCACGAAGAGCGTCCAACTCCCGAGTCGTCCGACGGTGCGCATCGCCGGGTCCTTGAGGTCGAGACGAAAACTGAGACGCCAGAGATCGCTACGCGCGAGGGAGGGCACCAGGCAGAGGAACTGCACCGCGACGCCGAGCGTGGTGCCGAGGCCCAACCACAGCAGGTCGCGCGATCCATCGAGTGCGGCGAGAACGGGTGTCGGGTCCACCAGGTGGAACCAGACGAGCACGCCGATGCACACGACGTTGTTGGCGACGGGCACCCACGTCGCTACGCCGAAGCGGCGCCGGATGTTGAGCAGCGATGTCGCGATACCGATGACGCCGTAGAAGAAGATCTGCGGGACGAACCAGCGCAACAACTCCGTCGCCACCCGACGTTGTTCGACGAGTACGGCGGTGGCCGTCGTGGACTTCGAGTGCTGTAAGACGGTGAAGCCCTCGATGATGAACGGCGCGAGCACCCACGCGAGGACCGACGCCGCAACCAGCACGATCAGCGAGCCCGTGATGACGCTTGAGATCGAGCGCCAGGCGCGTCGCTCGCCGTCGAGCGCCAGTCGTTCGACGAAGACGGGGATGAACGTCGCCGTCGCAATCCCTCCGAGCACCAGGTCGAAGAGCATGTTGGGCACGGTGTTGGCGAGGTTGAAGGCGTCGGCGATCGGCGTGAAGCCGAGCACCCAGGCCAGCACCAACACGCGCAAGAGGCCCGTCACTCTCGAGACCAGCGTGCCGCTCGCCATCGAGACGACGCGCGACGAGTGACTCGACGCCAGGCTCATCGCGCGTGACGACCCTTGTGCGTGCGTCGACGATTCGTGCGCCACCACCACAGCGCCAGGACGAACAGTGACCCGAAGGTCAACAGGTAGCCGACTACCGAGGTGCCCGCGATGCGCACCTGAATGGCGGTCCTCGCCAAGACGACCTGGTCGTTAGGGGTGGTGAGGAGCACCTGCAGGGTCAACGAGCTGCCGAGCGGATTGGACGTGGGGACCCGAATCGACTGCGTCGGCGAATTCATGATGATCCCAATGTCGCCGCCCTTGGGAAAGGTGAGCCCGTCGGTAACGAGGTGCACGACGGCGTCGACGGTGTAGTTGGCGTGTGAGATGACGGTGATGGGTAGCGACGTGCCCGCACCGGCCAGGGTGATGGCGCCGGCGTCGATGGAGAACTGTGCCAGCTGCGCGTCGAGTTGGTTCTGGGTCGAGTCGATGAGGGCCTGGCGCTGTGCGGGGTTAGCCAGGATCTCCGATCGCGCGACCGCGACGCGTAGTTCGACGGGCACGGCCCCGGACTTGACCCCTTGGGCGTAGGAGTTGACCTCCCCGATCAAGTGGAGGAGTGAGTCGACGTTGTGCACCGACCACGTCGAGTGCGACGTCACGACGTTGAGTGCGCGCACCCGTGGCGCGTTGTTGGTTCCCACGAGCGATGAGTTAAAGAGGGGCGTCAGTGGCGAGAGTCGGTCGAAGGGATCGTGGCGTAGGCCCGAGAGAAGGTCGCTCATGAACCTCGTCGAGGTCGCGCCGACCGACGACTGGATGACCACGCTGCGCGAGGCGGGCGCGTTGGGCTCTTCGAAGTGCAAAAAGGCCAGCGACGCCAGTAACAGCGCGGCGCGGCGGCCGGGACTGATGGAGGTCTCGTCCATCAAC
Organism: Acidimicrobiaceae bacterium; assembly: GCA_003133075.1. Lineage (GTDB taxonomy): Bacteria > Actinomycetota > Acidimicrobiia > Acidimicrobiales > RAAP-2 > RAAP-2. The sequence continues at coordinate 3,174 of PKZN01000048.1, read as the reverse complement.
AGGGATACGGGTTCATTCACACTGAGCGCGCTGACGCCGCCGGCGCCCGCGACGTGAAAGGGCGCCCCCCAGGTCAGGGTGTTCGACGGCGCCTCGGTGAGGTCGTTCTCGGGCAACACGACGTCACTGATCCCGGCGCGATCCAACGCGAGCAGCCCGCCCGGAGACTGCGCGCCGGAGAGCAGTACGGGCTCGTCAACGTAGCGACCAGTGAGTTTCTCCAACAGATTCCCCGACAGCGTGAACTGTTGGGGAACTTGCGTGGTGAGGCCGTGCGCGGCCAGTCCGGCGAAGTCAATGGAACTCGGGGGTGCGTCGACGGCCCGGTGCAGGGGACTCTCGAGGGACGCCTCGAGTGCACTTCGCCACTGAGCAGTCGCTCCCTGGTCGAGTTCGATCGCCACCAACGACTCGTAGTCGGCGCTCAAGGTCACCGGCGACCCCGCGAAGTGACCGAGCTGCTGCAAGGTCGCGATGGCGCGAAGGGGATGTTGAAGTGAGTTGTGGTCCAGGGTCTCGATGAGCGCCACGTCGACCGGACGCGCCACGCCGCTCGGACCGATCGACAGCAGTGACCACTCGGGCTTCGTCACTCCGCCAACGGTGACGCTGTAGCGCAGCGGGTACACGCCGGCGCACGTTGCGCCGCATCGAACGCGCAACTGCGGGGCCGGGCCGTCACAGGTACGTTGCGGCGGGTGGCGTCCTCTGGTGACCACGGTGACGCCGAATCGAACGTCGCCGTGTCGCGCGCACTTCAGTGCGAAGGTCCCGGTCGAGGCGAGGGCTCGTTGGGTCGTGCCCGCGCCACTGACCACCAGGTCGAGGCCCGACTCGGTCACCAGCGCGGGGTAGATCGAGACGCGAGCATTGGCGGTGTCGTTCGCGGGAAAAAGGTGCAGGGTCGTCGAAAACGAGGCCACGCCGCGACTCGAGAGCAACGCGAAGGGGCCCTGGTGGACCACGGTGAACCCGGGCGTCGTACTGGCCCTCGCGGCCGAGGGCCACGTCACCGTTGCGAGGCTGAGGAGTACGACGCTGAGCGCCCGCCACCAGGTCGGAAATCGGTGGACCATGCAGTTACAGGCTACCGTCGCGACGGCGCTTCACCGGTAGCCTCATTCGCAATGACCATCGCTTCACTCGCCCCCGATCGACTCAGCGCGCTCGCCGTGGCGTCGCGTCCCCTGAGCGACGCCTTCGCCGCCGCGGGCTTCTCGCTGTACGCCGTCGGTGGATCGGTGCGCGACGCGCTGCTCGACGAGCCCCGCCGCGAGGACTTCGAAATCGACTTCACCACCAACGCTCGGCCCGAGGACATCGAGAAGCTCATGAAGCCCCTCTGTAGCGCACTCTGGCAACAAGGCCGCGCCTTTGGCACCATCGGTGGGACGTTGCGTGGTGACGGCGTGAAGGTCGAGGTGACGACGTTTCGCTCCGAGTCCTACGTCGACCACTCCCGTAAGCCCGCCGTCGAGTGGGGTGATTCGTTGCGCGCGGACCTCTCACGACGCGACTTCACGATCAACGCCCTCGCGCTCGACGTCATCGCCCTTAACGCCGAGACGCCGGGCGTGCAGACCCTCTTCGACTACTACCAGGGTTTTCGCGACCTCAGCGAGCGAACCCTGCGCACCCCGATCGACGCGGAGATCCTCTTTCGCGACGACCCCTTACGCATGCTGCGCGCCGCGCGCTTCGCCGCGCGATTCTCCCTCGCGATCGATCCCGCCATCGAAGCGGCGGCGAGCGCGATGGCCGAGCAGCTGACGAAGGTCTCGGCGGAGCGGATCCGCGGCGAGATTGACCTGTTGTTGATGACCGAGCGGCCCTCGGTCGGACTGGACTTCATCGTGCGCACCGGACTCGCGGAGTACTGCTTGCCGGAACTGCCCAAACTCCAACTCGAACAAGACCCCGTCCACCAACACAAAGACGTCCTCAAGCACACCTGGGCGGTCGTGGATAAGACGTCACGGGACCTCGTGCTGCGCCTGGCCGCACTCTTTCACGACGTCGGCAAACCGGCCACCCGAGCGATCTCGAGCGAGGGGGTGACCTTTCGATTCCACGACGTCGTGGGCGCCAAGATGACCCGCAAGCGCATGACCGCGCTGAAGTACTCCCAAGAGATGATCGACCAGGTGTCGGCCCTCGTCGAACTGCACCTGCGCTTTCACACCTACAAACTGGGCTGGAGCGACAAGGCCGTTCGACGCTACGTCCGCGACGCGGGAGACCTGCTCGAAGAACTCAACGAACTCACGCGCTGTGACTGCACCACGCGCAACGCCCGCAAGGCGGCCGAACTCGCTCGGCGCATGGACGAACTCGAAGAGCGCATCGCGGTACTGCGCGAGCAAGAGGACCTCTCGCGCCTGCGTCCGGCCCTCGACGGCACCCAGGTCATGGAACTGCTCGACCTACGACCCAGCCGCCCCGTGGGCGAGGCACTGGAGTTCTTGATGGAGATCCGCCTGGACGAAGGTGAGATCAGTACCGAGGAGGCGTCACGCCGAGTACTCGCGTGGTGGCGCGACCGCGGCGAGGACGCCGCCGTCCCGTCACCCCTTCGTTAGTCCTCTTCGGGCCAGCGCGGGTTCTCCGCGCCACCGTCGGCGAAGGCCGTCACCATGTCGTGGGCCACGTCGTCGTGGAACTGCACGGGCGGGGACTTCATGAAGTAGGCCGAGGGGCCGACCAGCGGTCCACCGATGCCCCGGTCCAGCGCCACCTTCGCGCAGCGCACCGCGTCGATGATCACGCCGGCGGAGTTGGGTGAGTCCCACACTTCGAGCTTGAGTTCGATGTTGAGCGGCGCGTCGCCGAAGTTTCGGCCCTCCATGCGGATGTAGGCCCACTTGCGGTCGAGCAACCACGGCACGTGGTCGCTCGGGCCGATGTGCACGTCGTCGGGGTCCATCTCGTTGAGTTCGAGCTGGGAGGTGACGGCCTGGGTCTTGGAGACCTTCTTCGACTCGAGACGGTCGCGGTCGAGCATGTTCTTAAAGTCCATGTTGCCCCCGACGTTGAGTTGGTAGGTGTGATCGAGGGTGAGACCGCGGTCCTCGAAGAGGCGAGTGAGTACGCGGTGCACGATGGTGGCGCCCACTTGGCTCTTGATGTCGTCGCCGATGATCGGCACGCCGGCGTCGGTGAACTTCTTCGCCCAGA
>PKZN01000105.1 GCA_003133075.1 Acidimicrobiaceae bacterium | reverse complement strand
CCGCCACCGCCCGCACCGACGCGCGAAACCCACTTACCCGAATTGCTTTTAGCCACCCTACAACGCTACTAAATATTGAGCGGGCGACTCGCTGCGTAGGGGCGAAGGGACTCGAACCCTCACTGGAGGCGGTTTAAGCGCCCTGCCTCTGCCAATTGGGCTACGCCCCCACGCAACCAAGTCGCGCCGTAACGCTAACTCAATGATAAGAATCCTTGAAACGACCAGTTTCTCGGGCCTATCTAGTTAGGCTTGTTCCATGTTGTGCGTGCGTCGTCGGGGCACGACAAGAACGACCCCCCTGGTGCTCCTGGCAGCGCTCAGCCTCATCTGGCTCCTCGTGCCGGCTCGGGCCGGGGCGGGTTCCATCGCCACCACCCAAAAGCAGATCGCCGACCTTTCGGCGGCGCTGAACCGCCAAGACCAGCGCAGCGAGATCTCCTCGAACGAGTACGACCAGGACAAATCCAACCTGGTCTCGATCAACGCCAACATCGTCAAACTCCAGGGCGAAGAGGCCGGCAAGCGCATCGCCATCGCCAGCACGTCTAAAAAACTCGTCGTCGCGGTCGTGCGGGCCTACGTGCTCGGTGCCGCCCAGGACCAGATCCTTCAACTCTTCAACCAGAACGTCACCCGATCCGACGCGGCGAAGGTCTACCAGAACGTCGTCGCCGGCGACCTCAATGAACTAAAGAACACCTACGCTCGCCAGCAGGCGTCCCTCCAGAGCACGGTGGCGAAGGTGGCGGCGCAACGCGCGAAGGCCCAACACGCGACCTTTGAGATGAAGAACCTGCTCGAAGAGAACATCGCCTTAGAGAACCAGACCCAAGCCACGCTCGACACCGTCACCGCTCGTCTCAAGAGTGAGATCATCAACTTCGAGATCCAAGCCGGCATCACCGCGGCCAAGGAGAAGAACACCGCGGGGGAGGAACAAGCCATCGCCGCGGCGTCGGCGGTCGGTGGCCAGACGGCCGCCAACTTGGTCATTGAGGCCATCCAACAGGCCGTCACGACCGTCACCATCGCCGAGGTCGCGGGCACCGCCCAGGGCGCGAAGGCCGTCGCCGAAGCGGAAAAGGAGATCGGGGTGCCCTACGTCTGGGGTGGCGAGACGCCCGGGGTCGGCTTTGACTGCTCGGGCCTCGTGCAGTGGGCGTGGTCGAACGCCGGCATCTCGATCCCCCGAACGACCGAGACCCAGTGGCCCGACATGCTCCACGTCACCTTGACCGACCTCCAGCCGGGCGACTTGTTGTTCTACTACAACCTCGACGGCGACCATGAAGTGGACCACGTCGTGATGTACGTCGGGTCGGGCCCCTGGGGCGTCGACACCACGATCGCCGCCGCCCACACCGGCACCGACGTCGCCCTCGCGCCACTGTTCACCGCCGGGCTCATCGGCGCCGCGCGACCCTAGGCGACCGTGCTCGAGCTCTCCCTCGTCATCCCGGCCTACAACGAGGCCGAACGCCTGGCTGAAGGGTATGAACGGCTCCGCCCGGTCTTTGCGGTGCTCGACGAAGGGAACGTCGAGGTGATCGTCATCGACGACGGCTCGACGGACGAGACGATGCAGCGCGCCCACGAAGTCTACGGGCACCTCCCCCACACGCGCTTCGTCCAGCAACCCGCCAACCTGGGCAAGGGCGCGGCCGTGCGACTCGGCATGGGGCTCGCGACCGGTGCGAGCGTCGTCACCATCGACGCTGACATGGCGATCGACCCGATGCAACTACCCCTCTTTATGACGTCGCTACGCGACAGCGCGTTCGTCCCGGGGTCACGCGCGATCAAGGGTCACATCAACTACGACGCGCACCTTCGCACCTGGGCCGGTGACGTCTTTAACCGACTGGTGCGCCACTACACCAAGACGACCCAGCGCGACACGCAGTGCGGCTGTAAGGGATTTCAACTCGGCGCCGCGCGACTCCTGGCCCTACTCGCCCTCGTCGACGGCTTCGCCTTCGACGTCGAACTCTTCTATCTCGCTGATCGACTTGAGTTGAGCGTGCGACCGCTGCTCGTCACGTGGCGCGACGTCGTGGGTTCCTCGGTGCGGCCGGGTCGTGACGCGCGAGCGATGTTGCGCGACATCAAGTCCCTCGCGCGCACCCGCTACGAGAACCCCGTCGTCGTACTGGCCGCATCGGTCACGACCGAGGCGATCGCCGACTATGCGGCGAAGGCTCGCCTGCACGGTCTCGTACTCGCGCGCGGCGACGAGGATGCGCTCTTGGTGGTGGGACGAAACGACGCCCTCGGTGCCGCCGGGGTCGCGGCCGGTCTCAAGGGAACACTCCGTACCGCCGGCATCGATGAACTACGAGCGCGCAGCTACGAGGCGATTTAGTCGCGCTGGGGCAACAGCCACGTCGTCACGAGTTCGGGCGCACGATCGCTCCACTCCTCGGCGGTGATTGCGTAGCGAGCGTGGTCTTCCCAGGCCCCGTCGATCTCGAGGTAGCGCTCGGAGATACCTTCGAAACGAAGATTGAGTTTCTCCACGACGCGACGCGACGGCGCGTTGCGCGGGATGATGTTGATCTCCACGCGATGCAGTCGCAACGATTCGAACGCGTACTGGAGCATGGTGACGACGGCCTCGGGCATCAGGCCCTGACCGGCGACGGCCTGGTCGATCCAGTAGCCGATGTAGGCGCTTTGGAGCGGTCCTCGTTGAATCGAAGAGAGCGTGATCTCGCCGACGAAGCGTCCTTCGACGAAGATCCCGAACCCGAATCCCGTACCGAGTTGACGCTCGCGCTCGCGAATCGAGCAGCGACTCACGAAACTGCGGTGGTCCTCAGCCAGGTGTGACGCGTGAGCGGAGCGCGGCTCCCACTTCAACAGCCAGTCGCGGCACCTCGTGCGCACTTCGTACCACGGCTCGTAGTCCTGCTCGTTCATCGTGCGCAACACCACGCGGCGCCCGTGCAGGGAGATGGGGGTGTAGAGGGGGCTTCGAGTCGTCACCATGAGCACAATCTCACCCCTCCATCGTTACAGGTTGGGGGTAACACCGCAATCTCGGCTACAGCAGCGAAAACACGATGCCGTCAAGGATGTCGCTCTCCGAAGAGAGCAGTTCCTCCACCTCGAATCGGTCCATGACCGCGGCCAGCACGTAGAGCCCCGCCGCCAGCACGTCCTCGCGCCCCGGCACCATCCCGGGATGCGTCAGTCGCACGTCGAGTGGTTCGCGGGCCAGGCGGTCGCGCCAGGAGCCCACCGTCGCGCGCGAGAGAACTCGGTGGTGCACGACCACTCGGTCGTAGACACTGAGGTGCGCGTCGAGTTGGGCCAACGTGGCGACGGTGCCCGCGAGGCCGACGAGACGGACCTTGCCGACGAGTGAATCGAACGCGGGCACCGCGTCGAAGGCGCGCTCGAGCTCCGAGGCGATCATCGCCCTCGTCGCCGCGTCTCGTTCGGGCGTCACGACGTCGCGACCGAGAGCCCGCTCGGTGACCCGAACGCAGCCGAGTTGCATGGAGTAACTCAACATTGCGCCCTCGACCTCGCTGGCCAGTTCCGTCGAGCCGCCCCCGACGTCGACGATCATCGTGGGCAACGCGCTCTGCGCTAAGTCGGCGCTCGCCCCGGCGAAGGAGAATCTCGCCTCTTCGTTGCCCGAGAGCACCCGCGACTCGACACGCGTCACCTCGCGCGCTCGATCGAGGAACAGCGCACCGTTGCTCGCATCGCGCACCGCCGAGGTCGCCACGAGCAACCCGCGCTCGACGCCCGCCTCATCACAGCGCCGGCGATACTCGCGCAACACCGAGAGGGTTCGTTCCATCGCTTCGGGGCTCAGCGCCCCCGTGGCGTCGACGCCCTGACTGAGACGCGTGATGTGCATCTCGCGCGCCAGCGCGCGACCGTCGGGCGAAGCGATCAAGAGACGCGTCGAGTTACTCCCGCAGTCAAAGGCCGCAACGGGCTCAGCCACGTACGTCCACCACGCGCAGGGGCGGCACGGTCATCGCCGCCGCGACGAGTTGGCCCACCGGGTCCTGCGCGCCCACCAAGTGGTTGGCGAGATGTGCGTGGAGGCACTTCACGCCGACGCGGGTGCCACCGACGCCCCCCTCGGCGTCGACGAGGTCGGCGCGCTCGGTCACGGCGCGACGTCGACGGGCGTACTCCTCGTGGGTGCGCCGCAACTCCTCGGGGTCAACGAGTCCTTCGAAGCGGTGCACCCCGCCCTCGCTCTCGAGACGACTGACCGCCGCGTGTAGTTCGGGGTCGACCAACCAGTAGAGCGTGGGCATGGGCGTGCCGTCACGCAGGTGTGGCTCGTTCTCGATGACGACCGGTCGACCGTCGAGGCGACGCACCACCACCGCGAAGCGACCAGCGAGGGGACGACCGAGGAAGGATTCGACGATCGCTTGATCGTCGAGGGACGCGTCGTGAAAGCTCAACGCCAGAACTCGAGGGTACGAACCAACCGCGAGAAGTAGTGATTCGTCGTGTGGTGCGTGGTCTTCGTCGTGGGGGTGGTGGGCGCCATCGACGACGGTGCGACCAGTGGTTGCAGCCCGGGGTCGGCCGAACTGGCCGACACCTGTCCCGACGAGTCGCCCGGTAACACCTGGATCAGGCTCTGTCCCGGGTTCACCAACTGGTACTGCTCGCGCGCGAGGGCGGTGGCGGCGGCCTTGGTGTCAACCGTCGACTCTTGGTTCTTGAGCGACTGTTCTTGACGCTGGATCGCCGCGATCTGCGCGCTGGTCGCGTCAATTTGGGCCTGTTGGTGCCAGAGCGATTTGAAGGGAAACCACCCCGCGAGCATGACGACGGCCGTCACGAGGGCGAGGGGCATCATCCAGTGGTTGCGAGTCCGTGCGGTAGCGCTATGAGTTGCTGACACCTTTAGCTCCCGACAGTGACGACCGCCCTAGAAAACGGGCCTGATCACCGAGCTGTTCTTCAATGCGTAGTAACTGATTGTACTTCGCTACTCGGTCCGAACGCGCCGGCGCACCAGTTTTTATCTGACCAGCGTTCGTCGCCACCGCAACGTCAGCAATCGTCACGTCTTCGGTCTCGCCGGAGCGATGCGAGATGACCACGCTGTAGCGATTGAGGTTGGCCAATCGCACGGTGTCGAGGGTTTCGGTCAACGTGCCGATCTGGTTCAACTTGATCAGCACCGAGTTCGCTACGTCGCGGTCGATACCCTTTTGCACGAGGTCGGTGTTGGTCACGAAGATGTCGTCGCCCACCAACTGCACCGTGGCGCCGAGGCGCTTGGTCAACGACGCCCAGCCATCCCAGTCCTCTTCGGCCATGCCGTCTTCGAGTGAGACGATCGGGTATCGACCACAGAGGTCGACCCAGAAATCGACCAACTCCGCGCTCGAAAGCACGCGGCCCTCGCCGTCGAGGTAATAGGCACCGTCGCGATAGAGCTCGCTCGTCGCGGGGTCCATCGCGATAGCGATGTCGCTCCCGGGCGTGCGGCCCGTCGCTTCGATCGCTTCGAGCAGTACTGTGACCGCCGCTTCAGAGTTGGGCAGGTCCGGCGCGAAGCCACCCTCGTCCCCGACCGCGGTCGAAAGTCCGCGCTTATCGAAGATGGCCTTTAACGCGTGGTAGGTCTCCACCCCCCAGCGCAACGCCTCGCTGAAGGACGCCGCGCCAACGGGCATGATCATGAACTCTTGGAAGTCGATCGTGTTCTTCGCGTGCACGCCGCCGTTGATCACGTTCATCATCGGTACCGGCAAGACGTGCGCATTCACTCCCCCGAGGTACTGATAGAGCGGCAGATCGGTCTCCATCGCCGCGGCCTTCGCGTTCGCCAAGGAGACGGCCAACGTGGCGTTCGCCCCGAGACGGGCCTTGTTGTCGGTGCCGTCGAGATCGATCATCGCGAAGTCGATCGAGCGCTGGTCTTCGGCTTCGAAACCTTCGAGCGCGTCACAGATCTCGCCGTTGACGTACCCGACGGCCCTCATGACGCCCTTGCCCATCCAATCAGCACCACCGTCTCGTAGTTCCACGGCCTCGTGCATCCCCGTGGAGGCGCCCGAGGGTGCGATGGCCCGACCGATGGCGCCCGACTCGAGGTGCACCTCGGCTTCGACGGTGGGATTGCCCCTCGAGTCCAGGACCTGACGGCCGAGGACAACTTCAATGGCGCTCATGGCGACTCCTTCGTTCTCCGCTTCCAACGCTACTCAACGGCGCTTAGGACTCTGAGGCCGATTCGACTTCGAGGATCGCGTCGCGCAGGCGCGTCGCGCGCTCGCGCAACACACCCTCTAAGTCAACGCCCGCGGCCTGCGCTGCCGCCACGAGCGACGTGAGCGCGTCGCCCCACGCTCCGTCGACGTCGTGCAGTGACGTCGCGTCACGAACGGCGTCCTCGTCCAATTCGAGTGCCGCCAGTGCTGCGATCGCGTGATCGCGCGAACTCGAGGGATCATCGACCGACACCTCGAACAGCGCCGCCTTTCGTAGGAGTTTCGTGTAGAGCGTCAGCGCCGGCAACTGCCAGGCGATCCCGTCGGTGACGCTCGTGCGACCCTTTTCGATCTTTTTGAGTGCCTCCCACCTCGAAGCGACTTCTTGGGCGCCACTCACGCTGACGTCACCGAAGACGTGGGGATGACGACCGATCAGCTTGTCGCGCAGGGTGTCCGCGATCGTGGCAATAGTGAAGTTGCCCTCCTCCTCGCCGAGTTCGGCGTGGAAGAACACCTGGAAGAGGACGTCACCGAGTTCCTCTTCGACGTGATCGATGATCGTGTCGTCGGCGTCGCCCTCGGCGAGCGCGACGGCGAAGGTCTCCAGGGCGTCGATGGCTTCGTAGGCCTCTTCGAGCAGGTGCCTCGTCAAGGACGCGTGGGTCTGTTCGCGGTCCCACGGGCACTCCGCTCGAAGTCGCGCCACGAATTCGACCAGGTCCCCCAACGCGACGGAGGCGTCGCGGAACCCCTCAACCCAGAGCGACGTCAGGTGATCGGCCGCACGAAACGTCGTGAGGTCCCCCGCGCGCAGGGTCACGACTTCTTCGTCCTCGAGTCCAAGGTGGTGCAACACCGTTACCGAGACGTCGCTGGGTAGTCGATCGGCGACGCTCGCGAGTACTTCGGGTGAGTAGGCCTGCAAGACCAACAACGGCCCGGGACCTCGGAAGTCCTGCGTTGAGCCGAGGGCGTCCACGATGGTGAGGCTGTCGCTCATCGGGTCGCGCCCGAGCGTGGCGCACGCGAGATCGATCACCGACACCGCCGGTTCGAGAATGGTCGTCACGTCCTCGCGCGACCAGAGCAGCTCGACGGTGCGCTCGGCGACCGTCGGTGAACCCGGCACCGCGTAGACGACCTCGTGTCCGGCGGCGTGCGTCGCCACGGCAACCAGGTCCTCGACGATGGCCGTGTAGAGCTCGTCAAAGGAGTCTGCTTCGTCGTAGAACTCGTCGTAACTGACTACGTCCGTGAACGCCGCGGCGGCGGGGTGGCGGCGGGTGCGCAGCCGCACGACCGGGGACTCGTTGAGCAGTGCCAGCGCACGAACGGTGAGGTGTGCTGAGGTACCCGGGCCGAGACCGACGACCCGGACGACTGGCCTCACTTAGCGCTGGCGGCGCTGGGTGTCAACTGCTTCGCCCCGAGGACGTTGGTCGCGGCGAGGGCGGCGGGCGCGATGACCTCGAAGCCCGCCGTACTCAAGCCCCACTGACCAAAGGTCGGGTCGACGTGAACGGCGGCCCGGTAGAGAATTCCGTTCTTGACGTTGCTGGCGGTATCGGCGTTCAGGGTGCGCAGGTCGTTCAACACCGCGGTCTCGGCGTCGGCCAGTGGCGTCACGGTGCGCTTGGTGACCGCGACGTAGAGGGCGTACTCGGCACTGTTGTACTCGATAAGTTGTGGCGTCGCGGGAAAGGTGTCGATCGCGGTCGTGCCCACGTCGCTGCGTATCCCGGCGTAGGAACTGCTCGTCGGCGCGTAACACCCGTACGCGCCGCCCGTCTTGGCGGAGGGGTCCTTCGAGAAGTTTTGGGCCAACTGCGTGACGCTCAGCCCGGCGGCTTGTCCCTTGGCGAAGGCCGCGACGTCACTCGGGAGCACGAGGGCGATCGAGACGCACAGTGTGTCGTAGGACGAGGTGTGCTCGGCGTAGTAGGACTTGATTGACGCGGCCGTGAGCGGAATCGCCGTCTTGACTTTCGCGACGAGGTGCAGGGACGTGGCCTGGTCCTCAATTTCGGTGGCGCGCATCTCGGCGGGCATCTCCGCGAGCGCCTCCTTTGACGTGCCCGTGCACTTCGCCGAACGCTCGGCGACGGCTTCGGTGAGCTCGCTCTCGAGGGAGACCTTGGCCGCGGCGAGTTGGGCGGCGGTGGGCACGAACTTCATCGTGGTCGTGACGTACTGGTTGATCGCCAGACCCTCGACGCGCAGGTTGGACCAGGTGGCGGCCCCTTCGGCCGCGATCGAGTCGTTCCCCACGCCCGCGGCGTAACTCGTCGGATCGAGGGCGTTGAGGTAACACGACAGTGTCGGGTGCGACTCAATCGCGCTCAACTCCGCACGGAAGGTCTCCGCGCTGACGTTTTGGTGATTGACACTCAGCCCCGAGGAGAGGCCGCTGACGCCGTANNATGTTACCGATTCAACCGTTGGCGCTCATCGTGGGTGCGTAGAGCTCTTCGAGCAGGGAGAGGATCGCCGCGGACGTCGCGGCGTTCGGGGCGAGTTCGAGTCGCAGTTCCTTCGTCGTCTCGTTGTACGCGCTGGAGCCGTGGGTGCGGCGCGCGCGAAGCTGCTGACTCAACGTCAGACTCAGCGGTCCCATCTTTAAGACGGGCTTCGATCGCACGCCCACGCGCGCCGGTAGCACCGCGACCGACGTCACCGCCAAGCGCAAACACGCGAGTCGCAACCGCGCCAACTCGAGGAGACCTTGCGTGGCGGCGGGCAGGGCACCGTAGCGATCGATCCACTCGCTGGCGAGGTCGTCGAGTTCGACCTCGCTGGTGACACTGGCGAGACGACGGTAGGCCTCCAGGCGGGCGTCGTCGGCTTCGACGTACTCCTTGGGCAGGTGCGCCTCGCCGGGTACGTCGAGATTGATGGGTACCACGTCGGGCAGTCGAAGTCCCTTGGCGTCGGCGACCGCCTCGGCGACGAGTTGGACGTAGAGGTCGTACCCGACGGCCGCCACGGGCCCGGACTGGTCGTGACCGAGAAGATTGCCCGCGCCTCGAATCTCTAGGTCGCGCATGGCGATCTTGAAGCCACTACCGAGCGCGGTGTTGTCACCGATCGTGCGCAGGCGTTCGTAGGCGGTCTCAGAGAGTACCTGGTCGGCGGGGTGAAAGAGGTACGCGTAGGCCCGCTGACCGCTGCGGCCCACTCGCCCGCGTAACTGGTGGAGTTGGCCGAGGCCCAGACGTTCCGCGCGGTCCACGATCAGGGTGTTGACCGAGGGAAGGTCGATACCCGACTCGACGATGGTCGTACACACCAACACGTCAAAGCGGCGCTCCCAGAAGTCGACCATCACTCGTTCCAACGTGCCCTCGTCCATCTGGCCGTGGGCAACGGCGATGCGCGCGTCGGGCACGAGCTGGCCGAGTCGGCGCGCGACCTGGTCGATGTCCGAGACGCGGTTGTGGACGAAGAAGACCTGACCCTCACGCAGCAACTCGCGGCGAATCGCCTCGACGACGGCCGGTTCGTTGTACTCGCCGACGTGAGTGAGAATCGGGCGGCGGTCGGCCGGAGGCGTCGTGATCATCGAGAGGTCGCGGATGCCGGTGAAGGCCATCTCGAGCGTGCGAGGGATCGGACTGGCGCTCAGTGTCAACACGTCGACCCCGACCGAGCGGGACTTGATCGCCTCTTTGTGGGTGACGCCGAAGCGCTGCTCCTCGTCGACGACGAGGAGACCGAGCTTCTTGAACGCCACGTTCTCCGAGAGCAACCGGTGCGTACCGATCACGACGTCGATGGTGCCCTCGCGCAGGCCGAGCAGCGTCGCGCGGGTCTCGGTCTCATCGACGAAGCGACTCAGCAACGCCACCTTGACCGGGAAGCCCGCGAATCGCTCGCTGAAGGTGGCGAAGTGCTGACTCGCGAGCAGCGTCGTCGGGACGAGGATCGCGGCCTGGGTGTTGTCCTGGACGGCCTTGAAGACCGCGCGCAGGGCGACTTCGGTCTTGCCGAATCCGACGTCCGCGCAGATGAGGCGGTCCATCGGTCGGGGCTGTTCCATGTCGGCCTTGACGTCAAGGATCGCCTGGGCCTGATCGGCCGTCAGGGTGAAGGGGAAGAGCTCTTCCATCTCGTGTTGCCACGCGGTGTCGGGCGAGAAGGCCCGGCCCTCGGCCACGCTACGCAACCGGTAGAGGTCGACGAGCTCTTGGGCGACGAGGAACGCCGCCGCTCTCGCCTTGGCCCGGGTCTTTTGCCACTCCGCCCCGCCCATACGCGAGAGCGCCGGTCCGTCGCCGCCGGTGTAGGGGGTCAGCGCGTCGATCTGCTCGGTCGGCCAGTAACTGCGGCCGTCTTTGAACTCGAGGATGAGATAGTCGCGCGTGACGCCGTTGATCGCGCGCGTCGTGGTGCCCGAGAACCTCGCGACGCCGTGCTGGCGGTGCACGACGTAGCTCCCCACGCTCAGGTCGTCGAAGAACCCGTCGACGGTGCGACTCCTGGCGCGCGCGACGCGGCGTTGGCTGCGTCGACCCGTCAAGTCGCTCTCGCTCCAGACAACGACCTCCGGGTCATCGAGCGCAAAGCCCGACGGCAACGCGCTCTCGAGCACCGTGATGCGCGAGTCGAGGGCGCGCTGGGGATCGGTGGTGACCTCGAGACCCTCACCGCGTAGTTGCTCGGCCATGCGACCAATGGCGGCCTCGCTGGAGGTCAGGACCACCCCTCGCCGTCGCGGCGACCAACTGCGCACGTGCGCCGCGATCCGCGCGGCGTCGCCCTGGACCGGTGGGGGCGAGGTGAGCTGACCGGTCGCCCCGAGGGCGCTCGCGGTACCTTCGAGTGCGACGTCGACGCGATCAGCGAGCACCTCGTCGTAACCGACGTGCAGCAACGGCACATCGGTGGTCGCCTGCCACGTCGCCGCGACGACGTCGGTGAGTTCGCGCTCCTCCTCTAAGAGTTCGGTCAACCTCGCACGAACGCGGTCGGGCTCGACGACCAGCACACGAGCGCCCGCGACCTCGTCGAGCAAGGTGCGCGGTTCCTCGACGAAGAGGCCCATCCACCCCTCCATGCCGTCGAAGAGTTGGCCGGTGGCCAGACGCTCGAAGGTGGAAGACGCCCAGGGGTAGCGGCGCGCGAGTTCATCAGCGCGCTGGCGCGTTCCTTCGCTCGGCAGCCACTCGCGCGCCGACGCCACGAGGGCGACCTCTAGGTCGCCGGTCGAACGCTGGGTGGCGATATCGATACTGGTGAGGCGCTCCACCTCGTCACCGAAGAAGTCGAGGCGGATGGGCTCGTCGTTCTGCGCGGGCCACACGTCGACGATCCCGCCGCGCACCGCGAGCTCGGCGCGGTGCTCGACCGCGTGCTCGCGGCGGTAACCGAGCGCGACGAGACCAGCGACGAAGTCGTCGCGACCGAGTTCGACGCCTCGCCGCACCACGAAGGGCGCCTGCACACCTTCGGGTGAGAGCACCTGTGCGAGCGAGCGCGCCGACGCCACGATGACCCGCGGCGCGGTGCCTTCACGAATCTGCCAGCGAAGGACGGTGCGTAACGCCATCACCTGGGCGTCGGGACTGACCCGCTCCAGCGGATGAGTGTCCCAGCCCGGCCAGAGGGCGACGGCGTCGTCACCGAGCCAGGCCCGTAGCGCGTCAGTGACGTGTTCGGCGTCGCTCGAGGTTGCCGTCACCGCCACCGTCAAGGGGGTCTCGATCGCCAAGGACGCAATAGCGAGGGGCGTCGCGTATCCAGAGGGCACGAAGGAGCCCGCGTGCAACGCGGCGCGCATCGTCGGCGCGACGACCTCGAGGACGCGGCGCAGACCGCCCGGAGCGCTCACGAGGCGTTGACGCGTCGCTGGGCCTCGTCGAAGTCATACTCGAGCAGGGTCTCAATCGCGTCGGCCGCTCGAGCGACGTCGGCGGTGATCGCCTCGCGCTGTGCGCCCGTCGGTCGTCGCAGCACGTAGTCCGCGCCTTGTTCCTTCGAGCGAGGTTTACCGATGCCGATGCGCAACCGTGCGAAGTCTTGGGTCCCGAGCGTCTGGGCGATCGAGCGCAGACCGTTGTGACCCGCGAGACCACCGGCGAAACGTAGTTGCAGCCGTCCGGGCTCTAAGTCGAGTTCGTCGTGCACGACGAGGAGGTTGGCGAGGTCCTCGATGGAGGTGCGACGGAGCAGTGGCGGCAACGCGGAGCCCGACTCGTTCATGAACGTGGTGGGCACCGCGAAGGTGAAGGGACCTCGCGGGGTCGCGAGCGTGACGCTCATCGCTCGTTGTCGACGCTCCTGTGTGAAGCGTCCGCCGCGGCGCTCGACGACTAGGCGAACGGCGTCCCCGCCGACGTTGTGCCGCGACCCCTCGTATTCCGTTCCGGGATTGGCGAGGCCCACGATGAGCATCGCGCTCGGTTGTCCTCGACGATCGTGCTCGCGAGTGCGCCGAAGCGCCACGACCTACTCCGCGGGTGCGTCAGTGGCCGCGACGGGCTTCGCAGCGCGTCCGGCGTGAGTGGCGACCACCGAGACGGTCGGGTCACCCGCGGCCTCGACGCCCTTGGGCAGTTTGAGGTCGCTCACGCGAATCGCGGAACCCACGACGAGCTCGGAGATGTCGACTTCGATGTAGTTGGGGATCAGACTCGGTCGGCTGCGCACTTCGATGCTGAACATCTGCTGGTCCACTTCCCAGTCGGCGTGACGCACTTCAACCGCGTCACCGATGAGGTGCAAGGGCACCTCGGCCACGACGGGCTGGTCGGGGTCGACGACTTGGAAGTCGATGTGCGAGACCGTTCCTCGCACCGGGTGGCGCTGGAGCTCGCGCGCCAACACCGTGTAGGTGGTGCCGTCGGCGTCGAGGGTGATGAGTGAGTTGAGGCCCTGGTCGCCCGAGACGGCGGTGCGAAAGTCCTTGGCGTTGACCGCGACGGGTATGGGGACCACGCCCTCGCCGTAGATGACGCCGGGAATGGATCCCGCGTGACGGAGTCGTCGCGAGTTCGCCGAGCCCTGGGCGCGACTGGTGTCGGCGTGCAGCGTAACTGATGGCATAGGAACTCCTCTGAGAAATGAACGGGCGGCCCGGGGGCCACGCACAGGAGTTCTAGTCTACCTGGTCACTCGGAGCGGTCACAACACGACCCGCGACCACTCGAGGTCGGCCACGCTGTCGACCTCGCCACAGAACTGTCGTTAGACGAGTTGCGCGTCAACCTCAAGGAGGTTCGCGGACCAGTCGTCGACGTCGTTCAGCCCGTAGGGCGTGGACCAGACCAGGTCGTCGTCAAGGTTGACGTCGCTCGCGGCGACCACTTCGGGGGTACCGGTTTGGTACCCGTTGGCGATCTGCCACTCTTCGTGGTGCGAAATGGCCCAGATCAGGGGGACGACGGCCACAGCGACGGCGAGCACGATGAGGTCGTACGAGCCGTCTTGGACCTTTTGCAACGCCACCCGCCCCGCGTTGGCCTCGTCGACGTCGAATCCCTCGTACCGCAGGACGGTCGCCACGGAGTCGACGATGGACGGATCGTCGTCGACGACCAGAATTCGCGCGCGGGCGCTCGGTTGGTCAGACACGGTGCCCTCCCTCGGCCTCTACG
>PKZN01000028.1 GCA_003133075.1 Acidimicrobiaceae bacterium | reverse complement strand
TTCGTCGGTGTCGACGCGCAGTCCTGCGAAGGCCGGCTGCAGGTTCTGCCAGGCCGACTCGGGACGATGCCAGAGCACGTCGGCGTAGAACTCGCGCCACGCGATCTCGGAGCGAAACACGTCCGATCCCGAGTCGCTGCCCGAGAGGACCGACAACACCTGTCGCGGGTGGATCGTGCCGAAGTGCAGGTGCGCACTCAGGCGCGACGTGCCCTCGTCTCCCGGCAGATTTCGACGCTCGCCGTATCGCGCGATCTCCCCCGTGAAGGCCATGAGCGTCGCCCACGCCCCCGCCTCGCCCACGCGGGCGTCGAAACTCGGCACGTCGTTCGAAAGGTCACCGAAGTACGCCGGACGTTTGATGCCGGACAGCGGCGAGAGTTCATCGAGCCGCACGCTCAGCGCCCCCCGCCACTCGACGTCATCGGGCGGCGGCAGCGGTTCGGGTCGCACGTGCTGGTCCCACGCTCGGCGAAACGGGGTGAACACTCGCGCCGGCGTTCCCGACTTGGTCGTCACGGTCCCGGGGACNNGCCCACGCGAACGATGAGGCGACCACCCAGCGACTCGTCGAGGGCCGTCAGCGTCGCCCGAAGGTACGCGGCGCGTGCGGGCCCCACCGACGCCAACAACGCGGGGTCCGCAACGAAGACCGGTGCGACGACGCCGTCGCCGTCGCGTACGGCGGCGAGTAGCGCGGGGTTGTCGCTCAGACGAAGGTCTCGGCGAAACCAGAAGAGTGCGGGTGGGCGCGACACCGCACCGTTCTACACGTCACTCACGCCACGCGACGCTCCGACGCCAGCGCACCGCCCCGCACGGGACGATTCGTGACAACCACCGAAGCCGTCTAGGAGTGCGACGACGTCATCGGCGCCGTGACCTCGTCGTATCGCGACCTCCAAATGATGGCCAACGATTTAGGGCAACCTCGGGTCCTCGTGCGGAAACTCGCAAGCACCGACGTTCACGACAGTGAGTAAGTCAGAGGGCACCCGAGGCGCATTCGACGTCGCCTCCAGCGCCGATCGAGACGTGCCACGTCTTGGTCAGCACGCGATGATCTTGACGTTTCGACCAGCAGTATTGACCANNCTGCCTCCCCCCGCGTCTTTGATGAGGACGCCCGCAGCTCGTCCCACGTCATCATCCAGCGGTGCCACTTTCACGGCGGCGAGCAGTCGGGCCACGGGGACCTGGTTTCCCGTCCCGCCTCGCCACACCTCTGCCACAACGCCGCCGTGACTCACCAGCGGGAGTGAGTTCAATTTGGCTACCTTGAGCAGCGCCACCGTACTTCGGTCATTGCGCTCGATGGCTATCAACGCGCCAGCATCCAAGACAAGTGCCGTCACTGCGGCAGAGGTCGGACTCGAATCTCCGCCTTCTCAAACGACACGTGTTCGCCCGGCTTGATCATCCTCGAGATATCCGGAACGTCGTGCTCGGGAATGAGAATCGAGTGGCCACCTTCGATGATGCGAGTGATCGCTGCTACGAGCTCATCGTGACTCCCGTGCGTCGCGGTGACCTTGAGGAACGTGAACCAACCGGAGGGTGCCGGCTCGATCACGCCCAACCTCGCCGCGGCATCTTGAAGTTCTTCTTCGCTGATGGATCCGTTCTCGTTCTCCCACACATCGAGGAACTCGTCGAGTGCCCGTGCACGCAACTTCGTCTCGGCGGCGTCGGCGATCCAGCCCGAGAGTGTTTCGCCAGACTCATCGGCCGCGTCGCGCACGGCGCTACTCAGCGTTCGCACCAGGGAAACACTCATCTTGTCCACTGCCATGGAACTATCCTACTCGAGTGCGAACTACCATAGTACGAACGCGGAGTTCGGCGAGAACGATCGCCTTGCCGCGTGGTGCAGTATCAACGTGGAGCCGTACCAACGACGAGCTCGCCTCGACGTGAGGACTACGAGCAGCCGCTGGTCGCCCCGCAGCTCGAGCAGACGTAGCAGGACCCCGCTCGTTGCATCGAGTTGCCGCACTGATAACACATGGGCGCGTCGCGCTGGGGCGAACGAGAGAGCAGTGACGGCGACTCGTCCGCGGTGGTCTTGTCGCTGAACTCGATCAAGGACTGCTGAACCGGCAGGTTGATCGTGGGCGTTGTCTGCTCGACGATCTCGGGGAACGTGGGTTGGATGCGCTCACTGGTCGAGAGCACCCCGAGCTCCTCACGATCGATGGGGCTTAAGTAGTCGAGCGCGAGGCGTCGGAAGATGTAGTCCACCAATGACGTNNTGGAGTCCCAGGCTGATCGAGATTGAGAAGGCGTCCATGATGCCCGCCAGGGTCGAACCTTGTTTGGCGACCTTGATGAAGACCTCGCCCGGTCGACCGTCCTCGTACTCACCGACCGTGACGTACCCCTCGCAGTCCGCCACACGGAACGCCGAGGTCGCCGACTTACGCCGACGCGGCAGTCGCTCGCGCACCGCCCCGACCACGACGTGAGCACCCTCGTCGCGTGCGACCTCGAGGGCGGCTTCGAGCTTGGCGACGCGCGCGTAGAGCTCGATCACCTCGGCGGCGTCGACGTCGACGACGGCGTCGGGCGCGCTCTGGCCCACGCCGCCCTTCGTGGCGGTCGAGAGCGGCTGGCCGACCTTGCAGTTATCGCGGTAGATCGCAACGGCCTTGATGCCGAGTCGCCATGCGTCTAAGTGCAGGCTCTCGACGTCTTCGATCGTGGCGTCTTCGGGCATGTTGACGGTCTTGGAGATCGCGCCCGAGATGAAGGGCTGGACGGCACCCATCATGCGCACGTGTCCCGAGTAGTGGATGGTGTTGTCCCCCATCGAGCACGCGAAGACCGGTAGGTGCTCGACCTTCAGGGCCGGTGCGCCGACGATGGTCTTGTGTTCATCGATGTAGCTGATGATCGCCTCGGTCTCACTGGGTGAGTACCCCATGACCCCGAGGGCGCGCGGGACCGTCTGGTTGACGATGGCCATGTTGCCACCGCCCACGAGCTTCTTGAACTTCACGAGGCCGAGGTCGGGCTCGATGCCCGTCGTGTCGCAGTCCATCAACAGGCCAATGGTGCCCGTCGGTGCGAGGACCGTCGCCTGCGCGTTGCGCACGCCGTGTCGGGTGCCGAGGTCGACGGCCTCTTCCCACGCGCGCTGGGCGGCGGCGAGGATGTTGGCGGGCGCCAACGTCTCGTCGATCTGGTAACTCGCGTCGCGGTGCATGCGCAACACGTTGATCATCGGCTCCGCGTTCTCGGCGAAGCCTTCGTGGGGTCCCATGCGACCGGCGGTGCGGGCGCTGGTGGCGTAGGCGTGACCGGTCATCAACGCGGTGATCGCCGCGGCCCACGCGCGCCCGGCGTCGGAGTCGTAGGCCAGGCCCGAGGCCATGAGCAGCGCCCCGATGTTGGCGTAGCCGAGACCGAGCTGGCGGAACTTGCGTGAGTTCTCCCCGATCTTCTCGGTCGGGTAGTCGGCCGCACCGACGAGGATCTCTTGCGCGCTGAACATCACCTCGACCGCGGCCTTGAACGCGTCGACATCGAAACTGCCGTCCTCGTTCAAGAACTTCATCAGGTTGATGCTGGCTAAGTTGCACGCCGAGTTGTCGATGTGCATGTACTCCGAACACGGGTTCGATCCGTTGATGCGGTCGGTGTTGGACGACGTGTGCCACTTGTTGATCGTCGAGTCGAACTGCAGACCGGGGTCCGCGCACTCCCAGGCGGCGCGGGCCATCTGTCGCCAGAGGTCGCGGGCCTTGACGGTGCGCACGGTGGCGTTACCGTGACGCGCGGTCAGGTTCCAGTCGCCGTCACTCAAGACCGCGTCCATGAACTCATCGGAGACCCGTACGGAGTTATTGGCGTTCTGGTACTGGATCGAGTTGATGTCGCGACCGTCTAAGTCCATGTCGAAGCCCGCGTCGCGCAGCGCGCGCGCCTTCTTCTCCTCGTGCGCCTTGCACCAGATGAACTCCTCGACGTCGGGGTGGTTCGCGTCGAGGATGACCATCTTCGCCGCGCGACGCGTCTTACCGCCGGACTTGATGGTGCCAGCCGAGGCGTCCGCCCCGCGCATGAACGAGACCGGACCACTCGCGGTGCCCCCACCCTCGAGCGCCTCCGCGCTGGAGCGGATCTTCGACAGGTTCACACCCGCGCCCGAGCCACCCTTGAAGATGATCCCCTCTTCGGTGTACCAGTTCAGGATCGAGCGCATGGAGTCTTCAACGGCCAGGATGAAACACGCGCTCGCCTGCTGGGGTACGCCCTTCACGCCAATGTTGAACCAGACCGGCGAGTTGAANNTCGAGGCGGTCGCAGCCGACGTTGAACCAGACCGGCGAGTTGAAGGCCGCCTTCTGGGTGACGAGGAGGTGCTTGAGTTCCGCGCGGAAGGCCTCGGACTCCTCTTCGTCGACGAAGTAGTCACCCTCGGTCCCCCAGGTGGTGATGGTGTCGGCGATGCGGTCGACGACCTGCTTCAAGGAGGTCTCGCGCTCGGGTGTGTTCAAGGTGCCGCGGAAGTACTTCTGGGCGAGGATATTGGTCGCGTTAAAGGACCAGGTCGAGGGAACCTCGACGTCGAGTTGTTCAAAGGCCACCGAGCCGTCACGGAAGTTCGAGATGCGCGCGTCGCGTCGGTCCCAGAGCACTTCGTCGTAGGGGTGACGGTCCTCGGTGGTGAAATACCGACGAATTCCAATTCCGAGTCGCTGAGGTGCGATGGCCATTTCTCTCTCTTTTCTCTCCCGATACCGACACTAAGAATGCGTCCAGCGACGTCGAGTCGGGAGAACAAGTTTACCGCTTGTTTTCCCCCATAGCCACAAGATGTAGTGGTTGACCCGGCGCACGTCGCAAGATGCTGTGTCATTACAGCACTGTAATTACACGAAGTCAACTACTTCTTTGAACTCTTTTTCACAATTCTCGCTTCTCCAGTCACAGCACCAATCTCTGGGGTCGCACCTCACTAATCTGACCCGGTGGAACTCATCCTCGCCCTCGACGCCGGCACGACCGGGGTGCGCACCGTGGCCTTTGGGGACCACCTCGAGACGGTCGCGGAGAGCTACCGCGAGCTCCCCCAGCACTTTCCCTCCCCCGGCGAGGTCGAGCACGATCCCCGCCAGATTGTCGACCTCGCCGTGGCGACCCTGCGCGAGGTCGCTCAACGAGTCCGCGCGGACGGACACGAGGTGGCGGCCCTCGGGCTNNATGTGTCAGGCCTTAGAGGCCGCCGGGCACGGTCCCGCCGTGCGGGCCGCGACGGGCCTCGTGCTCGACCCGTATTTCTCGGCGACCAAAATGCGCTGGATCCTCGACCGCGGTCTCGCCGA
>PKZN01000025.1 GCA_003133075.1 Acidimicrobiaceae bacterium | reverse complement strand
TCGGCCGATAAGACCGCGTCGACGGTCCCGCGCAGATTGAGTTGGTGCACGAAGGAGACGCGTCGCCCCTGGGGCCAGTGGGTGGCGACGTGCTCTTGGATCTCCGGTCCCGTCTCGGGGTTGATCACGATGACGATGTCATCGAAACCGGCGGCGTAGGCGTCCGACGCGATGAGATCGATGACGCCCTCACCGTGGAGACCGACCGGCGCGAGTTGCTTGACGCCGCCGTAGCGACGGGCGCGGCCCGCGGCCAGGATGACGAGAGAGGGACCGCTCATTTAGACCACTTTACGACAGCCGAGGCCCACGTCATACCCGCCCCAAAGCCAGTGAGTAATGCGTAGTCACCCTTGTGGACACGGTCGTTGTCGCGCGCGTCGGCAAAAGCCAAAGGAATAGAGGCGCTTGAGGTGTTTCCGTAGCGGTCAATCACTACGACCGCCCGGTCCATTTCGACCTTCAGGCGCTGGCACGCCGCCTGAATGATGCGAATATTGGCTTGGTGGGGGATGACCAGGCTGAGGTCAGCCGACGTGATGCCCGCAAGCGCCATCGCCTTTTCCGAGGAGTCGACCACGGCCCGCACGGCGCGACGGAAGATCTCCTTCCCGTCCATCCAGAAGTAACCCCCGTGCTCGCAGGTCAGCAACTCCGCGTCGGCGCCCTCGGTGCCCAGCACGAAGGAGATGATGTCGTTCTCCGTCGGGTCGTACTCGAGCACTGCGGCACCCGCGCCGTCGGCGAGAATCACCGCCATGTTGCGGTCGTTCCAGTCGACGAAGGCCGACAGGTGCTCAGAGCCAATGACGAGCACGCGCTTGTTCCCCGTCTCAAGCAAGCCCTGTGCGGTGCGGACGGCGTACATGAATCCGCTGCAGGCGGCGTTTACGTCCATCGCCGGGCAACTGAGTCCCATCTGGTGGGCAATCATGGCCGAGGTCGGGGGCGTGATGCGGTCCGCTGCGCTGGTCGCCAACACCAAGAAGTCGATGTCCTTCGCGTCGACGCCGGCGTCAAGGAGTGCTTTGTTACCGGCTTCGACGCCCAGGCTGGTGACCGTGCCGCCGATGCGGCGCTCTCGGATACCGGTGCGTTCGACGATCCACTCGTCCGACGTGGGCAGCGTGAGTGATAACTCATCGTTAGTGACGATGCGCTCCGGCACCGCGGTACCCCAACCAATAAATCGAGCGCCCATGTGTCAGCCCCTTCGTTGGCTAGCCGTGAGAAAAGTCTACGTGGTCGCCTCCGCGGGGGGAGGGGCCGCCAAAACCTGCAACGTGCAGCGCGCCACGCAGATTTGGCGCTGGTCCTGGTCCCTGAGGTCGATACCCCAGACGTGGACGCTGCGACCGAGACGAATGGGCGTGGCCGTCGCGGTCAGTGTTCCCGTGGACATCGAGCGCAGGTGCGAGCAGTTGAGTTCGGTACCGACCACGATCTGGTCCGGCCGGACGTTGATCGCCCCGCCGATCGACGCCGCCCCTTCGGCGAGGAGCGCCGAGACGCCACCGTGCAGGATGCCGAAAGGTTGGTGCACCTTCGGGCCGACTTCCACGGAGAGCACGACGCGCTCGGGGGTGACTTCGACGTACTCGATGCCGAGTACGTCGTTCACATTGGGTCGCCAGGAAGCGCGTTCACTGAGGTTGTCGGTCATGGTCGCAGTTTACGGAAGAGTTTTCGGAACCGGTAGCCTTCGACCATGACTCGGCGTGTCGACCTGCGCAGCGACACCCTCACCCAGCCCACCGCGGCGATGCGAGAGGCCATGGCGACGGCCAGCGTCGGCGACGACGGCTACGGCGAGGACCCCACGGTCAACGCGCTCGAAGCGCGATTCGCACAACTCGTCGGCAAGGACGCCGCGATCTTCGTCCCCTCAGGTGTGATGGCGAATCAGATTGCGCTGCGCATCATTGCCGTGCCCGGCGACCTCGTCGTCGTAGGACGTACGCAACACCTGGTTGGCTTCGAGATGGGGGCGGCCGCTCGCAACGCCGGAGTCCAGTTCGCCACGGTCGATGACCGCGCCGGCACCCTCGCGCTCGCCGACGTGCTCGAAGCGATTGACGCCGAAGACGACCACCAGCCCCACGTTGGCGCGGTCGCGGTCGAGAACACCCACATGTTCGCCGGCGGCGTCCCCTGGGACGTCGAGGACTTACGCCGGCTGCGCGGGGCGATTGGTGAGCGGCCCTTGCATCTCGATGGTGCTCGACTTTTTAACGCCGTCGTGGCAACTGGTACCAGTGCGAGCGACTTCTGCGAACCCGCAACGACCGTGATGGCGTGCCTCTCAAAGGGGCTGTGCGCCCCGGTCGGCTCGTTGCTCGCGGCGTCCGCTGCGTTGATAGATCGAGCGCGCGTCGAGCGCAAGCGCCTGGGGGGTGCCATGCGACAAGCGGGATTTTTGGCGGCCGCGGGGCTGGTGGCGCTCGACACCATGGTCGACCGCTTGCAGGACGACCACGACCACGCGCAACAACTGGCCGACCTGTTCGCCGCGGCCTTCCCCGAGTCGGGCTACGACCCCGACACCTGTCGCACGAACATCATTGCCTTCAATCATCCCCAAGCTCGCCAGATCGTCGAGGAGCTCGCGCACCATGGCGTCGAAGGTTCGACGGTCGCTCCGACGCGCGCTCGTTTCGTCACGCACGTCGGGGTCAGTGATGATGACGTCGACTTCGTCGCCCGCGCGCTCTCGCACTTCGCATCCGCGGGCCACTAGCACTACGAATCTTCACCCGTTTGTCGCGCACGCTTCAGCGTCGAAGTGGAGCGTTCGTTGAGGAAGCGGTAGCCTGAGATGGTCGTAAAGGCTTGTCGTGACTGAAATCCTCCACCTCTCTACGTTCCTGCGTCGTCCGATCTATGACACGGACGGTGACCGGATTGGACGCGTCCAGGACCTGGTCGCGCGACTCGGCGACGACTCGCACCCGCCCATCGTCGGCGCGGTGATCCGGATTGAAGGTCGTGACCTTTTTGTTTCCATCAAGAAGATCGGCGGACTCGCCCAAGGCCGCATGACGTTCGAGGGTCGTCGCGTGGACCTTCGAAAGTTCGAGCGTCGCCCCGGCGAGATGCTGCTCGCCGAAGACCTCCTCGCCCGTCACCTCATCAACCTGGTTCGCGGACGCATCATCATCGCCAACGAGATCGAGATCGCCCAGAGCGAGGGTCGCTGGGCGGTCGTGGGCGTCGATCCCGGTCGTCGCTCGTTCTTGCGACGCGTGCTCGGTCACAAGATCGGTTCGCACGTGCAGTCTGATTCGATCGTGGACTTCGCCTCCATCGAGCCCTTCGTGTCGCACGTGCCCTCCGCGCGACTGCGAATTCCCTACCGCAAACTCGCGAAACTGCACCCCGCGCAGATCGCCGACCTGGTCGAGCAGGCCAGTCACGAAGAGGGTGAAGAGATCATCGAAGCAGTGGGCCTCGACCGCGAACTCGAAGCGGACGTCTTCGAAGAACTCGACACCACCCACCAGCTCGAGTTCCTCGAGTCGCGCAGCGACGCAGAAGCCGCGCGACTGCTCTCGCGCATGGAACCGGACAACGCGGCCGACCTGATCACCGAGATCGAACAAGAGCGCCGACTCCCGATCTTGGAGTTGCTACCTAGTGAACAACAGGTCAAGGTCCGTCAGTTGCTCTCCTACAACGCCGACACGGCGGGCGGTCTGATGAACCCCGACTACGTCTCCGTCGCCCCGAACGCCACGGTGGCCGACGCCCTCGACGCGATCCGCACCTCGCGCGTCCCGGCCGAGTCGCTCCAAGCCGTCTTCATCGTCGACGAGAGTGGCCAGCCCATCGGGGCGGCGTCCATTGCGCCGCTGGTGCGCGCTCGCCCGACCGAGTTGGCCTTGAGCGTGGCACGCACCCAACTGGCCCACGTACATCCCCACTGGGACGTGCTGCGCGTGTCGCGCAAGATGAGCGACTTCAACTTGACCGTTCTCCCGGTGCTCGACGACGAGCACGCGAAGATGATCGGGGTCGTCACGGTTGATGACCTGCTCGAAGAGCTCCTGCCCCAGGGCTGGCGCGCCGAGTTCGGTATGAGTGCGGTGGAGGAGTAGTGATGCGCCGCGCCACCGATGGTCTCGTTCTAAGGGGGTCTCTCTGAAACCCCCTAGTACCAGCCGCGAGGCTATCCACGTACTGACACAACTTCGCCCGATTCCCAAGGAGCGCCACTAGCCCCTTTGATTCCCGCGTGGTTGTGCGCCCACAGCCACGACGAGACGAAAGGAGGTGGCCCGTGCAGCGCGAGCAGTCCAAAGAGACCCAGATCACCGGTGCGTTCGGCACCATCAGCGCCCACGACGAGGGCAATCGCCGCGGCACCCGGGCGCGCCTCTTAACGCTCATCGCCATCATCGGGCCCGGCCTCATCGTGATGGTGGGGGATAACGACGCGGGCGGCGTCTCCACCTACGCCCAGGCGGGCCAGAACTTCGGCTACACCATGCTTTGGACGCTGCCGCTGCTCATTCCGGTCCTGATCATCATCCAAGAGATGGTCGCGCGCTTGGGTGCGGTGACCGGCGTCGGCCACGGGCGACTCATCCGCGAGCGCTTCGGGCGCTATTGGGGCAACCTGTCGATCTTCTCCATCTTGTTCTTGAACTTCCTCATCATCGTCACCGAGTTCATTGGCATCTCGCTCTCGATGGAGTACTTCGGGGTGAGCCCGTACGTCTCGGTGCCGATTGCCGTGGTCTTGCTCTTCTCGGTGACCGCGTCAGGCTCGTTTCGTCGCTGGGAGCGCTTCATGATGCTCTTCATCGCCGTCAACTTCATCATCATTCCCCTGTTGATAGTGACGCACCCTTCGTTCTCGGCGATGACCCACGCCACCTTCGTGCCCCGTTTGCGCGGCGGCGCGTCTTCGGGCGCGGTGCTGCTCATCATCTCGATCATCGGCACGACCGTCGCCCCCTGGCAACTCTTCTTTCAGGAGTCCAACATCGTCGATAAGCGCATCACGCCGCGCTGGCTGAACTACGAGCGGGTCGACACCATCATCGGATCCATCGTCGTGGTGATCGTCGCCTCGGCGCTGGTGGCGATCTGCGCGGTCGGCCTCGCTGGTCACGGGAACACGACGTCATACACCAACGCCCTCGGTGTCGCGCGGGGTCTCGGCCACTACGTCGGTCACGACGCCGGGGCGCTCTTTGCGCTGCTGCTCCTCAACGCGTCGATCATCGGTGCGGCGGTCGTGACGTTGGCGAGCTCGTACGCACTGGGCGACCTCTCCTCCTCCCATCAAGGTCTTAACGCGCGCCTCTTCGAGGCGAAGGCTTTCTACGGAGGATTCGCGGTGCTCTTAGTGGCCGCCGGCACCGTCGCGGTCGTACCGGGAGCGCCACTCGGCGTCATTACCTTGGCGGTGCAGGCGCTCTGTGGTCTGATGCTCCCCAGCACCACGATCATCGTGCTGCTCCTCGCCAACGACGCGGCCCTCATGGGGCCGTGGAAGAACGGTCGCCTCCTCAACGTGGCCTCGGTGATCATGGTGACGGTGCTCGTCGTCTTGTCGCTCACCTTGATGATCTCGACACTCTTCACGGGGGTCGACGTCTTGACGCTCCTCGAAGTGCTGGCCGTCATCGGTGCGATCGGCCTGCTGATCGGTCTGCCGATGGGGTGGCGCCGAACGGTGCCGCCGCCGCGCTTCGATATCGATAAGCGCGACTGGCGCACACCGCGTCTCACGCTCTTAGAGCCGATGCCGAAATCTCGACCCCGCACGATTCTCATGCGCTCGCAAAGCGTCTACCTCTTCGCGGCGGGCGCGTTGTTGGTCGTGCGTATCGTCCAACTTTTGACCTCGTAGTCTCTCCTCATGAGTTCTCTCCCCACGCTCGTATGCGTGCACGCGCACCCCGACGACGAAGCCTTTTTCGCCGCCGGCGCCGTGGCCCACTACGCGTCGTTAGGACACCGTGTGGTGCTGATCACGTGCACGAATGGTGCGTTGGGCTTCGACCAGAACCGTCGCGCGGGCAACGAAGAGAACCACGACGACGTGGCGACGAAAGCGACCCGCGCCGCAGAACTGCAGCGGTCGGTCGCCACGCTGGGCTTTTCGCGGGCCATCAACCTCGGTTACGACGACTCGGGGATGATGGGCTGGGCGGAGAACAAAAACGTCGACGCCTTCATGAACGTGGACGTCGGGGCCGCCGCGCGCAGCGTCGCCGCGATCCTCGACGAGGAGGAGGCCGCGGTGGTGGTGACGTATGACGAACGAGGTTTCTACGGTCACCCCGACCACATCCAGGCCAACGTCGTGGCGCGTCGCGCGGTGCAACTATCTGCCAGCGTCGAACGCCTGTACTACTGCGTCGTGCCCGAAGGGGTCATCACGACGTTGATTGCCGGCGCGCACGAGATTGGACTCTCGCTTCCGGCGTTCGTGTTAGACGCCGGTACCCACGTGGCCGACGAACTGGTCGCGACGACGATGGACGTGGGTTCACTCGTTAAGGTGAAACACGACGCAATGGCCGCTCACGCGTCGCAAATCGACAACGAGGACTTAGTTGAGATGAACGACGACCTCTTCTCGCTGCTCTTTAGCACCGAGTACTACCAGCGCGCGTGGAGCCGTCACGACGCTTCCGGCGACGCGACCGATCTCTTTGGAGGACTGTGATGGGACTGACATTTCTAGCGGTGCACGCGCACCCCGACGACGAGGCGAGTTCCACCGGCGGCATCTACCGCGTGCTGGCCGACCAGGGTGTGCGAACGGTCTTGGTGACGTGCACCAACGGTGAGTTCGGTGACGCCCCGGGCGGCATCAAGCCGGGGGAGGACGGACACCAGGAGGAAGCAGTGGTCAAGATTCGCGAGGGCGAGCTCGACCGTGCCGTCGAGATCCTCGGTATCGACCGCCTGATTCGCCTCGGGTACCGCGACTCGGGGATGATGGGCTGGCCGCAGAACGACGATCCGAAATCGTTTTGGGCGACGCCGGTCGAGGACGCGGCGGCCCGGGTGGCCGCGATCTTGATGGAAGAGCGACCACAGGTCGTGATGACGTACAACGAGTTCGGTTTCTACGGCCACCCCGACCACATTCAGGCCCACCGGGTCACGCTCGCGGCGCTCGAGTTGATCGACTACGAGCCGACGCTGTATTTCAATGCGATCCCGGACTCGGTCATGGTGATGTGGCGTGCTCGCTGGGAGAAAGAAGAGCGAGAGCAGAAAGAAGCCGATGCGGCAAACGGCATCGTCCACGAACTCGATGCCATTGGGCCCGAGGTGGATCCCATTGATATGGGAACGCCCGATGAACTCATCGGCGCGGTGATTGACGTACGTTCCGCGACTGACGCCAAAAGGGATGCACTCGCCGCCCACCACTCTCAGATCGGCGAGTCCTTTTGGATGAAGATGAGTCCCGAGGAGTTCCGGGCGGCCATGGGCACCGAGTGGTTCGTACGCGTCACGAACCCGATGGGGCTGAGTGGCCCGACGGACGACATCTTCGCGGGGTACCGCTAGCCCGCGCCCGTCTAGTAGCGATACGAATCGGGCTTGAAGGGTCCTTCGACCGCGACACCGATGTAGTCGGCCTGCTCTTTGGTGAGCGTCGTCAGTTTCACGCCGAGCGCGTGAAGGTGCAGTCGGGCGACCTTCTCGTCGAGGTGCTTGGGCAAGACGTAGACCTTCTTCTCGTAGCGCTCGTTGTTTACGTAGAGCTCGATCTGCGCCATGGTCTGGTTCGTGAAGGAGTTGCTCATCACGAAACTCGGGTGACCGGTGGCGTTGCCGAGGTTGAGCAAGCGTCCTTCAGAGAGGACGATGATCGATCGCCCGTTGGGAAACGTCCACTTGTCCACCTGGGGCTTGATCGTCTCGCGCACCACGCCCGGCAGCGCCGCCAATCCCGCCATGTCAATCTCGTTGTCGAAGTGACCAATGTTGCCTAATACCGCAAGCTGCTTCATTGACTGCATGTCATCAACCGTGACGATGTCACGGTTCCCCGTCGCCGTGATGACGAAGTCGGCCTCGGGCAGCGCCTCTTCGAGCGTGGTGACCTGGAAGCCGTCCATCGCCGCCTGCAGGGCGCAGATGGGGTCGACCTCGGTGACGATGACGCGAGCGCCTTGACCACGGAAGGACTCGGCCGAGCCCTTGCCGACGTCGCCGTACCCACAGACCACCGCGACCTTGCCGCCGATGAGTATGTCGGTGCCACGATTGATGCCGTCGATGAGGGAGTGGCGCA
The DNA here is from genome assembly GCA_003133075.1 of Acidimicrobiaceae bacterium. Classification (GTDB taxonomy): domain Bacteria; phylum Actinomycetota; class Acidimicrobiia; order Acidimicrobiales; family RAAP-2; genus RAAP-2. Next base: position 13,725 of record PKZN01000025.1, on the reverse strand, counting down.
CGCCGTACTTGTTATCGAACTTGGACTTGGTGACCGCGTCGTTGACGTTGATCGCGGCGAAGAGCAACGTGCCGTCACGCTCCATCTCATAGAGACGGTGCACGCCGGTGGTGGTTTCCTCCGAGACACCGATGATGCCCGCGGCCATGGGCTCGAAGATCTTCTCGCCACTGGCGATGATGCGGTGCAGCAACGCGAGAATCACTCCGTACTCTTCGGAGTCGGCCGCTTCGGGGGCGGGCACGTTGCCGGCGCGCTCGAATTCGAGACCCTTGTGCACCAGCAGCGTCGCGTCACCACCGTCGTCGAGAATCATCGTCGGACCATCGAAGCCCGGCCAGCGCAGCAACTGCTCGGTGCACCACCAGTACTCTTCGAGCGTCTCGCCCTTCCACGCGAACACCGGCACGCCCTTGGGGTCAGCCGCCGTCCCGTGGGGGCCGACGACCACGGCCGCNNGGGTGGAGAAGATGTTGCAGCTGACCCAGCGCACGTCCGCGCCCAACTCCACGAGCGTTTCGATCAAGACCGCGGTCTGAATCGTCATGTGCAACGAACCGGCGATGCGCGAGCCCGTCAGAGGCTTTGAGCGGCCAAACTCTTCGCGCATGGCCATGAGGCCGGGCATCTCGTGTTCGGCGAGGGTGATCTCCGCGCGGCCGAATTCGGCGAGCGAGAGGTCCGCAACTTTGAAGGTAAAGGCGTCAGAGGTCATGATTCTCCTAGGAGTTCGAAGTTTCCAGGCGCCGACCTCTGTCGTAGTCGCCTGGTCCCATTGTACCAAAGAGCGTCAGACGCCGACGCGGAACTCTACAACGTCCCCGTCGCGCATGACGTACTCCTTGCCCTCGACGCGGGCCTTACCCGCCGAGCGCACCGCCGTCATCGATCCGGCCGCGACGAGGTCGTCAAAGGACACGATCTCGGCTTTAATGAAGTGCTTTTGAAAGTCGGTGTGGATCTCGCCCGCGGCCTCGGGCGCGGTCTCGCCTTGGTGGATAGTCCACGCCCGGGCCTCCTTCGGACCCGCGGTCAAAAACGTCTGGAGCCCGAGCGTCGAGAAGCCGACGCGCGAGAGCTGCGCGAGTCCCGACTCATTCTGTCCGTAGGACTGGAGGAGTTCGAGCGCCTCGTCGTCGTCGAGTTCTGAGAGTTCCGCCTCGACCTTCGCACAGAGCACGACGCTGGGCGACGGCGCGACCGACGCCTGCAGCTCCTTGCATCGAGCGTCGTTCCCGAGCGTGGCCTCATCGACGTTGAAGACGTAGATGAATGGCTTATCCGTGAGCAGGTGCAGGTCGTAGAGGAGCGCGCGGTCGAGTTCTTTGCCCAACTGGGAGATCACCCGGCCGTCATTGAGGGCGAGTTGAGTCTTTTTCAACTCGGTGAGTTTCACGGCCGCCTCGCCCCCTCGCTTGGCGTCACGTTCGAGTCGAGCGGCCGCGCGCTCGACGGTCTGAAGGTCCGCGAGGATCAACTCGGTCTCGATGGTCTCGACGTCACTCGCCGGGTCGATCCGCCCGTCGACGTGGATCACGTCATCGTCCTCAAAGACGCGCACGACCTCGCAGATGGCGTCAGATTCGCGAATGGCGGCGAGGAACTGATTGCCCAGACCTTCGCCGGTGGAGGCTCCGCGCACGATGCCGGCGATGTCGACGAAGGTGACGGTCGCCGAGATGATCTTTTCTGAATGGAACAACTCGGCCAGCACGCCGAGACGCGCGTCGGGCACCGCGACGATGCCGACGTTGGGCTCGATGGTGGCGAAGGGGTAGTTCGCCGCCAGGACGTGATTCTTCGTCAGCGCATTGAAGAGCGTTGATTTTCCGACGTTGGGGAGGCCGACGATACCGATGGACAGGCCCATAGAGGAATCCAGGCTACCTGACCGAGATTTCCTTTCGCGCGGGTTCGCCCCTAGGCGATCTCGCGGAGAACGCCGTCCTCGATCTCCAAACGACGGTCGGCCTGTTTGGCCACCTTTTCGTCGTGCGTGACGACCAGCACGGTCGCGCGCTGGCTCGTGGCGGCGTTGCGAAGGAGCTCGACGATCTTCTGCCCGGTCGACTTATCGAGGCTGCCCGTCGGCTCGTCGGCGAGGATCAACTGGGGCCGCGCGGCGAAGGCCCGCGCGATGGCGACGCGTTGTTGCTCACCGCCCGAGAGTTTGGCGGGGCGCCGTTCTCCCTTATCCGCGGTGAGGCCGACCATGGCGAGCATCTCATCGGCTCGGGTGTCACGTTCCGCATTGGGCCAGTGTGCGTACTCCAGTGCCAACAGGATGTTCTCCTTGGCACTGAGATTGGGGATGAGGTTGAACTGCTGGAAGACGAAGCCGACCTGTCGCGAACGGTACTTCGTGCGACCACCCGAATCGAGGTTCGCCAGTTCGACGCCGTCTATCTCGATGCTGCCCCGGTCGGGCGAGTCGAGCAGACCGAGTAGCGCGAGCAACGTTGACTTACCGCTGCCGCTCGCGCCGATGATCGCGACCATCTCGCCGTCCTCGGCGTTGAAGGAGACGTCAGAGACCGCGTGGACCTCGCCCGCGCCCGTGTGGAACGTCTTATCGAGACTCTGAACCTTCAGCATTACTCACTCCTTAAAACTTCGGCGGGCCGGATACGGACGATGGTGCCGGTCGCCACACTTGAACCGAGGGCGGCGATGACGATGGCGAAGAGGAAGCAGAAGGCGAGCGTGGACCAGCCCACCGAGGTGTGCAGAGTTTCCAAGGTATTACTGAAACCGCCGAAGTGCAGTCCGGTTCGACCCGCGAAGGGCGCGCCGCCACCCGAGGGAGGTGTGAAGCCGCTCCCACCGCCGCGAAAGCCGCCCGGGCCGCCGCGAACGAATCCGCCCGTCGACGTCGTGCTGTTACTCGTCGCGCTCACCAGCGCTGAGGCGATGGGGCTACTGAGAAGAATGCCGCCCACGAGACCCACCACCGCACCGAGCACGGTGAAGGTCGTGGACTCGGCGATGAACTGACCGATAATCGAGCGGTTCGGCGCACCGAGAGCCTTTAAGACGCCGATCTCGCGACGGCGTTCGCGCACGATCATGAGCATCGACAGCAGCAGGATCAACGCGGCCCCGATCACCGAGCCGACGAGGGTGTAGGTCGTGATGGTCTTGACCGAATTGAGGGGCGCCAGCTCACTCGCGACCGTCGCTTCGGTCGAGGTCACGGTGGCCTTGGAGCCGAGCGCGGACTCAATGGCCGTCGTCACGCTCGAGACGTTGTCGATGTTGTTGACGGTGACGATGGCCGTTGAGACCTCGCCCGAGGCGGAGGCCAATGTTTGTAGCGTCGCTAAGGGCATGAGGACGTCGGAGTCCGCAAAGGTCGAGCCCGACGTGTAGATCCCCACGACCGTGATGGTCTTGCCGTCCGCGGTGAACGTGGAGCCGACTTTGAGCTTGTTATCCGTCGCCAAGGTGTTGCCGATCACCGCGACGTCGGCGCTCGACGTGGGGGAAAAGGCGGTGCCGGAGGTGAGTTTCTCGGTACCGCCACCGTTAAAGCCACCCACCACCGCGTTGCCCGGGTCGTTCGTCCCAATGACGCGAATCGATGGCGTGAAGGTCCCGGATCCGCCAAATCCACCCGTCGTACCACCGGCGGCACCACCGAAACTCGGTGCCGTGAGGGAGGTCTTGGTAGAGCTCAACTGCTCGCTCAGGGACTCTTGCAGCGAGACGACATTCTTCAGATTCAAGAGAGCGTTGACTTTCGCCGCCTTGAGCGGGGTACCGTTGCCCGCGAATCCGAAGGCTCCCGCGGGCGACACGGTGATCGTCGTACCGCTCGAGGACCGAACGGAACTAATTTTGGACTCCACCGCACTTCGAGCGATGAGCATCGAGATCGACAGGGCAATGGCCACGGCCAAGATGACGACCACGCCGACCGAGCGCATGGTGTTGCGGAAGGCGTTGCGCACACCTCGACGCAGAGGGTTCACTGATGGTCCTTTCGAAGGTGACGAACGTCCATAGTTCCTGACGCATTGCAAGTGCGAAACAAACCGCACTAAGAGAGGGGTAAGAATCGACATACGACCTTCGGAGGGCTCACCTACAGTCGAGTACGTGACTGAACTGCCCGTGACCGAAGGAACGATTGAATTCCGAGGTCACGAGACCTGGTATCGCGTGACCGGCGACCTCAACTCCACGCTCACGCCCCTCGTCGTCGCGCACGGCGGACCGGGATGCTCGCACGATTACCTCCTTTCACTGGCCGCGCTCGCGAGCTCTGGTCGAGCGGTCGTGCACTACGACCAGCTCGGGGGCGGGCGTTCGACGCACCTGCCCGACGCGGACCGCGACTTCTGGACGGTCGAGTTGTTCTTGGACGAACTTGACAACCTGCTCACGACCTTGGGGCTTGACGCTCGTTACCACTTTCTCGGACAGTCCTGGGGCGGGATGCTCGGGGCGGAGCACGCTATTCGCCAACCGTCGGGTCTGCGCGCGCTGGTGCTCAGTAACTCTCCGGCGTCAATGGACCTCTGGGCGAGCGAGGCGCTGGTCTTGCGTTCGACGATGCCCGCCGAGGTCGCCGAGGCGCTCGATCGTCACGAGGCCGATGGATCGTTGAACGACCCCGAGTACCTGGCGGCCACCCAGGCGTACTACGACGTGCACGTCTGTCGGGTCCTGCCGAACCCACCCGAGGTCGTGCGCACCTTCGAGATCATGTCGCACGACTCGACGGTATACAACACGATGAATGGACCCAATGAGTTCTTCTGCGTCGGCACGCTGCGTGGCTGGTCGGTGGTTGAGCGCGTTCGGCACATTCTCGCGCCGACGCTGTTGCTCTCAGGCCGCCACGACGAAGCGACGCCCGCGACGATCCAGCCCTTCTTCGACAACATTCCCGACGTGCGCTGGGAGATCTTCGAAGACTCGAGCCATATGCCCTTCGTCGAAGAACCCGAACGCTTCCGAGCGGTCGTCGAGGAGTTCCTGGCCGCCCACGACGCCGACTGAAGGTGGGGCCCTCACCCGTAGGGTTGGCTCGTCGCTCTGACGTTGACAGGAGAACCACATGGCTGAGCTTTTGGATCCACTGCGCTACTCGGTGGAACAACTTTGTTCGTTGATCGAGCCCTTGAGCCCCGAGCAACTGAGGATGTCGGCGTATCCGAAAGAGTGGACCATCGCCGACGTCCTCTCACACCTGGGATCGGGGGCGGTCATCTTCGTGCAGGGCATCGACAGTGCGGTCACTGGCGATGCTGCGCCCGCGGGATTCAACCAGTCAGTGTGGGATGAGTGGGACGCGAAGTCGCCCGAAGCGCAGTGGGCCGATCTGCTCGCCGCCGACGCAGCGGTCATCGCGCGCCTGTCAGCACTGAGCCCTGAGGAACGCGCGCACGTAAAGGTCAGCCTCGGCCCGGTGGAGTTGGACTACGACGGCTTCGCGGGCCTGCGCCTCAGCGAACACGCGTTCCACACGTGGGACATCGACGTGGCGTTAAACCCCGACGCCGTCCTCGCGCCAGAAGTCGTCGACTCGCTACTAGGAGTTCTCAAGATGATTGCTCAATTCGCGGCGAAGCCAACTGGTTCGACGGGTACCTACGTAGTGCGAACGGAAGATCCCGTGAGGACCTACCGAATTGAACTCACGCCCGAGGCGGCGACGGTGAGCGAAGGGACGGGGGAGGAGCCCGCCGACGTGCGATTACCGGCGGAGGCCTTCCTTCGCCTCGTCTACGGACGGCTTGACCCCGAGCACACACCGTCGGACGTAGAGGGTGCTGAGCACCTCGATGGACTACGGAGCGCCTTTCCGGGATTTTGACTCGCGGGTCGCGTGGTTCTGGCGACCCGCGATGACGAAGCGTTATTTCGGCAAGATGATGTCGGTGAAGGGAATCGCGACGGTCGTCGTGCCCCATTTCGTGAAGTAGAACAGACCCGTAGTACCCGTCGGGCCCGACATGGCGAAGGGCAGGGGGTTCTTCCCCTCGGTCACGTAGAGCGTCGTGGTGGCGAAGCCCTTTCCGCTGACGAAGAGGTTCGAAGCGGCCTTGAGCTTGATCACGCGAACGCCGTTCAACGTGGTGGTGGCTTTGTAGGTTGCCTTACGGCTCCAGCCCGCGGGAGTGAAGGAAAAGAGTTGTGACACCGTTTGCGCGCCGTTCGGCGAAGCGATGCTGTCGTAACGGGGGTCCTTCGAGGTCACTTTGTACCAGAGGTTGATCTCATCTGTGTTAGGCGACTTGACGTAGAGCGCCTGTTTCAACATGGCGACCGATGTGGCCTTCACGAAGCAGTACTTCTTGCCCCGAGGCGAGATCGCATAGTACGTTCCCACCTTCGGCACCGTCGTCAATCCACCATTTCCCGCGGGAGAGAATCCACCATCGAGGGTGATGGTGGTCCCCGAGCCGCTCACCGTCCCGGACAGGGTCACGCTCTTTTGACTCGCCCCATCGGCTAACGCCGCACTCAACGTCGATTTGGCGCTGATTTTGGCGGCGCCGGCGCTCAGGGCGTAAAAGGGAGTGGCCAGTGCGACAGCGGCGACGAGTGAGCGAGTGAGGGTGCGCGACATAGTCATCTCCTGTACTGCGTCAGTTTGAGGCTCCTTCAACGCTAGTACCGCCCGCGGTCGTTTCCACTTCGGTCGCACTCGATGGGCTACTGCGATAAGGCGAGCCAGCGTTCCTCCGCGAGGCTGAGATCTCGTTGGGTCGCCGAGAGCTCCCTGCCGAGTCGAGTCTGTTCCTCGCGGTCCTTAGACACGAGGAGTTTGTCGGTGAGGGTGGACTTCTTTCGCTCGAGGCGCGACATCTCTTTTTCCGCGTCGCGAATCGCTCGTCCCTTGGGAACGACGGGGGAGGAGTCAGCGCCACCGGCATCGCGTGCGGGTGCCACGGCGCCCGACGCTCGCGCGATCCACGCGTCGATGCCGCCAGGTACGTCGCTCATGGTCGCGTCCGCGTGCACTTCGATGAGGCGATCGGTCGTGCGGCTGAGGAAGGCGCGGTCGTGCGAGACCACCACCAACGTGCCGGGCCACTGACTGAGGAACTCCTCGAGGAGACGGATGGTTTCTAAGTCGAGGTCGTTCGTTGGCTCGTCGAGAAAGAGCACGTTCGGACGGGCCGCCAGGGTCAAGAGCAGCTGCAGCCGACGCCGTTCGCCGCCCGAGAGATCGCGCGCCTTGGTCATCGGCAGCGCGCCACTAAACCAGAATCGATTCATGAGTGCGACGTCACTCAAGGAACCCGGCGTGCCCTGGGGACCCGCGACGAGTTCCTGGACCGTGAGCTCGAGGTCGTACGCGCCACCATCTTGATCGAGGTACGAGGTTCGTACCGTTGGCCCGAGTTTCACGGTCCCCTTAGAAGGTGTCAGCCGTTGGCTGAGCAGATTGAGGAACGTCGATTTACCCGAACCGTTCGGACCAACTACGCCGACGCGATCGCCGGGACCGAGCTCCACGTTCACGTCGCGCAGAATCTCGTCGCCTCCTTCGTAGGCGAAGGCGACGTGGTGCGCTTTGATGACGCTCGTCCCGAGTCGGGGGACGTCCGTGGCGAAGTCGAGACTGCCGGTCCTCGCCGCCGTCTCCGGTCGCTGCGCGAGGAGTCGTTTCGCGGCGTCGAGTCGCGCTTGGGGTTTCGTGGCGCGGGCCTTGACCCCGCGCCGGAGCCACGCCAGTTCGGTCCGGGCGAGATTACGGCGCGTCTGTTCGGCGGAGGCGGCGCGAGCTTCTCGCTCGGCCTGGGCCTCTAAAAGATGGGAGTAGCCACCCGCGTGAAGGAAGGTCTTTCCGCGATCGATCTCGATCATGCGAGTCGTGACTTGATCGAGCAGAAAACGGTCGTGGCTCACGAGCACGACGGCCCCTCGAAACGCCACGATCTGCTGCTCGAGCCACTGAATCGCGCCGAGGTCTAAATGGTTCGTGGGCTCGTCAAGGATGATGACGTCACTCTCCTCACCGAACACGCGCGCGAGCGCGACGCGCTTGAGTTGACCCCCAGAGAGTTGGTCGGTTTGGGTGTCGGCGGCGTCCAACATCGCGAGGCGGTCAAGTGTCGCGTCGACCTGCCAACCAGAGCCCAGCGTCTCGCGCACGGTACCGACGGGCAAATGTGGGATCTGGGGGAGAAAGCCCACCCGTACGTCTCGCCCGCGACGTACTTCCCCCGAGTCCGGTGACAACGTGCCAGCAATTATACGAAGAAGCGTCGTCTTGCCGACCCCATTGATGCCGACTACACCGATGCGGTCGCCCGAGGAAATCGTCAATGAGAGATTCGCTAAGAGCGTCCGATCGACGCCTTGGAGGGTGACCTCCTGCAAGTCAATGAGAATCGTCACGGGAGTTAGAGGTTAATGACACCGACGGCCCCACCGGTCGTCGGGCGAAGCGTCTCAATTCGCACGCCACGTGGGTGCAAGTCTCTGCCGCCTTCATGGTCACCTTCGAGCACTGCGCTCTCAATCACGCACCACGTAGGGCGTCGACCTCGTCGAAGCGGAAGCAATCGGGCGCGTGATCGTTGACTATTCCGCATGCCTGTATGAGCGAGTGGCATATCGTGGGTCCCACAAACTTGAGCCCGTCCCGGCGTAGTTGAGCGCTCATCGTGATCGCCGAGACGGTGGCGTCGACGTCAACTGTCCCAAGTTCCCAGAGATACTCAGCAAACGTGCCGCGTTCGCGCGGAAGGTTGATGATCGCGCGTGCGTTCGAAATCACCGAGACTATTTTTTGTCGATGGCGAATAACGCCCGCATCGCCCACGATCACGTCGACCCTGGCGTCATCGAATCGAGCGACCTTGTCCAAATTGAAGTTCTCGAATACGCGACGGTACCCCTCTCTTCGACGCAGGACCGTAATCCAACTCAGGCCCGCTTGTGCGCCCTCGAGCGACAGCAACTCAAAGAGCGCGTCGTCGTCGTGCACTGGTACGCCCCATTCGAGGTCGTGATAAGAAACGTAGAGTTCGTCGTCACCGCACCAGGTGCATCGTCGCAGTCCATCACTCACGTTTCTCCCTTCGGCGGCGATAGAAAGCTCTGCAGTGTGATCACTTCCCACTGTGAGGGAGCCACGCGTTGAGAGGCGACGCGAAGTCCATCAGGCCGGCGTTTGGCTCCTTGCTGAAGCGGGGTGGGCGCGCCGCCAACCGAAGGCGAGCAACTGAACGAACGCAACGGATAGTGCAGCGATGACGAACGAGCCCGCAATGTCGATTGGGTGATGAATGTGCGCAGCCACCCGCGCCACACCGACGAGTAGCGCGATGAGCAAAAGTATCCCGCCGACCACACGCGAGTGAAGATAGATGGTGAACCCGAGAAATGCAGTGAGGAGCGTGTGGTCGGATGGGAATCCGTTGTCGGCGGAGTGAGCGATGATCGGCACAATGTGCTCGGTGACGAACGGGCGAGTGTCGTAGTAGAGGCTGCTGGCGACCGTCGACAAGAGCAACGCAACTGCACCTCCGAAGAGCAGCTGCCACACGATGGCCAACTTCTCGTCCTTCTTCGCGAGAAACCAGAACACAGCGACGATGGCGAGGCTGAGCAGAAAGAAATAATCCCCCACAAATTTGACTAACCAGTGCATCCAGATAGCGTAAATCCTCGCGCCGTGACTCGGTAGCGATCGACGCTGTTAATGGGCAACCAGGGCGGAGTTTGATCTCGGCCTCCCTGGCACGCGCGATAGGTCCTCAACCACGTACGAGCGAAGCCAAGCGATCGTCACGACTAGTCAGGTTGACTTCCTCGAAAATGGCTCGCCTTTGCTTTCGGCCGAGACATCAGATTCTGGACTCCCTTCCGAGTTCGGAGGCGTCTAGTCGCCTTCGGGGGCTTCGGTAGTGGTCGCGCCTGTCGTCAGTGCAACATCTAGGTCGAGTTCAATTTCGTCACGACCTGCCGCGTCACTGGCCGCGTCGTCAACCTCAACCTCCGTCATCGGCTTGTCGTCGCCAGCGTCAGTTACGTCGTCGCCCTCGGTGTCCTCGTCCACATCGACTTCCCTCGCGGGGACGGTGGTGCTGTACCCACTCGCAAGGTCGTCGGCGTCGACCGAACTTTGGAGGAACTCATCTTCCGACTCATCGTCGTCGAGCGCCTCCGCATCCGTGGAGTTCTCCTCATCCTCTTGCTCGGCGACGTCGTCGAAGGCCTCGTCTTCCAACTCCTCTTCGTCCTTGGGCATCATGTCTCCCTACTCGCGACACCCCACAAGGGCTCACGTTCACGCTCCGTCGCAAGATTCACCGTCGACGGCATCCCGCTCGCTCCGGGCTCGCTGTCCTCAGGGTACCGGCAGATTGACGCGCAGGATCAAGCGGCGCTGTCAGGTCGAACCTGAACTGATTCAGGGCGTATTTCCGGTCAGCGATATTGGGGAACCTGTAGAGTCAGTGGCGAATATCGCAAAGTGAGCGCATGGGTGAACTAATGGGATCTTCTGGAACACTTCGGGCCGAACTTGAAGCGGCGATGGCGGGGGCGGGCGGCCCGGTTGATTCGGCAGACCGGCTCTGTCACGCGTGCGTCGATCTATTAGGGGTAGACGGGGCGGCGATCTCGTTCGTCCGCCACGGTGTGAGCCAGGGTACATTCGGATCAAGCGGTGAGTTGAGCCGACGGTGGGACGAGTATCAGTTCACCTTCGGTGAAGGACCGTGCCTCGACGCAGTCCGTCAGGGGCGACCAGTACTTGCTCGGGACCTTCAAGATCCGGAAGAAGTCCGCTGGCCAGCGTTTGCCGATGCAATGCTCAGCAGCGGCGTGCGGGGAGTGTTCGCGTTCCCGGTGAGGATCGCGGCGACTCGCGTCGGTGCGCTGGACCTGTTCCGCCGCACACCTGGGGCCATCGAAGGCGAAGTGCGCGACGGGGCGGGCTGGGCGTCGCGGCTTGCGGCCCTACCCATGTTGGAACTGATGAGTGCTGACGTTGACTGGGATGTGATCGGCCAGGGAGGTGGGTGGACCCAGCTCGAGTCGTTAGAACGCGTCGAGGTCTACCAGGCGACGGGAATGGTCCAAGTGCAACTCGACGTGGACGCCGCCGAGGCGCTCATACGTCTGCGCGGCTACGCATTCGCTCACGACATGACGATCAGCGACGTCGCCTGGGCGATTGTCGAGCGACGCCTGTCCTTCAAGCCCGACGACTTCGTGAACGATCTCGACGCTCCTCGGAACCACCCATTGTGAGCCCGCCGAGGGAACAGTCCGTGATTGAGGCGTTCGTGTCGTTGGCGGACAGCCTGGTGGGCCCCTTCGATGTCGTCGAGCTCTTAAAGGATCTCACCGACGAATGCGCTCAGTTACTCGACGTCGCTTCGGCCGGTCTGCTGCTGGCGGACACTGCGGGCGTGTTGCACGTCGTCGCGGCGTCCTCGGAACAGACTCGCAGCCTTGAACTGTTTCAGCTTCAACGAGACGAAGGTCCCTGCCTGGAGTGTTACCGGACCGGCGTCGCAGTGAGTATCGCCGATCTCAATGAGCACGCTCAACGCTGGCCTCAGTTCGTACCCGCAGCCCGGATGCGGGGATTCGTGTCGGTCCACGCCGTACCAATGCGAATCCAAGATCGGGTCCTCGGGGCCCTCGGCCTCTTCGGGAACGCCGTCGGGTCCCTCAATGGCGAGGACCTCAGACTTGGTCAGGCCCTGGCGCACGTTGCCAGCGTCGCTCTCATTACCGGCAACGCCTCAGCGGATCAAGCCCACGTCAATCAGCAGCTACAGATTGCTTTGGACAGCCGCGTCTATATCGAGCAGGCCAAGGGTGTGATCGCCGAATATTTGAACGTCAACATGGATGAAGCGTTCGAACTGCTTCGCCGATACTCACGTGACCACAATGTGAAACTCACTGACGTGTCACAAGCTTTGGCGACGCGGACGTTGTCGTTGGAATTAGTGGCGGGTTCTCGCCAGTCGTCCCAACCGTCACAACCACCGGGCTCGTAGGTGCGTGGGCGTCTGGTTGACGTCCCCGACGATCAAGATTCGCGAAACTTCACGTCGTGAACTTGATCGTCGGCGATGCGGACCGAAGGGCTCCACGCCGACGTCGTCACTCGTGAAGAAGATGACACCCATAAGGTGTGGACCGCCAACCTCCTTTGTGGACCTACGTCGCCTTCTTGAAGAGATCACGCCAGTCGCTCTCAGAGATTTCGACGTCGAACTCTTTGGCCGCCGCTTTAATCCGTTCCCACGCGCGATCGCGCTCGTCATCGCTGACGTCACTCACTTGATCGAATCGCGCAATGGCATTACGCACATGTGAAGCATCCTCGAGCGGCTCCTTGCGCTCTTCGGGAAAGGCAAACGTTGACTCTGGCAAATCATTGCGCTCGTGCGTCTCGAGTGGATGTCCGCTGACGTCTTTGGCGGGTGCATTCGTGGCCGCATCACTCTTCGTGGCTTTCGCGGGCGGCGCGCCCTTTTTCACCGCGCCGGTCTTCTTCGCCTTAGCGACCTTCTTAGCCTTCTTTGCCTTAGCTACTTTCACGGTCTTCTTCGTCTTGGCTACCTTCGCGATTTTCGTTGCTTTCTTCGCCTTAGCGACCTTCGCCGCCTTCTTCGCCTTCTTCGCCTTAACTACCTTCGCCGTCTTCTTCCCCTTCGCGACCTTCAGGGTCTTCTTCGCCTTGGCAACCTTCGCGATTTTCGTAACTTTCTTCGCCTTAGCTACTTTCACGGTCTTCTTCGGCTTCGAAGATGTTGTTGACTTCTTGCCCTTTACTTCCTTCTTCGTTTTCTTCGCTGGCATCTTCGAACCTCCGCTAGATATTTCGTGGTGAACGTCTTTTGTCGCTCGAACATCGCCGCTCCTCGACGTCCACGGGGTTGCTCTTTCGGGCTAACACCGTCCTCTTTGAGAGTCGGATTCCTTTCGAACTTGTCCCGAGACCGGAGTCTAGAAGTAGAAGCGGACCAACTGCTACGTTGCCTCCCGACCCGATTCGACGTTTGTCGTCCTTCAAAGTATTGGTCCGTTCATGAATGCTCGGAATTTGTCGGGATCGACGCATGTGGCTGGCTCGCCGAGGCGCAGGGTGTTACCACAGCGAGGAAAAGCGGAGTAAAGATGGAGCGAGTTCGACTGGCCTCGACTCCACGCTCACCTCTGTAATTGGCCATGCTCTGACGCGGGTGGACCCCGTAAAGGACGAATCAGATTCACTTGGAGTGCCTTCGACGCATGATGAATTGACGCTGGCCCCGAAGACGTGTCGATCGTGGACTATCACTGAAGGAGAATGATGGCAAAGACTATGGATCCAATAAAGCCGGGCGAGGTTCTCGCGGAGGAGTTTCTTGCCCCTCTTGGCATCAGTTAGAATGCACTGGCTCACGCGTTGAGAGTGCCGCCACGTCGTATTAATGAAATTGTCCTCGGCAAACGCCGCATTACCGCTGACACTGCGCTTCGACTCTCGCGCTTCTTCAGTATGAGTGAAGGTTTCTGGATGAACCTTCAGGATCGCTACGACCGAGAAGTAACGCGAATCCAAATTGCGGACGCACTCGCCGCAATCGATCCACTAGAGAAAGGTGCCCTCTCGGCGTAGCAACCCGAAGTTGAAAATATGGAGCAAGAATGGAACAAATAAGTTCCAAGAAGTTGTGTGGAGGTTGTGCAGGAATCAAAACAGCAAGAAATTGAAGGCGAAGACCCAATTAGCTCCCGTAGCTCAGGTGGATA
>PKZN01000124.1 GCA_003133075.1 Acidimicrobiaceae bacterium | reverse complement strand
AGCCGGTCTATCGCTCCGCGGGGGTGTCGGGCTTTGCGCTCGGGCATATCGGGTACCTCACCAACACCTTGGAACTCGCCGCCGCGGCCGGCATCGAGTACACCTCGATGCTCTCGGACTCGGACCTCGTCGCGGAACTACTCGCGCGCGAAGTGGACGCTGGTCTCGCGCTCGAAAAGGCGCTCGGCGTCGTGCTCGGACGCGCCGAAGGCGCATTCTCGATGGTCATCCTCGAGTCCGATCAGGTGCACGCCGTCCGGGACCCCTACGGTTTTCGCCCACTCTGTCTCGGTCGACTCGGCACCGCCGACGCGCCCGAAGGGTGGATCGTCGCCTCGGAGTCCCCGGCGCTCGACGTCGTGGGGGCCACCTTCGTGCGCGAGATCGAACCCGGCGAGATGGTCACCATCACCAAGGACGGGGTGAGCTCTCTCCAATTGTTAGAGCCCGCTCTGGGCAAGCAGAAACTCTGCATCTTCGAGTTCGTCTACTTCGCGCGTCCCGACGCCTACCTCATGGGACACCAGGTGCACACCACGCGCCGTCGCATGGGCGAGTTGCTCGCGAGCCAGTCCAACGTGCCCGCCGACATCGTGATGGGTGTGCCCGACGGCGGCGTGCCGGCCGCCGAGGGCTACGCCAAGGCCTCGGGGATTCCCTTCGGCTACGGGCTCGTGAAGAACCGCTACATCGGACGGACCTTCATCGCACCGGATCAGAACAATCGCAACGCCGCGGTCCGCCGCAAGTTCAATCCCCTGCGTGAGAACATCGAGGGCCAGCGACTCATCGTGGTCGATGACTCCATTGTTCGAGGCACCACCACCAAGGCGCTGGTGAGCATGTTGCGCGACGCCGGCGCGAAGGAAGTGCACCTTCGAATCTCGTCGCCGCCGTTCGCGTGGCCCTGCTACTACGGCATCGACACGCCCAATCGCGACGAGCTGTTGGCGGCGAATCACTCCATCGCCGAGATCAACGACTTCGTCGGTTCGGACACGCTCGAGTACATCACGCTGGCGAACTTGCGCGCGTCGATCCAACTCGAGGGCGAATGCTGCGACGCGTGCCTGACGGGTTCCTACCCGGCGCCAATCCCGGTGACCATCAGCGCGGCGGCGACTCGCTGGTGAGCCGACTGCTCGACGTCGCCGGCGCTAGAACCTACGCTCGCGCGGGCGTCTCCATCGAAGCCGGCGACGAGGTCGTCCAGCGCATCAAGGCCAGCGTCGAGAGCACGTACCGTAAAGGTGTCGTCGGCGGTATCGGCGGCTTCGGGGGTCTCTTCGCACTGGAGGCGAAGAAGTACGACGAGCCGATGCTCGTCGCCTCCGCGGACGGGGTCGGTACCAAACTCGAAGTCGCGAGGATGGTCGGTCGCTACGACACCGTGGGCATCGACCTCGTGGCGATGCTCGTCGACGACCTCGTCTGCGTCGGCGCGGAACCCCTCTTCGTGCTCGACTACGTCGCAGTCGGCGCGGTGAACCCGAGCCAACTCGCGGTATTGGTCGCCGGCATCGCCGAGGGATGTCGTCAGGCCAACGCGGCGCTCCTCGGGGGTGAGACCGCCGAGCACGGCGGGGTGATGAAGCCCGACGAACTCGACGTCGCGGGCTTCGCGCTCGGGGTCGTGGAGACCCGTGATGTGCTATCGGCCGAACGCGTCCGCGAGGGGGACGTGCTGGTCGGTTTTCACTCGCCGGGCCTACGGTCGAATGGCTACACCCTCGCGCGCGACGTGCTGGTGCGCGACGCCACGTCGCTCGCCGCACCGGCCTACCCCGGGGCGGGGCACAGCCTGGGCGACGAGTTATTGCTGCCCTCGGTGATCTACGCGCCGGCGGTGCTCGCGATTCGTAACGAACTCGGCGGTGCGCTTCACGCGGTGGCGCACATCACTGGCGGGGGCATCCTCGGCAACGTCGTGCGACTGTTACCCGACGGTCTCGACGCGGTGATTGAGATGGAGAACTTTGCGACGCCAGAAATCTTCTTTGAGATCCAGCGGCGCGGTCCCGTCGCGGCAGAAGAGATGGTGCGCGTATTTAACTGTGGCCTGGGCATGGTCCTCGCCCTCGACGCGAGTGCGGCGGTCGCCGCGGTGGCGCTGGCGCGAACCAACGGACTCGACGCCACCATCGTGGGNNGCGCACCTGCTCGAGCACTCCGTGCGGCGAGGCGAGTTCACCCTGAAGTCGGGGCGCACCTCGACGTGGTTTATCGACTCCAAACAGACCATCTGTGCGCCCGAGGTGATGGTGGACCTCGCCTCGCTGGTGCTCGAGGCAATCCCCGAAGACGCCAACGCCATTGGCGGGCTCACCATGGGCGCCGACGGGGTGAGCTTCATCACCGCCGGCGTCGCGGCTACTCGCGGGCGGGCGTTGAATGCCTTCAGTGTGCGCAAGGAAGTGAAAGACCACGGCGCGGGCGGGCGTCTCGCGGGCGTACTCCACGCGGGCGACAAGGTCGTGATCACCGAAGACACCGTGACGCGCGGCACGAGCCTGCTCGAGGCGGCGCACGTCGCCCAAGAACTCGGGGCGGAGGTCGTCATGATCCTTGCGGTCGTCGATCGCGGTGGCACGGCGGCGGCGATGACGGCGGCGGAGGGACTCCGGTTCGAAGCGCTCTTCAGCGCTCCCGATCTCGGTTTCCCCTACGAGGGTGCGTAATTCCGTCGAGGCGTGAGACTCTGAACTTCGTTGAGCAATTCGGTGCACCCGTGACGACGTCTTAGTCACCCTCGAAACACGCGGGGCCTTGCCGATACAGATCAGGATGACTGACCACGTGTACTCGGAGTACCACGACTGGTTTCAGATTGTGCTTACCTGATTGCGAGTAGGTCGAGTAACCGAC